>NZ_JBALFV010000085.1:0-11150 GCF_036916735.1 Nostoc sp.
AAATGCTTAGGCTTTCAATTAAATTATTACTTCATTACCTCCATGACGGTTTTATCACCCTTTCAGCCTAATTCATCCCGCAAATATGCAACGCCGAATTATTTACTATGCCCAAAGTTCAGATTAACGGGATTGATTTGTTCTACGACATTAAGGGAAAGGGTGAGCCTTTGCTATTAATAGCTGGCTTCCTTTGCGATCATGCCTATTGGTCATTGATTATGCCATCGCTGGTTTGGCAGTATCAAGTCATTCGCTTAGACAACCGAGGTATGGGGCGAAGTTCTGCCCCCGAAACCCCCTATAGTCTAAAGCAGATGGCTAATGACGTTGCAGCATTGCTTGATCATATTGCGATTGATAAAGTACATTTAGTAGGTCATTCAATGGGTGGTCAAATAGCCCAAGAGTTAGTATTAGCACATCCTGAAAAAGTAGAAAGTCTGATACTACTTTCATCCTTAACAAAGGGTGATGAATTATTTAACAGCATCATCAAGACTTGGGGCGACCTCTGCAAAAATGTAGACTTGAAACTTTATGAAAAAGTCGTATTACCCTGGATATTTACAGATACTTTCTACTCGATTCCTGGGATGATTGAAGGTCTGATTGAATTTGCAATCAGATATCCTTTCCCACCTGCGGCTCATTCACTCTATCATCACAGTCGAGCCATGCTTGACTTTGATACAACAGACCGCCTTCAAGAAATTCATTGTCCTACCCTAGTTATAGTTGGTAAACAAGACATTCTCACCCCGCTAAAGTTTTCCCAACAACTTGCTCAAGGCATTCCCAATGGTGAACTTGTAGTCCTCAACAGTGGGGGTCATGGCTTCTTAATTGAGTCGCCGGATGCTGTGGTTTCAGCCATGCTTAACTTCCTGCGGAAGTTGAAGTCAGCTTACACCATGTAATTAATAATAACTTTGGAAATTTCTAAGGGTTTAACGCCTATAGAAACATGCTTAATCTGGATAATTTCTTGGCTTGAGATCGTGTGGCTTGCGGGACATTAATAACACCTCATACTAGACACAAATCTTGTTATTTTACAACTACCCATTGTGTCACACCTGCCATTCCTCGCCAGCCCAAAAATTTACCAATAGGTTCCGCCCGTTGGATGGCAATACGAGTCAAATCACCACCGACTTGTTCATGCCATTGAAATAAAGTTTGCTCACCCTCTACCGTCACGACATTTGCCACCAAACGTCCACCCGATCGCAGTGCTTCCCAACAAACATTAAAAAGTCCCGTTGCTGTCACCCCACCACCAATAAAAATGGCATCTGGTGCAGGTAAATCTTTCAGAACATGGGGCGCTTTACCTTCAATGATTTGCAGATTTGGAGTACCCAGAGTAGTTGCATTATCGGCAATATATAGTAATCTAGAAGAATTTTGTTCGATCGCGATCGCCCGACACCGAGCATTACTCCGCATCCATTCAATAGAAATGGAACCGCAACCCGCGCCAACATCCCACAACAATTCTCCTGGTGTGGGTGCTAAAGCTGCTAAGGTAATTGCCCTAACTTCACGCTTCGTTAACTGTCCATCGTGGTGGTAGGCGTTATCTGGTAGTCCTGGTAGTCTTGGTAAAGCGATAACCCCAGGATCAGCAATACAATCAACAGCGATCGCATTCAACGCAGCAACTTCTGTTTCACTCCAAGATGCAGCCGTACCTTCTACAATTCTTTCATGAATGCCACCCATGCGCTCCAATACAGTGATTTTGCTGCCACCATAGCCGCGATTTGTCAAAATTTTAGCAACAATGGCGGGTGTGTCCTTCCCTTCACTCAAAATCAACAGCCGCGCTTTTGGGTAAATGTAAGATTGAAGCAGAGAGGATGGACGACCATTCAAACTCAAGGTTTCCACCTCAGTTAAAGACCATCCCACCCTGGCACAGGCGAGGCTGAAGGCTGAAGGTGCGGGGATAATCGTCATTTCAGAGACGGGAATTCGCCGCATCAAGGTAACACCAATGCCATAACACATCGGATCACCACTTGCAAGTACGCAGATTAACTGACCCCGACGTTTGATAATTTCCTCTACAGAAGTGCTAATGGGGGATGTCCAGACTAGTTTCTCACGTTGGTCATCTGTAGGGAGCATTGCTAAATGGCGATCGCCTCCGACAATTACTTTAGCTTGAGCAATTAGGGAAAGAGCGATCAGGCTTAACCCCTGTAATCCATCTTCCCCAATGCCGACGATAGAAAGCCATTTCTGTGTCATGCTAATTCATGATTTATACTTTATCGGCGATTACAAACAAGTAATCTCCTTGATTGTTTTCATATTTATTGACAATCTCTGTGATGCGTCCTGTATTAATATCTGCTGCTAGTTTTTGACACCCTGCTGCGATTTCATCCGCAGAAGCTAGCAAAGCAAAGGTAGAAATTCCAGAACGCACATTCTCGTCTAAATATATTCCCGGACGATGTTTTCCACTATATAAAAACAGGTCTTGTAAGTTTTCCGAAATAGAAAAAGGTTTGATATGTATTGATTTAAAACCTGCCTGCTTGAGAGCATATTTGACCTTTTCTAAACTTGGCATCTGTTCAGCAGATTTATATATAGTCTGTGGAAAATATTCGACTAACCAATATTTATTTATTTGCTCAGGTGTGGCAGTAAATAATACAAAACAACCAGCAGTCAAGACACGGTAAATCTCCCGAAAAGCAGGAGTTAATGTAGCAAAATGATGTATTGCTAGTGTGCATAATACACCAGAGAAAGTTTCATCAGCATAAGGTAACGCCTGAGCTTCTGCAACTTGCCAAGCTACAGCATTACTCTTATTCGTAGCAGTATCAATCATCTGTTTTGACTGGTCTACTCCATACCAAACACCACCATATTTTGCCAAAGCTAGTGTGTAATTTCCAGTGCCACACGCCACATCTAGATATGAATAATCTGATTTTAGCTGAAGGTGAACAGCTAATTGGGCAGAAATTTCAGGGTCAGCGCGACGAGTCAAATCATAGCCTTTACCAATTTGCTCATAAATAGCCATTTTTTTGAATCTGTTCCAAATTTTTAGACTTACATTATTCTATGGCTTTTGCTACACGATGGCAGACTATTGCTAGCTTCTGGATGAGTAACAAAATAATCTTGGAGCTATTGACATCCTCGTGCTAGTAAATCATTTAACTGCAAACTCCACAAAATAACCTTGTCATCTTTACTAGCAGAAGCAATGATTTTTCCATCAGGGCTGAAACTGACGCTTGTCACTGAATCGTTATGTCCAGTCAAGGTAGTAATAGGAGTTCCATCCTTTTTCCAAAGTTTAATAGTTTTATCTGTGCTTCCAGAAGCAATGATTTCTCCATCGAGGCGTCGTCTCCCATAAGCAAGCAGACAAGAAAACTGCATTATCAGAATATGCTCAGGCGCTTGCCAAAGATGAAAAATTTGCAGCAGCTTACACAAAAATTGGCTACATCAAATATGAAAAAGGATAAATTGAAGGGGCAATTAAACAGTGGCAAAAAGCAATTAAAATTGATAATGATGTCACAGGATCGCAATTTGCACTTGCAGTAGTTTTATATAGTAAAGGTGAGCAACAAAAGGCTTTAAATATGGCGCAAACTGCTTTGCGTTTAGATAAAACATTGACTAATGTTGAAGTTCTCAAACAAAGTCTCTGGGGTACACGCTTAATAGCAGAGGGAGAAAAGCTCCTCTCTCATCCTACTATCCAAGCATTGCGAACAAAGCAGTAATTTGTGTTTATACCAAAAATACATTTTATAAAAGCCTTTTAACTTTTGACTTTTGACTTTTGATTTTTGACTTCCGCACAGAGGTTTTAACCTTTTCAACCTACACCAAATTCCGTGTATTGCCTTACTAAGGGTTCATGAAATGCCAAAATAATATCTTCCTTTGGAACTCCTAACTTTACTAAGTCATTGGCAATACCAATCTCATGGTATTAATAGTGCCATTTTTAATGACACCGAAATTAAAAGATTTATTGGTATTAGTTTTGCAATTCCTACAGAATTAATTCAGCCTTTTTTAGTAGCTGTAGAACAAGGTAATGCTCAGTTAGCAAGTGAGCGTCAACAACATAATAATAGTCAAGATACGGATTTACCGTTGAATGGTCAAGTTTTACAAGCGAGCCTGAAAAATGGCGATCGCACTTTACCAAATAATAGCTATTTTCACACTTATGTCTTTGAAGGCAAAGCAGGTCAACAGATAACTATTGAGATGAATAGTCAGCAAATAGACCCTCACTTATACTTACTGCTTCCTGCTAAAGAACGACTTATAGCACATAATGACGACATTTCCCCAAAGGATTTTAATGCTCGATTGACTATTACCTTACCAGAAAATGATATCTACTATCTGTTGACTAACACTTTTGAAGCAGGAGAATCTGGTAGTTACAGTTTACGCGCAGCAATATCTCAGCAGTAATTTATTTTTAGTTGGTAAACTATTGGGTATAAATAAATATACTCAGATCCCCGACTTATTTAAGAAGTCGGGGATCTATCTGTTGAGTATTTTATGTTTAATTAGGTTGCTACACACCCCCTAAAATTTAAACTACTGCTGCTGTTGCCTTGAGTGCAAAAATTTTATTAATCACATCTTCTACCACTTTATCTGGCGTGGAGGCACCGGAAGTAATTCCCACAACAATTTCTCCATCAGGCAACCAATTTTCTGTAGTTATTAATTGTCCATTTAATTGTCGATGTTCAATAGAATATCCTGATTTAATCCGTTCAACAGTATCAATATGATAAGAAGGAATTCCTCGCTCAAAAGCAATTTGTTGCAATTGAGTAGTATTCGATGAATTAAACCCACCAATTACTATCATCAAATCCAAATTTTGTTCCACTAACTTCAACATGGCATCTTGGCGTTCTTGGGTAGCATCACAAATAGTATTGAAACTTTGAAAATGCTGATTTAACTCGGTGGGGCCATACTTCTGTAACATAGTCCGCTCAAAAAGCTTGCCAATTTGCTCAGTCTCGCCTTTAAGCATTGTGGTTTGGTTGGCAATACCAACTCTTTCTAAATCTCGATCGGGGTCAAATCCTGCTGAACAAGCTTTAGCAAATTTTGTCAGAAATTCTTCACGGTTCCCACCATTGATAATATAGTCAGCAACATATTCGGCTTGTTGCAAATTCAAAACAATTAAATACTTGCCAGCAAAAGAACTAGTAGCAATTGTTTCTTCGTGCTTATATTTACCATGAATTATTGATGTATAATCGATTTTTTTGTGCTTTTCTACTGTATTCCAAACTTTAGATACCCAAGGACAAGTTGTATCAACAATTTTGCAGCCTTTATCGTGAAGTATCTGCATTTCTTGAACGCTAGCCCCAAAAGCAGGTAATATGACTACATCACCAATTCCAACAACAGAAAAGTCTTTATTCTTTCCTTCAATGGGGATGAATTCGACTTCCATCTCCTGCATACGCTGATTTACAGAAGGGTTGTGGATAATCTCGTTAGTAATCCAGATATGTTCTGTAGGGAAGTGCTGGCGGGTTTCGTAGGCCATTGCCACAGCGCGTTCTACACCCCAGCAAAAGCCAAAGGCTTGTGCTAGTCGGATTGTCACATCACCTTGGTGTAGAGTGTAATTGCGATCGCGAATTTCTCGAATCAAATTACTCTGATACTCAGACTGCAACTGAGTGGCAACTTCTGCTTGATGACCAAACCCCTTACGATTGTAATTTTCTGAATGTTGCAGGCTGCGCTTAAAAGCTTTTGTATCCATTAGATTTGTCTACTTAAACCACTATTTCTTATTTTCTCGCGCCCAGACACGATTTATACAAAGTTGTATTTAAAGATATTACTTCTTTTCGTCCTTTACCCTTCTTCCCGTAAAAGACGTTAACGCTAAGGTTTTAATTCGATCTCGCCATAAAGCTGTAATGCAGAACGCCAAACTATATAGCCTTCAGGACTTAAATGTAAGCCATCAGTAGTAAATTCGCGGCGGAGATTACCTTGTTTGTTGGTAAACAGGGGGTGTAAATCGAGATATTTGACACCTTTTTTGTTACAAACACTTTGCAGTTGCTGATTTAAATTACGAATGCGACTATTGGTAACAGCCAGAAGTTTATCTCGTCCTTTCCAGGTTATTTCTTCTGCCCCATGTGGCAAAATCGATTGGACAACAATTTGCGTTGTGGGGTGGGTCTTTTTTAGGTAATTAATAATTTGACGCTGATTATCTAAAATTACCCTGTCGCTCACCCCCCGAATTAAGTCATTAATACCAATCATGATAAAAATCACCTCTGGCTGGGTGCGGTCAAATATCTCCAATCTTTTCAAGAGTCCATTGCTGGTTTCGCCAGAAATTCCTTGATTGAGCCAATTTTTACCTTCGGGTAATAACTCAGGCGGAAACCACAAACTCAGAGAATCTCCCACCAGGATGCTTAAGTGTGGAGGACGTTGATCTGCGGCTACCTTAGCTTCTTGCGTGAGGATGTTTACCCACTGCTGGTAAGAGAGTTGGTGAAGACGACCTAAATCAGGTGTAGCAATTTCGGTTGAGTTGTTCAGGCTGATTGGCTCTGGGGATGTTATTATTCCAAAAAAAGCGGAGAATCTCTGCTGTTGCCAAATTAGCAGGATGACCGCCAACATTAGGATACCGTTGGTTAACAGCGAGAAAAATGCCCAGATAGGAAAGGTTTTTGCAGATGTAGACACGACTAGCGAAATTTACCAATTATTTGAATCAAATTTTAACGCTAGCGATCAAAAATTACGAGACGTAATGCGTAAAGCTCCCTTTTACCGCTATCACCGTGTAAAGGGGGAGTGTCAATGTTTGGCTAAACCCAGAGCATCTACTGTACGCTGCAAAAAACTAAGGAATCATTGCTACCTTAATTACCTGACGCGCCTTCATCTCACAAAATACCTGTTCTAAATCTTTTAATGACCGTTGTTCACTAATAAGTAACTCAAAGGGAATTTTGCGACTAGCGATCAGTGCCAGCGCCTCCTGCACATACTTTGGTGTATTATGAAACACGCCTTTGATGGTTAGTTCGCTATAGTGTAGCTGTTCTGTGTTGACAGTAATGCTGGTATCCCGTGGACATCCACCAAATAAGTTAACTGTTGCACCAGGACGGGCGCAGGCGATCGCAGTTTCCCAAACACTTGGTACACCAGTTGCTTCAATCACTACATCTGCGCCCCATCCTTGGGTAAGTTCTTTCACCACAGTAGGAATATCTGGAATTTGATGATAATTAAAAGTCTGGGTTGCACCCAATTTCTGACCAATTTCTAGCCTGTGGTTATTACCTCCCCACAGCAACACCTCAGCTTTCTCACTCAACGCCGCCACAAACATCAGCCCGATCGCCCCATCTCCTAAGACGACTACTCGATCTTTGGCTTTGACATTAGAACGGGCTATACCATGCAACACACAAGCTAAAGGTTCCGTCATCGCTGCCAATTCCCACGGCAACTCATCGGGAATCTGCAATAAATTATGCTGTACTATCGGTGCGGGAATTTTTAGGTATTCGGCAAAAGTTCCATTATTCCATGTCAGATTCGGACATAATGAATACTCTTGACGTTGACAAAAAAAGCATTTCGTGCATGGTGCGGAATTATTAGCGATGATGCGATCGCCTATTTGCCAATTTGTAACCCCTGCACCCAAGGCAACAATTCGTCCAGCCCCTTCGTGACCAAATAGCGTTGGTGGGATCAGCATTTTAGCATGACCACCACGCTGCCAGACTTTCAAATCTGTACCACAAGTTGTTGCTGCCCCCACTTGGATCACAACTTCGCCAACCGTCGGAGTGGGGTCAGGAACTTGCTCTAGGCGTAAATCTTTTTGCCCATAAAGTAACGCTGCTAACAAAGCTTTAAACCTATCAATTAGCTCCATCCAATTTTACCAGTTGAAGCTAGTGGTCTGTCTGATTAATTTTGATCAGTTCGTAGCAAACACTGAAGTGCTTAAAAATCCAGGACTAAAGTTTTTACTATGAACTTGTTTACTCTTCGTAACTAATGAGACAGACCACTAGTTGATAGATTTAAAGTAAATTAGTTTTGATTTCTAGTAAGCTTTTATTAATCTAGAATGCCGTAAAATTAGGAATTTACCGCAGGCTGAGGAACCACACCGATGTTCCGGGTTTCCACATTAGGCAAGCGAGTAGCAGTTAATAGCGGTACTTCTTGTCGGCACGACAGACAAAACCAATATAGTTCACCATGTCGTACATGGCGCAGGAGGGAACCACCGCAGCATAGGCAGGTGTTGGCTCTCGTACTCATACCAATGTCCTCTTTAAAAAGTATTGTTTAAGTTGGATAAAAAACAGTTGATTAAAACTGAATGTTAGCTACATGAATGCGGCCATTCGATTCTATGCGGTCTTTTATAATTTGTCTGTAAACAGCTTCATATCCGTTAACCATTTGGCTAACACTAAAGTTGTTTTCTACATGTTTTCGACAGGTTTGACGGTTGAGCTCCAAAGCTAGTGGAATCATTGCCGCCATTTCTGCATAGCTTTTGCAAATAAAACCTGTTTTCTCGTGGGCAATTACTTCAGGTACAGAGCCGAAATTCATGGCAATGACTGGTGTACCAGTTGCCATTGATTCAATCATTACTAACCCAAAAGGTTCTTGCCAGCTAATAGGAAAGAGAGTTATGGCAGCATTGCCCAGAAGTTCAGTTTTTTCGGCGTGGTTGATTTCGCCTAGATATTCAATTTGCTGATTATCTATGAGGGGGGCAATCTCTTGTTCAAAAAACTTAGAGTCTTGGACATCAACCTTTCCTGCTATCTTCAAGCGCCAACCACTCTGTTTAGCAATAGCGATCGCATGTTGTGGCCCTTTCTCTGGTGATAAACGACCTAAAAATGCCAAATACGGAGGTTCTGAGGGTTGGGCTACTAATGGATAATTTGCTAGCTCAATTCCGTTATAAACCGTGTCAATATAATTGAGATCGATTTGACGCTGCGAGTTACTAATGCTGATGTATGGTTGTTTTTTGTGGTAGTTAAATACGTGACGGTTATCCGTTGTAAAATGATTATGCAGAGTATGCACTGTAGAAGTTGCTGTTACCAAACTCGCTAAAGGTAATGCCGAAATCCCTACATGGGAGTGGATAATATCGAATTGGGCAGCACTCTGGTAAACTTGGCTTAGTTCTAGCATTTCGTACACTGCATACTCTTTGACATTTGGATCTAAGCGCAATGCCCGTGGATAAACTGCTTCTAAATAAGCCAAAGTGTGAGAGTCGCCAGAGGCAAATAAGGTTACCTCATGACCGCGACGAACAAGTTCATCAGTCAAGTGACTCACTACCAGTTCTATACCTCCATAATTAGGAGGTGGAACCCTTTCCCATAAGGGGGCAACTTGAGCGATTTTCATTAGTTTTTTTGGTTCAGTCTATGAAATTGTCCTCAAGATAATGAGTTGCATCATCATTGTATGAGGAAAGAGCATTTGTACTTACTCTTTTGACATTTAAATTAACCTAATAGGCTACAAAAAGCCTAATAATGGTTAACCGTCCTGTAAATTTTTTCCCGATAAATCTAATGGACTATCGGCAAAACTTAACCCTGAGCTATATTTCTAACTTAAAGTAAACCAATTGCTTGTTGCATCTGCCTTGGGGATCATAAGAAGTTATAATATTTTGTAGCAGGAATTACAAAAAGGAATATTTTGTAGCTAAAACTACTAAAATATCTTATGGGATCAAGCCATTAAAGCTTGGTTTAAATGTAATTGGGAAATAGAACAGAAATTATAAATATTACGTAACTGTACAATAATTACATAATTTGTAATTATTAATTTAGAAAAAATTCTGATAACTAATGAAAATCGCTACTTGGAATGTCAACTCAATTCGCACTCGTCTAGAACAAGTTATCGATTGGTTAACTACCAATCCTGTTGATGTTCTCTGCTTGCAAGAAACCAAAGTTGTGGATGCCGAGTTTCCGCGATCGCCTTTTGAGCAATTAGGCTATAACCTTAATGTATCAGGACAAAAATCTTATAACGGCGTAGCCATAATTAGCCGCCAGCCACTCCTAGACGTAACTACCGGGTTTAGGGCGATTTTGCCAAATTTACACCACGAATGGGATGAGCAAAAGCGGGTGATTACAGGTGTAATTGATCGTATTCGGATTGTTAACTTATATGTTCCCAATGGTGCAGCAGTCGGAACTGAAAAATATGAATACAAATTGCGTTGGTTGACAGCGCTACACGAGTATTTGCGATTGTTGGTGTTGTCAGAACCTGCAATTTGTGTGTGCGGTGACTTCAACATCGCTCTAGAAGATAAGGATATTCACGAGCAAGTGAGTACAGAAAATCACATTATGGCAACAGAAGCAGAGCGCCAAGCCTTACTGGATATCCTGAAATTGGGGTTTGCTGACGCTTTTCGCAAATTCACCACAGAAAGCGGAAATTATAGCTGGTGGGATTATCGTGCCGCCGCCTTTCGTCGCAACTTAGGTTGGCGGATTGACCATCACTATCTTACACCTATCCTGTATGAGCGTGCTACAAGTTGCATTATCGATGTCGCGCCCAGAAAATTAACCCAACCCAGCGACCATACGCCGGTAATTGTAGAATTTTGAATGGAGTATTAGGTATTGGGCAAAACAGGATTTTGATGAATTGCAATTATTAAATTTTGAGCGGAGTAAACTTCATATACCTGTTTCAATCCCTAATAGGGATTTTGATGAATTGCAATCCTTGGGACTGGTGACTTTACTAAATGAAATTGTGTTTCAATCCCTAATAGGGATTTTGATGAATTGCAATATCTATTATTAAACCCTCTTAACTTATCGATTAACGTTTCAATCTCTAAGAGGATGTCTGAAAAGTAAGAAAGCTCACATAACGGTATTCTGTCAGGAGAAAAAATATTTAAGTATGACAGCGTTACCAGAGCCATGAGTCCATCATACCCAAGCAATTTGACTTCGCAGCAGTGGGAACTGCTATCAGGACTAATTCCAGCAGCTAAAAAAGGCGGTAGAAAACGC
>NZ_JBALFV010000086.1:0-19052 GCF_036916735.1 Nostoc sp.
TTTACTGCTTCTCTGCGTGGCGTAACCATCCCTACTAATTACTATTTCCGGTTTCCTTCCTGATTATACTCTCCCCAAAGTAACAAAAGAGGGGTTATAGCCATAAATGATATTTTCGCCTGCGGTTTTTTGCCATTTACCATAGCGGTCAATCCGAGTATAGTAGGTGCTACCATCGCTACCATCATGACCTGTGGCACCTTTTGGGCCTTGGTCTTTAACATGGTCTTTTGCTGCTAAAGACATACCTTTAGATACACTCAATGCTCCCACAGGAAGTACTGATTTCAAAAATGCGATCGCCTCATCAACTGCTTTGACTCCTTCTTGAGTTTGCCAATAGGTATTATTAGAAATGTTGACTAGGTTTCCGTCAAAGCGCTTTCTATAGTTTTCTAGAATCGGGAGGTATGACTGGGGATTTGTTCGTACCTTATTTGTTTCAACAATTACCTCTTGTTCCAACGATGAGAGATAACTCACTTTTGATATCGGACTAGTTTGTGAAACTACTGCTGGGTTAGAGTTGGCTACAGACGGGTTAGATTGAAACAGTTGATCTAAGCAGCTAAATATCAACGCAATTGGCAAAAACACCCAAAATTTAAGGCGACGCATCCATTACCTCACAATTCTTTTATGGATTAGACATCTCCGAAAAAGAGTCTAAAACCCTTATCCTGTCTAGGTGAAAATCTAGTTTCTGAAGATGTCTATTAATACTTTAAATGAATTAGAAAAAATAAATCTGCAAACGCTTCTGTGGCTGATTGTAACCTTGATAACACTAAAACATAAATAAATAGGTCGGCGTAAAAATTTGTCGTTGATATAAGACAAGAGGCAGGAGGAAAGAGGGTTTTAGTCTAGTTTATCTTTTTTCACATAGTTTGGTTTTATTGTGCCAACTTACTTAACAATAAAAATTTTTTCGCTTTCTGATGTCTGCTTGCAAATTTACACTTTGAGAAACCAACGTTGGCGATACATTAGAACACCAACAGCCCACCACAACAACACGGTGACTATAGCAAAGAATAGGGAACCATTCAGCGCCCCTGCCCAAGATGCGAAAAAATTCTGGTAAATCCAATTGTAGGTACTGGGAGCGTCTTTACCTGTGCCGATAGTGGTTTTCACTAAGATTTTAATCAATAAAACGGATGGAACGAAAAGAGCGATCGCATTTAAGCCCATAATTTCAAAAGGTTTACTCCAGCGACGATTTGCCCGGACTTCGATAAGTTCATAACAAGCTGCTAGCAAAAGTAACGCCCAACCACTAGTAAAGATTACATAAGAACTTGTCCACAGCTTTTTGTTGATGAGGAATGTCCACCCCCACACCCAACCGATAATTAAACAACCAACTCCAAATAATGCTAACCCGATACTTGTGCGTGACTGTACAGGTTGACTGCGTATCCATTGACCAGTGAAATAGCCAGCGAGGACGCTTACTATTGCGGGAATAGTACTGAACAGTCCCTCTGGATCTCCCATAAAATTGAAAGCATCACCTTTATATAGATGTGCTTTGGGAATAATCAAACGGTCAACATAAGCGCCAAAATTACCTTCTCGCGTCAAAACTCCTGCGCCATAATCGGGTATTGGTACGTACATCATTATTAGCCAGTAGCCTATAAGTAAAACAGCTGCCAGTATCCATTGACCTTTACGCGGAAGGTTGAGAACTATCAAGGAAGCCAGCAGATAGGTAATGCTGATGCGCTGCAACACTCCCATAATGCGGATACTAGTAAAGTCAAAAGTCCAAACACCTTGATTCCAAAAGCCATTTAGTAGTAATCCCAAGGCAAAGAGAATGGCGGAGCGGCGTAAGATGCGCCAGTAAACAGCTGAGGTTGTATTACCTTCGCTGTACTTTGACAGCGAGAAAGTCATCGCTACACCAATAATGAAAAGAAAAAAGGGGAATACCAAGTCAGTTGGTGTACAACCGTGCCAATCGGCGTGGGCTAAGGGAGGATATACATCATCTGCAACTCCCGCCATATTGACAAGAATCATACCAGCGATGGTAATGCCGCGAAAAACATCCAGTGAAGTCAGGCGCATAGGCGGAATTTTACGTTAGATGAGTATCTAAGTACAGCATTTCATTAATTTGTAGCGAATTAAATTTGGCAATGTTAATGCATCGGCTAACAATGCCAATGCATCAGCTAACAATGCTAATGCATCGACTAACAATGCCAATGCACCCGTTGACAATGCCAATGCGTCCCCTTGCATTAAAAACGCTACGATTTTACGCAAAGCTGTACTAAGCTACCCCGCTTAATGCAAGTAATCAAGCAAAATGTATAAACTTAGATACAAGGTAAAATTTTGTTAAATAATTACCACAACTCGCTATGCCAATCAAAGTTAAAGATACTGCCCCTAATTTTACTCTACCTGCTCAAAACGGCTCAACAATTAGCCTCCAAGATTTTCGCGGCAAAAATGTTGTCCTATATTTTTACCCCAAGGACGACACACCAGGATGTACGGCTGAATCTTGCGCCTTTCGCGATCAGTATGAAGTGTTTAAAAGTGCTGGCGCTGAAGTTGTGGGCGTGAGTTCTGACTCCATCGAATCTCACCAACAATTTGCTGCGAAATACAATCTACCTTTTACGCTGTTAACTGACAAAGGCGACCAAGTGCGGAAGCTATATGGCGCAACAGCAGCCTTTGGCTTATTCCCTGGTCGCGTTACTTACGTTATTGACCAACAAGGAGTTGTGCAATACGTCTTTAATTCAATGTTTAACTTTAAAGGTCACGTTGAGGAAGCGCTGAAAACTTTGCAACAGATTGCGAAATAGGGAAATGGGCATTGGGCATTAGGCATTGGGCATTGATTCTTTCTCATCTCCACATTCCCTATGCCCTATGCCCCATGCCCCATTCCTTATTTAGAATGCAACTTTTCCGGCATGACAATATTGGCCTGGGTTGCCTTACCATTCTTGCCGTTAGTATGACCGTTACCATTGCGGGGATGGATCACACCATAACCGCCGTGGTTGCGTTCGTAAATTACATTAATCTCTCCAGTTTCAGAATTGCGGAACATATAAAAGTCGTGCCCTACGAGTTGCAGTTGTTCCAGGGCTTCTGCAAGGGTCATCGGCGGCATGGAAAAATATTTGGTGCGAACAACTTCGTTGGGTAATTCGGGGGTGCGATCGCCAATTAAATCTGTGACTACCGACTCTGCAACAACTACTTCTTCTGGTTGGGGCTGGGTTTTCTGGTCTTGACGCCGTTCTTTATATTTCCGCAGTTGACGGGCAATTTTATCTGCAACTAAGTCAATGCTGGCATAGAGGTTTTCGCTGCTTTCCTCTGCACGGATAACATTACCATTAGCATAAATAGTTACTTCAGCCGCTTGTCTTGTATTAATTCGAGGATTACGGGCTACGCTAAGATGCACATCCACTTCATTTGTAAGGCTCTGAAAGTGACTAACTGCTTTTTCAATCTTTTGATGTACATATTCCCGAATCGCATCGGTGATTTCAATATTTTTGCCGTGGATGACAAGCTTCATGTAAACTCTCCCACTGAATATTTAATGTGTGAATTTGCTTTGTATGAAAAGAAATTGCGGTAAGCTCTATTACTCCCGCCAAAACAAATTGTGAACTCTTTCTATGTACTGCTGGTAAGCTGTGTCTAAGCTTATTGCACCTGGGTTATCGCTCATTATACCCTTAATTTTCCTCCTCATCTCTGCGCTGATATCCAATTGAATATCCACCTAGAATTCTTTAGTGAGGAAATTTGAGCAGTAGCTCCTGTAACTGTCTTTTGTGTTAAAACAACGCTTACAGAACTGTTGATAGTTGCTCCTTGTGTGTTCGGTTTAAGTTTGCTTGCTGTTATTCAATAATACAAGTCTTTGTGGAAATTTGATTATGTTTGAAATGCAAACTAATGTTATGAGAGTCATCAACCAGTACATTCGTCTTTCTCGTCTTGGCATGATGCTTATTGCAGAGAATTCCTCCTAAAAACCTATTATTGAGGTTGTATATTCAACCTAGCACTTTGTATTTTCTAGTGCGTGTTCCTTTGACTTTCCTTTAAAATCCTTTGCAAATCTTGACATTTTTTGACTCCGATCCTGTAATTTTAAATATATTTCGCCCTTAATACAGTTGATTTTTGGCATAATCCATAGTATGAGAACACCAAAAAACCGTTGTTTGTTGTATAACCAAGGATTAATGCCTTACTTAGAAGCTCATGGATGGCAGCGATCGCTCCTGACTGAGCGTATCCATAATCCCAGTCTAGACGACGTGTTAATTTTGCTAGAACATCCACCCGTCTACACTCTAGGACAAGGAAGCAACTCAGATTTTATCAGATTTGATATTGACCCTTCGGCTCCGCTCAGGGTAAACAGTGAGTATGACGTGCATCGAGTTGAACGAGGCGGCGAGGTTACTTACCATTGTCCCGGTCAATTGGTGGGGTATCCAATTTTAAATCTCCAACGTTATCGTAAAGACCTGCATTGGTACTTACGCGAACTCGAAGAAGTCATAATTCGGGTATTGGCAGTTTATGGATTGCAGGGAGAAAGAATTCCGGCTTTTACTGGCGTTTGGTTACAAGGGCGAAAAGTAGCAGCTATTGGTATTAAAGTCAGCCGTTGGATTACTATGCACGGCTTTGCATTAAATGTTTGTCCAGATATGAGAGGCTTTGAGCGCATTGTACCCTGCGGTATTTCTGATAAACCTGTAGGCAGTTTAGCCGAATGGATTCCAGGTATCACCTGCGAAGATGTGCGTTTTTATATAACACAGTCCTTTGCTGAAGTCTTTGGTGTGGAATTAGTCGAGTCGCAACCGCAAAGATTTTTCCAGTCTGAGTAATTAAGCTTGAAATTATGTAATAAATACTATAGCAGTCCTATTTAAATTGTGAGACACTGATGAGAGTAGCCCATATTTAATAGTATGAAAATAACTATTTAACTACGGTTGTCAAACCTAAAATCTGATTATTTACAAATTTATATATTAAATTTTTACGGCACTCAAGCACAACTTTGCGCGTGAATTACTCAAATAATTTCCAGGTATATGCCCCATCGTTAACATCTCTGAGAGAGCGTGATTGGACAGCTTTGATAGAACTATTTGATCGAGATGACGGTGATGAAATTGAAGCCGACATCCACAGTAATTTGGTTTGGCTGATACCTGAACCTTGTTGGGAAGATGATCCCTTTGATTTCTTGCGCGAATATCTTTGAAAAGTGATGAGTTATGAGTTATGAGTTATAAAAAAACCTTTAATTGACAACTCCTGACTCCTCACTCCTAACTCCTAACTATCTAACGTTGAGGCGACTGAGGAAAATACGTAAGCGATCGCTTTGAGGATTGGTCAGCAGTTCATAGGCTGGGCCTTGTTCTGTCACAATACCGTTATCTAAAAATATCACCTGATGGGCTACTTCTTTGGCAAATTGCATTTCATGGGTGACAACCACCATTGTCATCCCTTCTGATGCCAATTGTTGCATCACTTGCAAAACTTCGCCGACGAGTTCGGGATCTAGGGCGCTGGTGGGTTCGTCAAATAGCATGATTTGGGGATTCATACATAAACTACGAGCGATCGCTACTCGTTGTTTTTGTCCCCCAGAAAGTTGTTCGGGATAAGCCGAGGCTTTGTCAGATAAGCCAACTTTTTCGAGATATAACCTCGCTAGTTGGGCGCTTTCTTTCGGTGTTTTTCCCAAGACTTTTTTTGGGGCGAGTGTCATATTTTCTAAGACGCTAAGATGAGGAAACAGGTTGAACTGTTGAAAAACCATACCTACTTGTGTTCGTAGTTGCCGCACTTGGCTATAGTTGACAGTGGGTCGAGATAAGTTAATTCCATTAATTATTAAACGTCCTTTGTCAATTGTTTCTAAGCGGTTGAAGCAGCGTAGTAAAGTACTTTTACCACAGCCAGAGGAACCGATAACTGCAACGACTTCTCCTCGGTTGATTTCGCCGGTGATTCCTTTGAGAACTTTGAGGGAACCAAAGTTTTTTTCGATATCATCAAAAATAATGGCAGGGATGGTATTGTTCATTACTTATGTCAATATGTCAAACTGCTCTACAGTTGATTGTAAGGTTTTTAATGTAGACACGTAGCAATCCTAAAAAACGCCTCAGAATAATTCTGAGACTAATAGCTAGTCTTCTTTAGAAGACGAAGTAAGGGTTTTAGTCTACTTAAGTAGACTTGAGCTATTATCCAAGAAATTTATTTCTTGGCAGAGATTGTACAGTTGCAAGTCCCTAATTTGAACGAACCGCAGAGGCGCAGAGAGCGCAGAGGGGAGAGAAAATAATATGGCTAAATTTAGTTTTATCTGTTGGCTGCGCTGGTGTGTGGTCGTAGGTTTTAGCTGTTTGTTACTGGCTGGCTGTAGTGTGAATCCTAGTGCTGGGAAAACTCTACGGGTTGCTACTGAACCAGCGTTTCCACCTTTTGAGTTTAAAGGAAAAGATGGTGAGTTACAGGGTTTTTCAATTGATTTGATGAATGCAATCGCTTCCTCTGCTAACTTTAAAGTGGATTTTCAAAGTCTGCCTTTTGATGGTATTATCCCAGCTTTGCAAGCCAAAACGGTAGATGCAGCCATTAGTTCGATCACGATTACTCAGGAGAGGGCGAAGACAATTTCTTTTTCCCGTCCTTATTTTAAAGCTGGGTTAGCGATCGCCATCCGTGCAGACAATCAAAATATTACTGGCTTTGACAGTCTCAAAAATGAAAAAATTGCGGTACAACTTGGTACAACTGGGGCTGCAAAGGCTAAGAGTATTCCCGGAGTGCAAATTCGCAGTTTTGATTCAGCACCTTTAGCCCTGCAAGAATTGCTCAATGGTAATGTGGATGCGGTAATCAATGATGCACCAGTGACTTTATATGCTATTAATACGGGCAATCTCAAGGGAATTAAGATAGTACAGCAATTGCTGACGGAGGAGTTTTACGGGATTGCTACAGCTAAAAATTCGCCGAATCTGGCATTAATAAACAACGGTTTGAATTGGGTGCTGAAAAATGGCACTTATTCCCAAATTTATCAAAAATGGTTTAAAACTAAGCCGCCATCATTACCAGTTAAATCACTATTTGAGAACCAGAGTAGCGCTGGCACACCTAAAATATTTACCTCATTTGGCGTGATTTTGCAAGCTTTTCCAACTTTATTACAAGGTGCGTTAGTAACGTTGCAATTGACGATACTTTCTGTAGCGTTTGGTTTAATTGGGGGTTCCCTGATTGGTATTGTCCGCCTTTCTCATATTGCACCTGTGCGTTGGGTGGCGAGGGCGTATGTGGATTTTTTCCGGGGAACGCCTTTGTTGGTGCAAATTTTTATGATTTACTTTGGATTACCTGCAATTTTACAAGAACTTGGTTTGACATTTAGTTTTGATCGCCTAACTGCTGGGGTAATTGCTTTAAGTTTGAATAGCGCCGCATACATTGCCGAAGTTGTTCGTGCAGGGATTCAATCAATTGAACCAGGACAAGCAGAAGCAGCACAGTCATTAGGTTTGAGTTCTGTACAAACAATGAGTTATGTAATTTTTCCCCAGGCTTTCCGACGGATGATTCCACCTTTAGGTAATGAGTTTATTAGTTTATTGAAAGATACAAGCTTAGTTGCAGTGATTGGTTTTGAAGAGTTGTTTCGCAAAGGACAGTTAATTGTCGCCGATAACTATCGCGCTTTTGAAATTTACGCGGCTGTGGCGTTAGTTTATTTATGTTTAACTTTACTTTCTTCACAAGCATTTAGTCGTTTAGAAGTGTGGATGAATCCAGTAAAACCGCATAGAAAGTACGATACATAATAATTTTTCAATGATTTTCCGAGTTACTTTAATTCATGAAATGCAGTAATAAATACGCTTGGGTTAATACTAATTCTCTATTAAGATGCGCCAACATACATCAAACTTATAGATAAATTTTATTTGTAAGCCTCTTTTATTTGCTTCAACCCTGTTAAATTAGTAAAACTTGGATTATTTGTTATTGTTTTGGCTGAACGTAATACTCGTAAAAATTCTATTGTTGGCTTTTTCTCTGATAGAGCCGTGATAAATAAGCTCCTTGATGTATTAAGTTGGGTTGACACTTGAAACAATCTTGCTGAAAAACGGGAAGACTATGCTTACTCTCTAATGGGGAAATTTCCATGAAAGTCCTCAACAGTAAAATGCCCAAAAAATCTCTGCTTAACTGTTTGATTTTGCCTTTTTCTCTAGTGCCTTGGCTGTGTGTAGAAACGTTGTTTGATTCTCAAGCCAATGCTTTACCAGGGCAAAGTACAGAAGAAGTAGGCGCCTGGATTAAAGCACATCCTACACTCCGCCCCAGGAGTGGGGAACAATTATTTGTGCAAAAGACTGATACAGCTGCTCAACGATTCACTTTTCAAGCGTCAGTATTGCCTCCCGGTAAAGTGGAGTTTTCCAAAGACCGGGGCACAATTCGGACTGAGCGCATTGCCATGTATGATGCCATTAACGGCATGACATTTACGCGTCTCCAGGAATCTTTGCGGGTGATTTATGGCTTAGAGATTTATCAAGATTACGATCGCGCCCAAGTCGTTTATCAGTATCCCAACGAAAAGGTAGTTAACTCAGCGCTTCTTGCCAAAACTCCAATTCGGGAAGCTTTAAAGGGAGAATTACGAGTAGGCGATCGCTATGTATACTGGGTCGAAATTGCCCAACCCAAGACTGGCATAGCTTTTACTGGTCAAATGACGATTTTGCTCAAAACTGACTTAGACAAGTTAGAAAGGGAACTGCAAATTCGGTAATCGGCATTTGGTATTAGTCATTAGTCTAAAGTCCAGTCGGAAGAAACAAGGGGAAGATAAAGACGGCGTTACAAGTTCTAACTTTTGTCACCTTGTCCCCTTGTCCCCTTGCCTGCACTGCCTCTACTGCTCCCCCTGCTCCCCTGCTCCCTCATCCCAAGTCGTTTAAAGATGACTGAATTGGTATTCTACAACTTCCCTAACCCTATAGGAGCGAGGGTTTGCCATGTACCCGAAAAGATACTTTCAGATGCTAAGGAAATTCGTAGTAAATCTTCCTTCAGTAGTGGCGGCCAATCAACCCCCGCTTTACGCCCTGCGGCAAATAGCTGTTGCGCCTTAATGCTTAACTGATAAAGGGTCAAAGCCAGCTCTCGGTCTAGGCTCTTTGCATCTTTGAGGGCTTCAAACACCACTTTCAATGCCAACAAAATCGAGGTGATTTGACCAGGTACCGGTGGTTTCCCCTGTTTCATACGCGTCAACAGCGCATCTGGGTTTTCCTCGGTTGTGATTGTCTGATCTATGAGGAGTTTCCGAGCTGTTTCGTAATTCATGTGGCCAGTTTAGCGTACATTTTGCTTCAGCAGGAATACGCAATTCAAAAATCATCAAAGTAGTTTTTAGTTATTTATAGCAATCTCTGATGATTTGTGAAAAGATAAACTTGGGGGAGATGATGGGGGATTTGCAATGCTCTAGCTTAATATCATTTCTTTGTGAGGCTGCGCCAAATTTTCTTTCTTCCTTTGTGTCCTTTGCGCCTTTGCGGTTCGTTCGTTATATAATTTGGGGCATCATTATACAGAATTGGTATAAGCAGATAGACTGAATATAATATCTTTACAAAATACGTCACGCTTAGAATCAAAATCAAAATGATATCACCAAATTTACTAGAAATCGAGCGCTCCGTCCGTGCCTTATCTGTGGAAGAACAACTTTGGCTGCTAGAAAGTATTGCTCGAAAAATCCGAGAAAGTGAGTATACAAAAGAGAAATTACCTGATGCTAAACATTCGGAAGAACAACTGAAAGTAATCGTTAATGAGGCAAAAAATCCAATTAAAATTGCTGCTATAACTGATGAGTTTGCAATTTCAGAAATTCTCTGATATAGAAAAGTAAAGATTATGAGTTTGTCAGATTTAAAAAGTTAAATATACAGCTTTTATAGATTCTCTCGTTTTTATCGTTTCCAGTCTCTGACTGGGAATAATTGATAGTAGGGACTGCCGCCTCAAGACTTGCGGCAGAAGCTTGAAGCTGGAAACGAGATTTTAAAGGAATTTTAGCTGAAGTTAACACCAATCAGCATTACTGTGTTCCATGCAATTGAAAATCGCTATATTAGCATTTTCGGTACTGTACTTCGTGTTTAAATTCATCTTGGTTAGACTCAACATTTTGAAAAAAAGTCGAGCGTACAAATCCCAGATTATGCAATAAAGCAATAGAACGATGATTTTGGAGATTAACGTAAGCACAAAAATCCAGATTTTGGTATGTCTCAACCAAATAATTAATCATACACCTCACTGCTTCGCGTGCATAACCTTTCCCCCATGAATTAGGAAAAAACACATACGCAATGATTGCATTTTTATTTATAGTAATTGTTGCTTGAACATATCCAACGTAGCATTTCTCTACAAAAGACCAGACAGCCCAGTTCAACCAAATCTCCGTTCCATCTGGTGATTGACGACGTGCCAGCATGATGTAGCGATCGCGAAGCGATGCAACAGTTTGTGGCGGCACATCTTCGATAAAGTCGTATATATTAGCATTCTGTAATCCATCAAAAAGCAGTTCGGCATGAGCCGATTCTAATGGCTCTAAACAGAGTCGTTGAGAGTAGATTTTCATTTTGTGATCTAACCCGGCTAAATGCGTGATTTTTGACTTTTGCGTTGCAATGCTAGCCTTTTAGATTGATTTTTGTTTCATTTACCTTTACAATTAAACTCTATCATGGTATATCAGTGGGGTAAATACGCTCCTCTGATGTTTCTGATTAATAAGTCAATAGGACAATCTCGCAAAAACCACTTATCAAGGGTGCTCATTACATTGTTTGAAGTTATGTAGCCTTTTGATTACGGCCTATCAACCACTGCGGTAAACTATGCGTTGATTATGATTCTTTCGCAGAGAAGAACACTCGAAAGGAGCGATTTTTTCAATGTCTCATACCGTAAAAATCTACGATACCTGCATTGGCTGCACCCAATGCGTCCGCGCTTGCCCTACTGATGTACTGGAGATGGTTCCTTGGGATGGCTGTAAAGCTGCTCAAATCGCCTCTTCACCCCGTACAGAAGACTGCGTGGGCTGTAAGCGCTGCGAAACCGCTTGTCCCACCGACTTTTTGAGCATCCGGGTTTATCTGGGCGCTGAAACAACTCGCAGTATGGGTCTGGCTTACTAAAAAGCTCAGTGCTAAGTCAGCGAACTTCTGATCACGATGCGGGTCTACTGCCCAACTGTTCTTTCAGAACTGTTGCCTTGTCTCCGTTGGACACAAGGGAGAGGCGCAAGCCTTTGCTTTGCTCAGAGTTCTCGCTGAGTTCTGAGTCTTGAGTCCTGAGGCAAAAGAAGTAAATCAAAAAAACAATTTCTTGATTCTTCACTCAGCACTGAGAACTCAGACCTCAGTGTTCAAAACTTTTAAAGTTTCTTAATAGAAAGCACCTTTAGAAATACCTAGTGGTAAAGGAGGGAGTAATTTACTCCCTTTTTTCTTTGCAAAATGTCGAGTTTGTGCTAGAACCTATACTGGATTTAATCATCCTGAAAAAAAGTGGTGTGAACAATGTGCGGAATCGTTGGATATATAGGCACTCAAGCGGCGACAGACATTTTACTGGCTGGGCTGGAAAAACTAGAGTACAGGGGCTACGATTCGGCTGGAATCGCCACTGTTTGGGAAGGTGAGGTTAATTGTGTCAGGGCAAAGGGCAAACTGCATAACCTGCGTTCTAAACTGGAACAAATAGAAACGCCCGCTCAGATTGGTATTGGTCACACACGCTGGGCAACTCATGGTAAACCAGAAGAGTACAACGCCCATCCCCACATGGATACCGCAAAGCGAGTGGCGGTAGTGCAAAATGGCATTATCGAAAATTACCGCGACTTACGCGAGGAACTCAAAGCAAAAGGACACAGGTTTCTTTCTGAAACCGATACAGAAGTAATTCCCCATCTTATAGCTGAATTTTTAAAGAATCTTCCCCCTTCATCTTCCTCATCTTCTTCATCTCCCTTCCTAGAAGCAATTCGCCAAGCAGTTAACCACTTGCAAGGGGCATTTGCGATCGCAGTTATTTCTGCTGATTACCCTGATGAATTGATTCTTGTTCGTCAGCAAGCACCTTTGGTAATTGGTTTTGGGCAAGGGGAATTCTTTTGTGCATCTGATACGCCTGCGATCGTTGCCTATACCCGTGCGGTGCTACCTTTAGAAAATGGCGAAATTGCCCGCCTCACACCTTTGGGCGTTGAAATTTACAATTTTGCTGGCGACAGGTTGAAAAAACAACCCCGACTGCTCAACTTCAATCCTGCATTGGTAGAAAAGCAGGGATTCAAACACTTCATGCTCAAAGAAATCCATGAGCAACCAGGGGTAGTAAGAGCTAGTTTAGAAGCATACTTTAATCCACAGGAATCTACCGAATCGCCAATCAATCTTGGTTTACCTGCCGATTTATACACCGATTTAGAACAAATTCAGATCGTCGCCTGTGGTACGAGTTGGCACGCAGCATTAATCGGAAAATATTTACTCGAACAACTAGCAGGAATTTCAACTCAGGTACATTATGCTTCTGAGTATCGCTATGCACCATCACCCGTAACGGCTAACACGTTGATCGTTGGTGTTACTCAATCAGGTGAAACAGCCGATACCCTAGCAGCTTTAGCGATGGAAAAAGAACGTCGCCAGGGGAAAGAATCTAAATATCAAGCGCGACTACTGGGCATTACCAATCGTCCTGAAAGTAGCCTTGGTCACATGGTGTCGCATATCATTAGTACTTTAGCGGGAATTGAAATTGGCGTAGCGGCGACGAAAACTTTTACCGCTCAATTGATGGCATTTTATGCATTGGCATTAGATTTAGCCGCTCGTCGTCAGACAATTTCAAAAGATACATTAGCTCAAATTATTAATGGATTGCGACAGATTCCTAAAGAAATTGAGGCAACTTTGGAAAGTCAGGAACGCTTAACTGAACAGCTAGCCCACGAATTCGCCGAAACGAAAGATTTCATTTTTATGGGAAGGGGAATTAACTTTCCTATTGCTTTGGAAGGGGCGCTGAAATTAAAAGAAATCAGCTATATTCACGCCGAAGGTTATCCGGCTGGAGAGATGAAACATGGCCCGATCGCACTTTTAGATGCGAAAGTACCAGTAGTTGCGATCGCAATTCCTGGTAGTGTTTACGAAAAAGTTATTTCTAATGCCCAAGAAGCCAAAGCTAGAGATTCTCGGTTAATTGGCGTGACTCCCGTCAATGATGGCGAAGCTGCGGAAATTTTTAACGATCTTCTTCCCGTTTCTCATGTAGAAGAATTACTTTCTCCAATTCTCACAGTAGTTCCTTTACAATTATTGGCTTATCATATTGCCGCCCGTCGCGGTTTGGATGTCGATCAGCCTCGTAACCTTGCTAAAAGTGTTACGGTTGAATAGTATAAAAACATACTATATATTATATTGTTGTACAAAAATCAAAAATTTGTGTAACACATAAGAGAATTATACAACTTATCCTGTAGGTGAATATGCAAGCATCTACAGGAATTTTTATGAAACCAATACAACAGTAATCTAATACCGATAATATTACATCTTCTCACGATAGCCGAAGGCTTAAGCTTCGCTTATCGCCATCGTTTTCTCAGCCACCAAACCACAAAACCAACAATGATTCCAACCATCAGACTGAAACTGAAAGGGTAGTCGCAAAAATGAGGAATTTTAGGAAAGATATCTTTACTACTTTCTTTACTACAAAAATCTTTTGCAGGGTCTTTTAACAGAGATACAGTTGCTATCCCAGCACCCGCTACAGCTACAAGCTCTTGGAAGTTACGCTCTCGTTCAGATTTTTCGACTTCTATGCGACTGCGAGTAGTGTTAATTGTATCTTCTAGAAGTTGCAAGCCAAGTTGCATATTTTCGACATCTTTATTAATTTGTGATAAATATTTTTTGTTGGCTAGGGCGCTAAATTTTTCTAAAAAATCTAGCTGATTATTTTGACCTGTTTTTTCTTTAATCAAAGCCAAGCGAAGTTGATAATTAGATAAATTAATTTCAATAATATTTTTTTGAAAAGAGAGGTTGAGTAAGTCGATTGTATATTGCTGAAGAATGTTATCAATATTATTTAAAATTTTGCGAGAGGTGGTAATATTGTGCTTTTCTTGCCGAGAATTACTTTGATTGGTAATTTTTCTATTTTCTTCAATCTGTTTATAATGATTGAGCAGAGATTCTTTGACTAAACGACTTTGCCAATAAGCCCACGTAATCTTATTTCGATAACAAAATAACCCCATCCAATCTTTATAAAATTCCGCAGCTTGTTCTGCGCTATCGCGATTAGTATAAATAGCAATAATCACATGATGTTCGTGACTATTTAGAGTATTGGTTGCTTTTTTTGGGCTATAATTTGTATTTACTGAATGCCATATTTCAAAAATTTTTCCGTCTAAAAAAGCACTTCGTTCTGGTTGCCAATAAGTATCTTGAAATAAAGCATAATAGCAATCTTTGGCAATATCTTCAGGATTTTGAGACGAGTTTTCTGGTAGCCAACCAGAAAGCAACCAAGTTTGTCCAATTGTTGCTAGTTCCTTATTTAGTTTTTGTTCAATTTCAGTTTTTAAGATTGTAAAAGATTTAGCTGATTGACTTTCGGTTTGATTATTAATAGAGCAATCAAGTTGTAAGCCATAAGTGTCATTTAATCTAACAGCATAATAGTATCCTTCTAAAGTTTTATTTTGGGAAATAAAATTAATTTGAGTAGGATGGGTAATCTCTAAATACTCGGTTTCAATGTCAGGATCGTGAAATTGAGTGTCAGAGGGTAATTGAGCTAAAAAAGCTGCTTGGTTTTTTTCTGTTTCTGCATCAGTTGTGTTTAAAGAACTTTTTAAAGCATATAAAAATAAATCGACTGTAGGATAGATTAAATCGCTCATTACAATGGAAAAACTAATTTGATGGATTGGATTGAGATAAAAATTGTTTCCATTTTTCTAAAAATGTAGCTTGTTTAACTGTTTCTTCTGGTTGAGAAGAACTACCAACAATGACTACAACATTATTGAGTTGGCTTTCGTAGCCTGTAGCTTCATCTTTGGGTTTAAAGCCTCTAGTTATTGGAGCCTTGTCACGAGAAACGAGCTTACTAATTTCAGCTTCAGTTGGAAGTAAATTCTGAGGAATTTCTTCTAGATTCTCCAATTGAGACTGATAAAATTGATAAGACTGACTTAATTCAGAATTAGCAGCAATTATCTCTAATAAACGTTCTTTAATATGGACTTCCCAAGCTTTAGGTTGGGTTTCTAATTGCTTGGCAACTTCCTTTAAATTCTGTTTATGTTGTTCTCCAAGAGCGGTTTTTAAGTCTTGAAATGCCAGGAGAAAAGCAATGATAGTATTGTCAGGCTTTGTCTTCATAGGTTTTTATATCAAACTTAACTTACTACGACTAGTATAAACATAATTTAAGTGAGATGATTACAGCAGATATTAGATGTTTAATTTTGAGTTTTTATGTCTAGAAAGAATAATTTACACAATAAAACGCTCTTTATTATACTTTTTGTTGCGTAAATTAATATAGCTGATTGCACGCTTTTCTAGTTATTTTCCGTAAAAACTAAAGAATACTGTGAATTAGGTATTAAAGCTGTGGACAGATTTTGCCTACAGTTTAACAAAAAGTTCTAATGGTTAGTCAGGTAATAAAAATGGCATCGGAATGGGCTGCTCAAGTTATTGGAATTAATTATTACCCAGAGTACACCACCCTAAAGCCGCTAACAGCAGCAGCAGAGGATGCTGAGAAAATTGCCGAACAATTAGAACAATACGGTTATAGACCTTTTCGCGCTCAGTGTTTACCTAGAACTTTAAACCAGAAGGGAGAAAGTAAAATTGATCGCCAAGGGGCGCTAAAGGTGCAAGAATTGACAGAGGCGATCGCTAATCTTTTCAATCCTCCTCCTCCTAACCCCATCCCAGAAACAGCGTTATTCTTCTTTTCAGGACATGGGTGGTGCAAAACTGTGGCGGGCAAAGAAGAAGTATTTCTAGCTACCAGTGATGTCTACCCGGAAGCAGATATCTATGGTATACCCTTAAGTTGGTTGGGAGAACAGTTGCAAACAAGTCAGGCTAAACGAGTCGTTGTTTGGCTAGATTGCTGCTATAGCGGTGAGTTGCTGAAATATAAGCCCACAGATAAAGACTACTGTTTAATTACTGCAACCCGTTCTTACGAAACTGGAGTGGAAATTCCCCATACGCAGGGGTTGTTGACGGAGGCGTTACTTGCAGGATTGAACCCGGAAAATGACGCAGATGGGATCGTTAATAGCCACAAATTGGCAGATTTGATTATCAGCCGAATGTCGAATACAGTCCAGCGTCCGTTAATTGCTAATTCCCCACGAGCAATTCTGCTGAGTACTAGGTTTTCGCAAAAAAGCTTTCAGGATAAGTGTCCTTATCGTTCCCTGTCATATTTTACCGAAACAAAGGAAGATGCTGAGGTTTTTTATGGGCGGAGTGCGCTAACTCAGGAGTTGATTCAACAGGTAAGAGAGAAGCATCGCCTAATTGCTGTATTAGGTGCTTCCGGTAGTGGAAAATCATCTCTGTTACGGGCTGGGTTACTCTACCAGCTGAAGTTAGGGCAAGATATTCCAGGGAGCGATCGCTGGACTTATATTAATCCGTTTACGCCTAAAGAATCTCCTGTTAAAAGTTTACAGGAGGCTTTTTCAGTCTCCTTGCCGAATCTTTCCCATCCAGGGACAACGGAAAATATTGCTCATGTCATCGGCGAGGAGTTAAAAGCATTAAACACACCAGTTATTTTGATTATCGACCAGTTTGAAGAATGCTTTACTATGGGTGATGACAGCCAGCGCCAGGGATTCTTTAAATGTTTGGGGGAATTAATTGACTGTACAGATTACCTTTATATTTTCATTGGAATGCGATCGGATTTTCGCGGGAGATGGCGAGAATATCCCGAATTTGCCGGCAGAATCCATAAACCTTACATCAACGTCGAACACTTAACCCGTGACGAAATTGAAGAAGCGATTACTAAACCAGCTGATTGGGTAGGATTAGGCATAGAGGGAAGGTTAAAACAGCAATTAATTAATGATGTTGAGGATTACCCCGGAAGTTTGCCCTTGCTGCAATATACCTTAACAGAATTGTGGCGTGAATCGATAAATCAAAGCGATGAACTTCTTAGCCTGAAAACTTATCAGGATTTAGGCGGGGTGGAAGGAACGCTACAAAAACGCGCCGATGCAGTTTACGACAGTCTTTTACCAACAGAAAAAACTGTGGCGCGGCGACTTTTTCTAGAATTGACGCAAATCGGAGAAACCACAGATGTACGGCGGCGCGTGCGTTTACGCGAATTGGTTAATTCCCATCATGACTTGGAACTTTTGCAACAGGTGAGCGATAAGTTAGCCAATAAAGATGCCCGATTAATTACAAAGACGGATGAGCCGGATTCCCAGGATGTAATTTTAGATGTTGTCCACGAAGCCTTAATCCGCCATTGGCAAATGTTGCGGGAGTGGAAAGAGGAATATAAGTTGGGAATTGGCATTGAGCGACAGATTGAAGAGGAAGCCCAAGAATGGGAAAAGAATCAGAAAAAGCTAGGATTTCTTAGACAAGATGACAGGTTAGCTGTAGCAGAGGCATATTTAGCTAAATTTGGTGATTGGCAAATGTTAAATGGGGTAGCCGAGGAGTATATTCAGGAGAGTCAAGAACTGCGAAATCGCCTGGTTCGAGAAGAAAAAGAAAGCATAAAAATAGAAGCACAAAGGAAACAGCGAAATCAATTTGTAACTATATTTGCTACTCTATCGTTTGGGTTAGCTGGATTAGCTGTTTATCAATGGTGGAACGCCCAAAAGAATGCTAAGGTAGCGCAACAACAAGGTGTAATTGCTCTGGCACAAACCTCTGAAACTTCCCTACTTTCCGACAGGCATCTTGAGGCTGTGGTTGCAGCTCTACAGTCAGGTAGACAACTTTTAGGTAGACCACCTCAGGATGCCAATTTAGAACAAACGGCTAACCAACAAGCTGTATTTGCACTCAAGCGAGCAATTTACAATATCCAAGAACGAAACCGCTTGGAAGGGCATAGCGATGCAGTCTTTAGCGTAGCATTTAGCCCCGATGGCAAGACCATCGCTTCTGCAAGTAGGGACAAAACCGTCAAACTCTGGGATGCGGCTACAGGTAAAGAAATCTCCACCCTCAAGGGGCATAGCGATGCGGTCTATAGCGTAGCATTTAGCCCCGATGGCGAGACTATCGCTTCTGCAAGTTGGGACAATACCGTCAAACTTTGGGATGCGGCTACAGGTAAAGAAATCAAAACCCTCAACGGGCATAGCAATCCGATCAGTAGCGTAGCATTTAGCCCCGATAGCAAGACCATCGCTTCTGCAAGTTGGGACAATACCGTGAAACTCTGGGATGCGGCTACAGGTAAAGAAATCAAAACCCTCAACGGGCATAGCAATCCGATCAGTAGCGTAGCATTTAGCCCCGATGGCAAGACCATCGCTTCTGCAAGTAAGGACAAAACCGTCAGCGTAGCATTTAGCCCCGATGGCAAGACCATCGCTTCTGCAAGTAAGGACAAAACCGTCAAACTCTGGGATGCGGCTACAGGTAAAGAAATCAAAACCCTCAACGGGCATAGCGATGGGGTCTATAGCGTAGCATTTAGCCACGATGGCAAGACCATCGCTTCTGCAAGTAAGGACAAAACCGTCAAACTCTGGGATGCGGCTACAGGTAAAGAAATCAAAACCCTCAACGGGCATAGCGATGGGGTCTATAGCGTAGCATTTAGCC
>NZ_JBALFV010000087.1:0-29390 GCF_036916735.1 Nostoc sp.
ATCAAATCAGCCGCTATAAAGATTTAGTGTATCTAATTTCTGGCTACCCTAATTTTTCTCTCATCACAATAAATTAGCCCTGCTTTCCAAGGGGGTAAAAGAGGCTTGGAAGCCTCACTTTTTAAGGGGGTTGGGGGGATCTTCAAAATATGAAAACGTTAACCAAACCGTATTGGCCAATACGCCGTCTTGTAGAGAGGAGGGACGACGAAGGAATCGCAATGGCTGGGATTGCTTTGTCGTTCCTCCTCGCAATAACATATTAAATTTTATATTTCATCGAATCATAAAAACTTGGATGCACCCAGTAACTCTTTTAAATCTAGAGTTCATCGCAGCAGCATCCCAATACAAGCAAATTTATTAAGATACAGCGTATTTCAGCTAAATGAAGTACACGGATAGGCGCACAACATGTTCATTGGTGTCAACTTAACGTGAAAGCCAGTCTGAAAAAGCTTTTAGAGATTGTTTTGTTATTAGCAATCGCCAAAGTACGGATGTTGCCATTGCTTTGCTTCACTACGTTACGTACCCTACAGGTTCTCCAAAGGAGTACGCAATAACAAATTGTGTTTTTAGACATTTGGGATGCTCCTGTTCATCGCTACGTTCAGTAACATCTTTTTTCTTTGTCATGTCTTAACAAGCATATTTTGTGGGCATCATAATCCCAACCCAAATACATCAGTTAGCATAGCAGCCATAAAACTCTTTGGCAGCAAGTTTTTTATTTACGACTATAGTATCGACCTATGGCAGATAATTTTAGACATTATTTCTTTATTTCTCGATATAGTTTGTACACTAACTTGATTTTAGGATGCCTACAGATTCAATTGGGAGTAATCTGTAGTGTAGGTATTTCCACATTATCAGAAGCTAAGTCACAAGCTGCCCAAGCACAACAGACTTGGAAATCACCTTCAGAATTGACCGAGCAAGTCACCAAATTCAGGAGGCAGGAAGAAAGTACGCTTAAAACGCTTCCCTACCGATTAAAGCCAACACCTATTTTGATAGCGGCACCCGAAAACTTCAATCCTGATTTGCAATTACCGCCAGCGCTACCTGAACCACCGCAGAATTCTAGCCCATTACAGCCAGCGCTACCTGAACCACCACACAATTCTAGTCCACCAACAACTTCCACCAAACCAAAAAAGCCGGATGCAGTTTTGGAAAGCATTGATACGGACTATCGCTATGACACAGACAACTTTGGCCAAACCAATTTATTCTTTGAACCAAAGATTCAGTTTCGATTGAATAATAGCAATAAAATATTTATTAAAACAGGTTTTAACTTCTTTGAGCAACGCGGTGTTGAATCAATTACTAATTTTCCCTTGCAAGTTGGATGGCAGAGAAAAATTGGGCAAGTGACTTTGGAAACAGCAGCCGGAGTCGATGTGTTCAATCGTTTACCTACAGCTATCAATCTCAATGCTAAGGTGGAGGTTCCCATTTCGTCGCCGCAAGTTTCGTCATCTGGTCAATTGCTATCAGCAGTAATACTATCAGGTAATTTAGAACAAGGGCCTTATAAATCTAATGCCCGAACTTTAGATAATCAAATTACTGCTTGGCGATTTGGGCCTGATTTATACTGGCAGATTAACCGTAACACCAGCTTGTTTTCATCATTGCGTTTGGGCAGTTACAACGATGGTAATTCTGAGGTGCAGTCATTTAGTAGGCTAGAGCGCAAGTTTGGACAGTTTTCTCTGGCAGCTAACTTATTCAATTGGAGTTTTGATCGCAATTTAGAACGCACAAGTGGCTATTTTTCTCCACCAGATTTCTTAGTTTATAACGCTGAGGTCGCTTGGGAAGGAGATATTGCTAATTTCTTACGCTGTCGCCTCGCTGCCAACTTAGGACAGCAGCGACTTCAAGGAAAATTTGATAATGCCTATACCTATCAAACGCGCTGTACAGTAAAGGTTTCACCAAATATAGAGGCAGACCTTGGCTATAGCTTTAGTAATGTCCGAAATCAAGAAACTGGGGGAAGTGCCTATAGTGGTAATTCCTTGACAGGGCAGTTGCGGGTCAAATTTTAGGAGGCAGGAGGTAAACCCTATAAATAATCTAAAATCTAAAATCTAAAATCGTATAAGACTTAAGAATGAAAGCACCATTACCTGATAATGAAACACAGCGAATCAAATCTCTTTTGGAGTATAAAATCCTCGATACTCCTTCGGAAGCTGCCTTTGACGACCTTACCCGTTTAGCCTCATATATTTGTGGAACTCCCATTGCCTTAATCAGTTTAGTTGATACTAATCGCCAATGGTTCAAGTCAAAAGTTGGTTTGGATGCCCTAGAAACACCGCGAGATGTAGCATTCTGTGCCCATACTATTATGCAACCTGAAGTTTTTGTTGTACATGATGCAACAGTTGACGAAAGGTTTGCGACAAACCCACTAGTCACTTCTGACCCTAATATTCGATTTTATGCTGGTGTAACGCTGAGTAACGCTGAAGGATATGCACTAGGAACACTTTGTGTTACGGATCATGTACCAAGAAACCTCTCTCCCGAACAATTGGAAGCATTACAAATTTTAGGTCGCCAGGTAATAAAACAACTAGAAATGCGGCGCACTTTAGCAAGTTTAGTATTAGCGAGTGACACACGCAAACAGACGCAGAAGGCACGCAAACAATTTTTTCAAAAAGTAGCTGGAGGGTTTGGGTTAGCATCGGCAATTTTAGTTTTAATTGGCGTAATTTCTTATCAAAATACACGCATATTGATTAATACTAATAATCAGGTACAAAAAACCCAAGAAAAAATTAATAAACTGGAAGAACTACTGTCTGAGATGAAGGATGCTGAGACTGGACAACGTGGTTATATCATCACTGGACAAGAAAATTATCTGGAACCTTATCAACCAGTAGTTGCAAATATCGATCAAAAAATTGCTGAACTGAAAGATATAATCGCAGATCAACCTACCCAACAAAAGCAGTTTGCAACCCTTGAATCTCTGATAGCTGCAAAACTTGCCATACTCAAGCAGACTATATACCTGCGTAAAAATCAGGGATTTGAGGCAGCCTTGCAGCTAATTCAAACAAATCGGGGAAAAAATATCATGGATGATATTCGCAAGGCCATCCATGAGATAGAGAATCAGGATAAAAGATTGCTTCAACAGCAGTTACAAGCTGCAAAAGCTAGTGCTAAAAACACGGTTTTGACACTTGCCTTCGCTATTTCTCTAGGGTTTCTGATTCTGGCTATAGTCTACTACTTCATTTCTCATGAGGTAAAAGAACGTAAATTGACAGAGGAGGCACTAAACACAGAACGCAACTTTATCTCAGCAGTCCTTGATACAGCCAGCGCTTTGGTAATAGTTCTTGACACACAAGGGCGAATCGTTCGCTTCAATCAAGCTTGTGAACAAACAACTGGTTACTCATTTGATGAGGTGAAAGGAAGGCATTTCTGGAACCTATTTTTACTTCCCGAAGAGATAGAGCCGGTTAAAGCAGTTTTTAAAGAGTTACGAACTAGTGCAGGCCCGACCAAATACGAAAACTATTGGGTAACTAAAGATGGCAGTCGGCGACTGATTGCTTGGGCTAACACTACCTTGCAAGACTATGAGGGCAACGTTGAATACATTGTTGGCACAGGTATTGACATTAGCGATGTTTACGAGGAACTTCGTTTACGTAAACGAACTGAACAACATTTGAAAGCAGAGTATGCTACAACACGCGTCTTAGCAGAGTCAACTACAATCAACGAAACCATGCCCAAAATCTTGCAAGGAATCTGCGAAAGTTTGGGATGGAATTTAAGTGAATTTTGGATAGTAGATCAGCAAGCAAATCTACTGTTATTGCTAAATTCATGGTATAAAATATCCTACAAGATGCAAGAGTTTGACATTTTAAGTCGGCAGACTAAGTTTGCACCAGGAATTGGGCTGCCTGGTCGTGTCTGGACTAGTGCTGAACCTGTTTGGATTCCTAATGTCGTTGAAGAACAGTATTTCCTCCGCTCTCAAATCGCTGCCCAAGCAGAACTGCACGGAGCTTTCGGTTTTCCGATCCGTAGTGGTAATAAAATCTTCGGTGTCATTACCTGCTTTAGCCATGAAATCCAGCAACCTGACCCAGATTTGGCCACAGTCATGAATTCTATTGGTGAGCAAGTAGGACAGTTTATTGAGCGCAAGCAGGCAGAAGAAGAACTTCAACGCCAAAACTTGCGATCGCAACTATTTACTGAAATCACCCTCAAGATTCGTCAGTCTCTGCAAATAAAAGAAATTCTCCAAATCACTGTTACAGAGGTACAAAAAATCCTCCATAGTGATCGAGTTTTGATTTATCAACCTTTGGCAGATGGATCTGGAGTCACTATCATTGAGGCAGTAGTTTCTGGCTGGCTGGCAATCAAAGACAAAAACTTCGCCGATGCTTACTTTCAAGCAGAATATACACAGCAGTATTATCTACAGCAGTATCGTCAAAAACGGAATCTGGGGCTTGCTGACTTAGATATAACTGAAGTCCAAAAAAGCCAGATGGAATTACTGCAAAAATTTGGGGTAAAGTCCAATTTGGTCATACCCATTCTGGTCAAAGAAGAACTCTGCGGTTTGCTGATTGTCCATCAATGCGGCAGTTACCGCCAATGGTCTAGCTTTGAAACTGATCTTTTACGACAAATAGCCGATCAAGTAGGTATTGCCTTAGCCCAAGCTCAAATGTTAAGCGCAGAAACTCAACAGCGACGAGAACTCGAAATTGCCCGTCATCAAGCTGAATTAGCTTCTAAAACCAAAAGTGCCTTTTTGGCGAACATGAGCCATGAAATCCGAACTCCAATGAATGCTGTGTTGGGCATGACAGGCTTAATGTTAGAAACTCCTTTAAACTCGGAGCAACGCGATTTTATTGAAACAATTCGGATTAGTGGAGACGCTCTCTTAAGCCTAATCAACGAAATTTTGGATCTATCCAAACTTGAGGCTGGGGAAATGGCACTAGAAACTCTAGATTTTGACTTATCTGCCTGTTTAGAAGAGGTGTTAGAATTATTGGCTCCCCCAGCCCATAATAAGGGATTAGAAATTGGCGCATTAATTTATCCCAATGTCCCTACTCATCTGCAAGGCGATGCTGGGCGCCTGCGGCAAATTCTCATGAACCTGATTAGCAATGCGATCAAGTTCACTAGTAATGGAGAGGTAGTACTACGAGCAGAATTGCGATCGCAAAACTCTACTACAGCCAGTATCTGTTTTGCCATCACAGATACTGGTCTTGGCATTACCTCTGAAGACCAATGCAAACTCTTTACGCCATTTACCCAAGTAGATGCTTCCACCACCCGCAAATATGGCGGCACAGGTTTGGGATTAGCTATCTGCAAGCAACTGGTGAGCTTAATGGGAGGAGAAATTGGCGTAGAAAGTCGATTGGGCAAAGGATCTAAGTTTTGGTTTGAAGTAACTTTTGCCAAGCAACTTCACCCTATTTCTTCAGAAAGTGAACGCGAACTTCTGACTAATCGCCGCTTGTTAGTAGTGGATGATAATACTACTAATCGTAAAATCATTTACCATCAAGCTACTCGTTGGGGAATGCTGGTAGATCAGGCTGCTTCGGCTGCTACTGCCCTCAAAGCTATTCAAGAGGCTGCCGAGCAAAAAAATCTCTATGACGTTGCTGTAATTGATATGCAGATGCCAGAAATAGATGGCATGACTTTAGGAGAGCAAATTAAGGCAAATTCAGCGATCGCTAGTCTACCTTTGATTATGCTTACCTCTACTAATCAACGAGATGAAATCCAACAGGCGCTAAAAATAGGATTTGCAGCTTATTTGGTCAAACCTGTTAAGCCGTCTCGACTCCTCGATACCATCATGACTATTTTAGGAGGGCAAATGGAACAGGAGGAGTCAGAATTTAGTAGTCAGAATTCAGCAATTGAGCAGTCAAAATTTAGCACTCAGGAATTAAAAGTCAAAAATCACGAAAACAAAAGCAACCAATATTCTCCTGTACCTAACTCCTCCAAACTGAGAATTCTTTTAGCTGAAGATAATCTGGTAAATCAGAAAGTTGCCTTGAAGCAACTTCAAAGCCTTGGCTACAGTGCTGATGTCGTTGGTAATGGCAAAGAGGCCTTGCAACTATTAGAAAAAATTCCCTACGATTTAATTCTGATGGATTGCCAAATGCCAGTTCTCGACGGTTTAGAAACCACAAAAGAAATTCATCGTTGGCAAGAAAGTAGCTTTGTTAGTGGTCGTCGTCCTGTGGTAATTGCAATGACAGCAAATGCCATGAAAGAAGACAAACAAATGTGTCTAGATGCCGGAATGGACGACTATATAAGCAAGCCAGTAATCAAAGAAAAATTGGCTGCGGCGCTAGAGCGTTGGGGAGGTGCGATATTCAGAGCAAAAGAAACAGATCCTTTAAAGCAGACAGTTTCTACAAAAGATATAAGTTCAGTTGACCTCCCAATTGATTGGAAACGCTTGCATCAACTCTCAGAAAACAACTCAGAATTTGAATTGGAACTACTACAAATATTTGTTGAAGATATTCAACCTCATCTAGAGATAATTAAAATAGCGATCGCAACCCATGACTGGGAGCAACTAGCACTCGAAACCCATCAAATTAAAGGTTCTAGTGCCAATATTGGAGCTATAACTATGCATCTAGCCGCAGAGAAACTAGAACAACTAGCGAGAAATCAAGAGCGCCGAGGTACTACTAACTTAATCTCAGAGTTAGAAGAATTTGTTAAACGCATCCAAGAGTTTTTGATTTATAAAGATAGTAACGCCAAAAACTGAAAAATAATAATAATATTTATTATAAATTAACGGTAACGATTTTTTATGAGTAAGCATGAAAAATATTTATTTTCCATTTCTCAATACTTATTTCCTATTTTCTAGATAGAACTTGTGAACAACTGGGAATAATAACCAGAGTAAGCGCATCTCAAACCCTATTGACACGGTAGTTTTGGGGTTTACCCAATACACAAATAAGTTCAAAACCACTATACTGAGCCAAGGTGTGGGATCAATATTTTCGTCTTTATGTGGTTCAAAAACATAAAAAGCTATTTAACCCACGTTTTTTAATCATTTACGACAATTCATCCTATTTTGAATGAAAAATTGATATTCAGATAAAGTTTTGAGCTTTTTATGTATCAAAAGCTACAAGGTCAGATACGCTTACCTTGGAATAATAACTTTGATGTAATAAAAGTATATTCGGTGAGTTAGCTGCATCAGAAGCTGAAAGTTTTTAGCCGAGATGTCAGTTAAATGCATCACTTTCTATTCCGAATTGATTACCGAAATGTGAGGTTTTCCTAATGAGTCAGATGAGTAGAGACGATGTACGGGAACGGCTTGGCAATATCGACCAGATCCGCGATATTATTCTTGGAACACAGCTGAGAGAGTACGAAAATCGATTTAACAAGCTGGAATCAGATATATCTCTTCTGCAACAACAGATGCGATCGCATGTTGATCAACTTAAGTCCAACTTTTCAGCTGAACTAAAAGCAGGGTTTGAGGCGCTGGATAAAAAGCTCAAGTCACTCAACCTAGCAACTCAAGAAGAGACTCTTGACTTACGGCAACAGGTTGATAGACTTAATAAAAAGTTCTCTAGTAGCGTTCAGTCGCTTGATGAGACGTTAGATAGCCAAACTACCTCGATTCGAGATGAAATTTTTCAAACGAAAGTCCAATTACAAGATGATGTCACGGCATTACGGGATCTGATTTTAGAAGAAATAGATCGACGCTTCTCGCAGTTGACAGACACTAAAGTTTCTAAAGACGATATGGCTGAAACTTTGTTTGCCTTAGGAATGCGTCTGAAAGAAACTGAATTTATTCCTAAATTGCGAGAAGCAGCCGATGAACACAGTGATGAATATACTGCTGTACCGCTTTTAGAAACTACAAAGTTGTCAAAAGTGTTCACTCACTCCAACAATACAGCAGAATTACATTCGTAATTAAGTCAGAAGGCAAACAGAGATTAGAAAGATAAGGGAGATAATGACTCCTAACTCCTGTACAGATGCAATTAATCGCGTCTCTACTCCTAACTCAGCACTCTTAAAAGGATGACTCAGGTGGAAAATTCGATTTCTCAATCTGTTGAGTTTCAACCAGAAAAAGCTGGAGAGCTTGACAATTTACTGCATTTGCTAATCGAACTCAAAATTATTGAATCACCTGAGCAATCTTTTTCTTTATTACCACCAGAAACTAATAATAAAAATGATTATATTCCAGAAAAAATTGAATTTCAACAACTTGATCAAGTGACATCAGAAGTATCTGAAGATTATTTAGAATCAAATTTTAATGTTATTCAAGATATATCTAATGACTCACAAACTAGTCAACAAGAATTAGAAAAATCTATTGAAATATTGGCACAAATTGAGGAAGAATTAGATAACTCAGAGGATACATTAGAAAAATTACGGGAGATATTGGTCGGATATGAATTAGCAGAAATAAACAAGATTACAGCTAAAATTGAACAAAACTTAGCAAAGATAGAGAATCAAATTTATGACCCTAAAGAGCTAATAAATCTACTGCTACCGTGGATTTCTGAGCTTTTAAGGTTGAAGATTACAGAGTCGAGAGAGGAAATTGTCCAGATAATTGCTCCCATTATCGATCAGACTATCCGCAGTCGCACTGAACAGGATAAAATTAGCATGAGTGAGGCGATCGCACCTGTTATTCCTCTGGCTATTTCCCAGCAGATTATTATAGCTTCAGAAGAAGTTTCAGATGCGATCGCTCCTGCAATGGGACGAGCCATAAAAAAGCAAATTGAAATTGAACAGGATATTGTTGTGGATGCACTCTACACAATTATTGGTAGTACCATAGCCAAATATATGGCAGAGACAATCCGTGCCATTAACCGACAAGTTGAAGAAACCCTCAGTGTTGAAGGCATCAAACGTAAAATTCGTGCCAAACTACAGGGAGTTTCTGAAGCAGAATTAATTCTTAAAGAAGCTTTACCATTTACAATTCAAGCCATTTTCTTGATTCATAAAGCATCTGGTTTAGTCATCTCAGATATTCAGCATTCTGATGTAGAGCAGCTACAGGCTGAAATGGTAGCAGGAATGCTGACAGCAATTCGCAGCTTTGCCAATGATTGCATCAATCAATCAGGAAGCATAGCAGAATTAGATGCAATTGAGTATGGAACATCAAAAATAATTTTAGAAGTTGCAGGATATTGTTATTTAGCGATTGTTACGCGAGGAGATACAAGCAAAAATTTTATTCGGAAAATGCGGCAAGTATTCAGCATAATAGTTCAGAAATATGGTGATTCAATTGAAAAATTTGACGGCGAGCCAGATTCAATTCCTCTTGAAGTTCATACACTTCTAGAAGAACTGAAGAATACAGGTATTCATCAGAAAAATAAAACAAAAATATCACCTCTACTGGTATTAGGTTTAATAGTAATCAGTGCAATTTTCATTCCTTGGGGTATTTGGCAATACCGTAGTGGAGTTATACATTCCATTGAAAATAAAACTTCGTTGGCTCTGACTTCTGCTCCAGAACTAGCCGTATATCGGCTCTCTGTACAAGTAGAACACAATAAATTAAAATTAACAGGACGATTACCTAATCAACTTCTTCGCCAGAAAGCCGAGCAAATTGTCAAAATCACCTCTCCTAATTGGTTGATTAACAATCAAATTTTATTAGTAGAAGTACCAGCAGACCCTATATTAGCTGCTGCTGAAGTTAAACGAGTCACAGCAATTTTAAATCAGACTAACGATATTGCAATTTCCGCTCAATACATCGCTGGTAAAGTAGCTATTGAAGGAACGGTCAACAGAATTGCAGATGCTCAGATTATTGCTCATGCATTTGAACAAATTCCAGGTGTAAAATCTGTGTCTAGTGCGGTGCGAGTACAACCCACACAGAGTGAAGTTCGATTTTACTTTCAACCCGACTCAGCGAGTTTAATGAAAGCAGATACACATAAGCTTCAACAGGTCAAGCTTTTTCTCAATCAGCACCCAAATAAGCATTTAAAAATCATTGGTTATAGTTATAACCGTACTGACGTGAACAAATCTCAAAAATTGGCACTGGCGCGAGCAAAAGCTGTACAACAAGTACTGGTTAAATTAGGTATCGAGCCATCTCGTCTACAGGTAATTGGTAGGACAAATTTACCACCAGGAATTGATGTAACTCACCCCTTGTGGTTAAGTCGCTGTGTCACTCTAGAAGCGATAAACAAGCAATTTTAAGTTTATAGTAGCTATGATTTATATAAAATATTCCCTACTTTACCTCAACTATGTCTACCATTTCTAAAAAAATATGCTTATTTGGTGATTTTGGTGTTGGTAAAACTAGTCTAATTCGCCGATTTGTAGAGTCTCAATTTAGTGACGAATATCTTTCAACTGTAGGAGTAAAAATCTCTCGTAAGTTGGTTAGTGTTTCAGAACAAGACCTACAGTTGATAATTTGGGATATAGAAGGTAGTAATAAGTTTAAGGCAGTTGCTAAAAATTATTTTCAAGGTTCTAAAGGTGCTGTGATAGTTGGTGATGTGACACAAGCAGAAACGCTTTATCACATCCAGGAGCATATTCAAACTTTTTTAGCTGTTAATCCTAAAAGTTATATTGTTGTTGCATTGAACAAATCAGATATGATTGCAACTGAATATTTAGAAAACATTCGTCAAATGTATCAATTCACCACTCAAGCTAATATATTGGACACATATATAACTTCAGCTAAAACTGGCAATAATGTTGATAGAATATTTCAATTTTTAGCCACTCATTTAATTTAATTAAGATGAACTCATTTTTAAACAATTTATTATCTGTATGTGGTATTGAATATTTGATAATTGATGAAAACTTCAAGATTTTAGAGATGTCTTTGGGACTAAATCGTTTTGCCGATATTTCTAATGAATTGAAGCCAGATCAAGATGTTCGGATTGTCTTTCCCGAATTAGAGGGACTTGAAGATGTTTTTAATGCAATTCTACAGGGAGAGCAAGATAATTTTGAATTAAAGGGAATTATGCGATCGCAAGATACGGCTTCTCCTTTATATATCGATATTCGTATTACTAATAATATCACAAAAGACCATTTTAGCAATCGACTAATCATTGTTATTGAAGACGCGACAGAACGGATGGTTCTTGAGCAATCTTTATTTCAAGGTGCAAATGAAGCAAATCTTTTGCTACGTAATTTAAAAGCTTCCAAACAATATATTGACCAAATTGTGACATCAATGGCAGATGCGTTGTTAGTGACAACGCTATCAGGTGAGATAAAAAAAATCAATTGTGCTGCACAAAAGTTATTGCAATATAACGAAATAGAACTTATTGGTCAATCTATCACAAAAGTGATTAAAGAAGTCAATAACTATCCATTAATAATTAGGGACATTGAAAGTATTGATACTTATAGTCAAGACATAAATTTTTTAGTAAAAGAGGTAGAAAGCATTTGCTATACCAAAAGTGGTAAAACAATTCCTGTAGCTTTTTCATCCTCAATACTGAAGACAGAAATTGAACATTTTCAAGGTTATGTTTACATTTTGCGAGACATGACTGAACGAAAGCAGGCAGAACTTGCTAAACAAGAATTCTTAGCGATGATTAGCCATGAGGTTCGGACTCCAATTGCATCGATAATTAGTATGGCTAGTTTGTTGCTATATACTGAATTAGCTGAGGAACAGCAAGATTTTGTTGAAATCATTTATAACAGTGGAAATTCTTTACTTAAAATTATTAACGATTTCCTTGACTTCTCCAAAGTACAATCGGGTAACTTGGAACTCGAAGAAGAACCTTTTTCTTTGCGAAGTTGCATTAATGAGGCTCTTTATATGCTTGCGCCTACAGCTAGAGAAAAAGGTTTAAAAGTCACATTTTTAGATACTCCTGAACTTCCTAATACAATTGTAGGAGATATCACCAGACTGCGCCAAGTCTTGATTAATTTACTCAATAATGCTATTAAATTTACCGAAACTGGAAGTATAGAAGTTTCAGTTATAACCCGCAAGAATAGTGATATTAATCACTCTTCTACTGCAAATACTGACGAAATTCAATTTAGTGTTAAAGATACAGGCATTGGAATTTCACGCGATCGCCTTGAACGTTTATTTAAAGCTTTCAGTCAAGTTGATTCCTCCATTACTCGACAGTATGGCGGTACTGGTTTAGGTCTTGCCATCTGTAAGCAACTGTGCGAGTTAATGGGTGGCAGAATTTGGGTTGAAAGTGAGCTTAGTGTAGGTAGTACATTTTACTTTACGATTGCCGCTTCTGTTATTCCAGAAGAGTCAGGAGTCAAAAGTCAGGAGTTATTTTTGTTGTCCTCACGTAAAAGCTTCCCTGTGTCTTCTTACCAGTCTCTTGACCCCCATAAATTAAAAATTCTCTTAACTGAGGATAATCAAGTGAATCAGAAAATAGCTTTGAAGCAACTCCAAAATCTTGGCTACAGTGCTGATGTCGCTGCTAATGGGAAAGAAGCCTTGCAGCTATTAAAAAAAATTCCCTACGATTTAATTCTGATGGATTGCCAAATGCCAGTTCTTGATGGTTTGGAAACCACGAAAGAAATTCATCGTTGGCCAGAAAGCAGCTTTGTTAGTGGTCGTCGTCCTATAGTAATTGCGATGACAGCTAATGCTATGAAAGAAGACAAACAAATGTGTCTAGATGCCGGAATGGATGACTATCTAAGCAAGCCAGTAATCAAAGAAAAATTGGCTGCGGCGCTAGAGCGTTGGGGAGGTGCGATATTCAGAGCAAAAGAAACAGATGCTTTAAATCAGACAGTTTCTACAAAAGATATAAGTTCAGTTGACCTCCCAATTAATTGGAAACGCTTGCATCAACTCTCAGAAAACAACCCAGAATTTGAATTGGAACTACTACAAATATTTGTTGAAGATATTCAACCTCGTCTAGAGGTAATTAAAATAGCGCTTGCAACCCATGACTGGGAGCAATTAGCATTTGAAACCCATCAAATTAAAGGTGCTAGTACCAATATGGGAGTTACAACCATGTATCTAGCAGCAGAAAAACTAGAACAACTAGCTTATAACCAAGAGCGCCGAGGTACTACTAACTTAATTTCAAAGTTAGAAGAGTTTGTTAAACGCATCCAAGAATTTTTAATCAAAACTCTTAATTCCTAACTCTTGGCTCTTGACTCATGTTGTAACTTTAATAATATTTACTAATAAATAAACAGTGACGATGATCTACTGTCGGCTCATAACTCAACTTGTCGGCAATGGCGGACATAATTTTTAAACCACGGCCGCGCTCTTCCTTATTCTCCTCAAATTCAGATGTTTGTTGCAGTTGCTGCTCTAAGTCAAAGGGTTCACCTTGAGACCAAATGCGAATTTCTATGTATTCATCTAATCGTACAGCTTCTATTTCAATAGGAGTTTCAATAGGTAAATTTCTGTGAGCATGTTCAACAATGTTAGTAAAGCCTTCCATCATCAGAGTTTGACATTGCCACCAAATTTTTTTATCGAGAATAGGTGGTTGATTCATTTGCTCGAACCAAAACAACACTTGAGACGAGGCTGTCAGGTCTGTGTTGACTTTTAGATAAATTTTATTTTTCACTTTTTAACCAATAAAATATTTTGATACGATCATATTCGGTAACTAATTTATTTAATTTGAGTATTTTCACTATACATTTTAAAATAAATTGCATATAAGTTTAAGACGATCATATTCGGTAACTAATTTATTTAATTTGAGTATTTTCACTATACATTTCAAACTAAATTGCATATAAGTTTAATTAGAGCAATTAATTACTTTTATTCTACTTATCCAAATTTAATTTATGTTTAAAATTCTGGTTATTGATGATGACCCTATAGTGCGAACAGTACTGAAAAAAACACTCCAAAATCAAGGTTATGATATCAGTATCGCCAAAAATGGCGAAGAAGGAATTACACAAGCACAATTACTACGTCCTGCTCTGATTATCTGTGACTGGATGATGTCCCAGCTAGATGGGTTAGAAGTGTGTCGTCGAATTAGGGCAGATCCAGAATTGGCAACTACTTTTTTTATTCTATTGACTGCTAGAGGAGCAGCTCGAGGAGAGGAGGAAGATAGAGTTAAGGGACTTGATGCTGGAGCAGACGAGTTTGTTTCTAAGCCAATAGAGATGAATGAATTGAAAGCACGGGTAAGAGCAGGGCTAAGATTACACCAGCTAAATCAGGATTTACAAAGTCAAAAAGAAGCTTTGGAAGCACTAAATCAAGATTTACAAACCCAAAAGCAAATTTTAGAAGCAGAATTAGCTGAGGCCGCTGATTATGTACGATCGCTTCTACCCTCACCACTTGTAGAAGCAGTAACTACAGAAAATCTGTTTATTCCTTCAGCACAGCTAGGGGGTGATTGCTTTGATCATCATTGGATTGACGAGGATAATTTGGCAATTTATTTGTTAGATGTATCAGGTCATGGGGTGGGTTCAGCTCTCCTATCTGTATCCGTGCAGAATGTTTTGCGATCGCAATCTCTACCGAACACTAACTTTTGTCAACCCAGTGAAGTCCTAAAAGCGCTCAATCACGCCTTCCAAATGACGAAGCACGGTGATAAATACTTCACAATCTGGTATGGAGTTTATCACCGCCTTAAACGTCAACTCATTTATGCTAACGCCGGACATCCACCAGCTTTATTGTTATCTAATACCTCTACAACAAGCATTCAAGTTAAACAGCTAGGTTCTTTAGATTTACCAATTGGCTTTTTACCTAATGTTCAATTTGAGGATGCTGTTTTTGAGATTGCAGAAAATAGCACTTTATACATTTTTAGTGATGGTGCTTATGAAATTAAGAAGTCAGACGGTAAAATTTGGGGTATTGATGCTTTCATTGACTTACTAACGGAATATAGCTTCAAAGATACCTGCAACCTAAATCAACTGTTAGCGAACATTCTCACCTTAAATGCTCAAGATAATCTTGATGATGACTTATCTTTGGTTAAAGTTAACTTTGGCTAGGATAGTCAAATGTGCATCTTTAAATTTTGTCTTGTTTAGTTGATTACTGTGTTGCCAATACTTGACGATTGAATTCCTCTTGATCAGCAAAAGTTTGAAAAATTCTATCCATTTTAGTCAGTTCAAATAACATTTTGACTTGATCGCTGATAGAACAGATAAAAAGTTTCCTATTAGCATTTCGCACCATTTGCATTGCTGATACTAAAGCACCTAAACCAGAACTATCGATAAACTTTACTTCTTTCATATCAATTAACAAAATATCGGCTCCATTGGTCAGAAGTCCGCTAATTTCACGACGTAGTTCATTACCTCTAATTCCATCTAAAATTCCAGATAATTCTAGTATGCTTACACTCAAATTCATGGTTTTTTCCTATTATTTGGCTTGAGAAGATGTATTTATATTTTGGCATCGACCTAAGCAAACCGCAATAGAAAAAGCAAGATTTTTGAATTTTATATGCAATTAGCTGTGTTTGATTGCTTGGTAATTATTATTTGCTATTGCCGAAAAAAAGCTACTATTTACACATTGCCGGGAAATTTCAAAAGCTTCAAAATAACCTTCTTTCTGACCTAATTCCCGTGCCCAAAAACGAGATAAGACTAGTATGGCATCAAGTTGCATAAATGCTTTATTTGTCTCTGATTCGTAACAACCGATAGCTGCAACTTTTTCTTCAATTACAGAGGTGATATCGACAAAAAAGTTAGGTTCAAAACCACGCAAAAAAACAGGCGGTGCTGAATACCATAAAGATATGTTTTTGCGTGTAGCAACATTAGAAACTGCGATCGCACACACTTCATGATCTCTATGTCCATATTTTTCAGGTTGTGGTGCATGAGTAATAATCAGATCCGGTTGCCAACGTCCAATAGCTTCTTCAGTGACTTTAATTACTGCTTGTGTTGAGAAATTGCACTCCTCAAGTGCATAAAACTCGTAAGTTGCACCGATGATTTTACCAGCTGCATCTGCTTCTTGATGACGTGTACCCTTAATAGGTGAACTAGAAAGACCACCATCAGTCAAAATTAAGCAACGAACATTCCATCCTGCCTTGGACATTAGACTGAGAGTGCCAGCAGCAGGTAGAACTTCATCATCAGCATGAGCATAAACTGTTAAGACAGTTCGTTGACCAAATTTGTTTAAGTCTGAATAAGTGTTCATAGCTGTTTTATTTCAAATTAAAAAAGGAGTTAAGAGTTCTTCTCCTTGTGCCTACGTATCTCTTAACCTTCTTTTAAAGGTTGCCAAACAGATGCGCGGATAATAGCCCACAAAAGTAACAAATTATAGATAGCCCATACTCCATTAAGTAGGTGAACCAAAGGATTATTTAAATGACCAGTTGCGAAACGATAAAGACTCCACAATATTCCTAAAATAGTCAGGGCGAAGACAACTAACTGTGGCCAAACGAGCCGAAGATAAATCCCGGATTGCCGTTGCTTAGGCGTTACTTGGAAATTGATTTTTTGTTTTGTGAACACACTCCATACAGCTTGGATTAATAAAGGGAATAAAGCGATCGCATATTGTTCAGAACGCCAAACTTCTCTAGCCGGAATGCCCCAAGTAGCTGCTATGAAAGTCAGACGATTGATAATAAAAGCTGGAAAAAAGTGTATGGCAAAGTCAGACCCGTAGGTTTGAACTGGAACAATGTCCGTAAAAAAATAGATAATTGGACAAGAAATAAAAACCAGAGTTGCAAAACCAGAGAAATAACTATACATCGTCTGAAAATATTGCAACCTCTGCCAAAACATTAACCCTGATTTTGTCAGGGGATTTTCTCTTACTAGCACTTGAATAGTTCCTTGTGCCCAGCGTAGCCTCTGTTTAAGAGTAGAACTCAAGTCATCTGGTGCTAAACCTTCTGCCAAAAGTTCATTATGATAAATAGATTTCCAGCCAGCGCTATGCAGACGCATGGCTGTATTCATATCTTCGGTAATGCTATTACTCGATACTCCACCAACTAAATCAAATTCATCTAAACGTTTTTCATCTTTAGTAAATTCATCAGCAAAATTTTGCAGTCCTACACTAACTAATGCCTCACGCCTCAATATTGCATTTGTGCCTGTATAAAACGCAGAATTCATGCCATCTTTACCTTGTTGAAGTGGCCCATAAAATAAATTTGCTCGATGTCCAAAAGGATCACCTGGAGGAATATTGTAAAAATCTTGGCGAGTTTGTACAAAAGCTATTTGATTCTGATCGTATTTTCCTGTTGAAAGATTATAGGTATAGAAATAAGGCAAAACTCGCTTGAGAAAATTTGGCTTGGGAATGTGGTCAGCATCTAAAGTAACAATAAAATTTCCTGCCGTTTCTCCAGAAAAAATTGCGTAATTAATGTTACCTGCTTTAGCATGATGCGCTACACCAGGTGTCTTGGGACGGGCAATGTAGCGAAACCGGGAGAGTTCCACAAGTTCCAGTTCTTTTTTGCGAATTGTTGCTTCTAAGGCTTTTCGTTCAGTAGTTAAGCGATCGCTTATACTTTGATGCTGTGGAGGTAACCAAAGAATAAACTGTCGCAGACTTTGAACAAATTCGCTAGCAAATTGATTAACCACCGATTCTGATGATTGCAGCCATTGTTCAGCAGCTTGAGTATTAGGTGTGAGATTTTCCAGTTGCTTTAGGCGCTCCAACAAGCTAGAGTGTTCTGCATCAATCCGCTCCGCTTCTTGTTGTAGTTGTGGTGACTGCAAATCCTCAATACACAATCTTTCTGTCATAGCTCGTATATCAGCCGAGTTACCATCATCCAGTACATAAACCCGTAACTTTGTTGGCGGGTAATCCATTGCTAGAGCAGCTTTGGCAGTTTCTTCTACAATTTTCGGTGGCTCGTTGTAGCAGGTGACAAACACATCCACTGTTGGCCAGTCCGATCTGGGTATAGATGGGATCATTTGGTCGAGAGACTTAATCTGTCGCACTAAAGGACGCCATAACCCAATCACAAACATTACACCACCAAAATAGCTATAAATTTCTGCTATCAGCAAAGGAATTGAGATCCAGAGCGCATCAAAATTGATGGAATGGGTAATGCGCCATTGCAAATACCAGATCCCAAAAATTAAATTTATTTCTGCCAGGTAGCGAAACAACAGCGTTCTTTTTTTGAGTGATGAACGACTGTTGCCAGAAAATTTCGAGGAATTATCATTAATAGAAACTGAAGTCATGTTAATACCAGTAATTAAAAGAATTAAAATTTGAGGATTAAAAATTAAAATTTTAATAAATTGAGATTTTAATTTTTAATTGTTGAAGGTTGAAATAATAGTGGATGTCTGCCTCTAGCTTGATAAAGCAAACTTTCTAAGATGATCGCATTCGTATTAATGTCAACTGAAGCATTAACACCTAGTTTAGAATTTTCATATTTTCCTGAAAAATAACCCCGATTTTTATCGGATAGATTTTGAGCAAAGTCTCGCAACCTTTTCGTGTAAGGCTCATCTGGCATGAGCGCAAACCAAGAAAATGCAGCTTTTGTACTGATAAAGCGCAGTTGGGGATAGGCTTTTCCTGTAGTATTAACGGCTTGCCAAAATTGACCATTGGAGTAGACACTGTAATATAAAAAGTAAGGAGGACGATCTAAAGAATCTTCATTTACAGCAGTTAAAATCCCAGTGCGTTTAAACCGTTGTTGTTGCACTTTAAAAAGGTTTTGCACTTGAGTTTTAACAGCATCATTCCAACCCATTTCTAAACCCCAGAGTAAATAAGGGTCATTCGTCAGGTAGTTAGTAGCTCCAGAGTTTTTGAAATTACGCTCGTCGATTTGCAGTTTAATTCCATCTATTTCAACCGTTTTTACTGGTGGATTAAAAAGAGCATTTGCAGCTTGAATATTCCATAGCCTTAGACTGTGGGCAGCATATTGCTCATAGCCTAATCGTCCTTCTTGGACTTCGAGAAGTTTGCCTGCTTTAGGGATAGCACCATTTAACCAATCATCTTTGACAAGTTTTGATATATGCCAACGAGCGACAATACGATTAATGCGTGAAGCAAAGCTGTCGCTTTTGGGCGAATCTCTATATTCTGGATAATGCGATCGCATAACATGCAATCCTAATAAAAATCTCGCCATATCCAAAGCTGACCAACCACTTGTACCTTTGGGATCGGGGGTGTCATTGAGTTGGCGCATTTCGGCAGTACGGGTGCTATAAGCTTTGTTGGGCAAACCAGTTACAGGTAGCGGCAGTTTTTCTAACGTCTCTAGCAATGTGTTCATCCGCTTTTGGAAAACATCTTGCGGCAATAACCCTAACTGGTAAGCTGCATGAATTCCTAGTAAGGCGCTACCTTGATCCCACCAAGTTGTCCACGGCAAGTTATCTACAGAATTTACTAAACCTGTTTGGGGATTCCAGTTACGCTCAAAATATTTCCAAGCCCGCCCGGCAGCAATTTTATCCGCTTCTTGAGTCAATCGTGGAAAAGAAGTTGTTGGTGAAGGAGTAGCAGATTTTTCTGGCGTAGTTGTTGGTTTTAGTGGTAGTGGTGTAACTATAGGAGCAATGGGTTCTGGAAGGGTTTGTGGCGTTGGTGTTTGGACATTAGAGTTAAAGTTATCAGGGGCAGCAATGATCGTAGATGGGGTATGAAAGCATTGCCACGTCACCAGACTCGGACAACGCAGAGGTTGTTGATTTGTCGTTGCGTACAAAACCGATTGCAAAATCATGCTTTTGATGCCCGTTGTTGCCATTTATATCTTTTTTGCCAATTCAGCAGGCGATAAATAACCGAAAGCCGGATTATTTACCGCGTCTTTATAACCAGCAGATTTGCCGCTATTGCTGTTAATTGCCCAATCACATTCCTTATTAATATTGAAATAAAGAATGGCTCTTACACCCATCCCAGCTAACTGAGTGTAAGAGTCTTGTAACCATTGGTCTTTGGCAGTGTTTTGTAAACCATTTTGCGTATTACTCGTACTAGCTGTTTGAGCAATGAAAATCGGTTTACTGCCAGCCATAACCTTCATCCGCTTGATATATGGTTCAAAAACTTCTTTTGGGCTATTCCAGTGTTTCCAAGAAGAATTACTACAATATCCCCAGTTGTACGAACTAAAGGCAACGACATCTACCGACTTGTCCCCAGGATAGTAGTTTTCAAAGCGATGTTTATTGTTTTTACTCCAACCATTGGGCGCAAATACCCAACGGATTGCCTGTGAAGATACACCAGCTTCTTTAAATATCTTTTGGATACGTTGATAAGCTAACTTGAAGTTTTGTGGGTCTTGGCTGTATGCTTCTCCAGGAATGTTCATCTCTTGCAACGGAGCAACAAACGCAAAACGACCCTCCCCTTGTTTTGCCCAGTCAGAGTATGCTTTTGCCACTTTTTGCAGAGAACTATCTACCTCTCCCCTAGCAATCTGTGCTGCTCTCCGAGTCGATTTAAGATTAACAAAGGCTGTGTATCCGTTGTGCTTGAGTTGTTCTAGGGAAACTGGGATGTTGTAGGCAGGATTTGAGTCTTCGATATCAAAGAAAAATCCAGCAATAGAATGGCGCTTACCAACCCATTGATCGATCTGGCGCAATTCGCTGTCAATTGTACTTTGAGTTCCGATGTAATCTGGGGTGTATAGTCCCAGTAGTACAGGAGGATTGGAAGTTGTTTGGTTTAATTTACGGTTTTCGAGTTGCTTTGAGGCATCAGCGATCGCCATTAAATTTTTACTTGCAAAGATGCTTCCTAGTAAAATTAGCATCATTAGCGCCAGTCGTGCCTTGTTCATAGATTTGAAGGAATAACCAGAGATTTTGAAGTTCAAGCTAGTACCGCAAGGCAAAAGTCACGCATTCAAAAGGTAAATGAATTGTATTCCAAGCTTTTGCGCCATTTTAAATTGGTATGTTGATTTTTGCCCCTACTGTACTAGTAACTGCATCATGTACAAGTATTCCCAAATACAACTGATTAATAACAAACACAGCTTTGTAATTACAGTGAATTGCATTTCAACTTATTCTGTGATTTTTGTGCCAGTTACTAACGGAATATTTTTGCTGAGTGAAACCCAGTAACTTCCAGAACTATCAGAAATTAATCTGGTTCGTTGTGTCGCAGCACCAGGTAAACCTCGCCCAGAATCTCCCTTTGTAACTTCTTGCCACCAAGGAGATTTCATGCTGGTAGTCGGACGAATTAGAGGTTGTCGATTGATCACCTCATACAGCAAGGATTGCAAAATCATACTGTTAGTGCTGCTGGTAAAACCAACTGCCGTTTTACCTGTGGCTTCATAGAAACCCTCATAAAATCCGGCTAATGGATTGTATAAGTCAGTCGTTCCTTGCAGTAACTCTTGACTATACTTGTTTTCTGGAAGCAGGGCATGATAGGCAAAAGCGACTGCTGTACTTACCAATCGCCCTTTTGGTACAGGTTGACCGTTATCTGCTAAAGCCACCCAAGACTCACCATGTCCAGTAATTGTACTGTGGACAGTGTAAGGTTTACGATCAATTAAGGTGGTGGCTGAGGCTGTGAGAGTTCCAGTGCGATGATAACGTTCAGCTTGTGCCTGAAAAATTGGTTCAAAGAGTGATCGCATTTGTGGATCTAGTCCAAACTCCAGTGCATAGAGTAAAAATGGATTGCTAACTGTGTATTGGTTAACTTTCGATTTAGTATCCGTGCGACGACGTTGGATTGGAACTTTCACTCCCTCTACTGAAGCAGTTTGATATTCACCCCCAACAGCAGAACCATCAACATTAAACCCCCATAATTGAAAAGCACGAGCGGCATATTCCTCATAACCCAAGCGGGTTTCAGGGTTAACGCGGGTAAGCGATCGCCCATCTTGATCTTTGGTGGTTGTAGCACTGGAGAGAATACCCTCACGTACCACACGCAAGTATGACCAATCCAGCACAATTTTATCTACAGCTGCCGTGTATTCTGGATGACAGGTTTTTAAGTTGTAAAGCGCTGCCAGCATTCTACCTAAATCTAAAGCTGACCAGCCGTTGCCTTCTGGAATCGGATTTCCACCATAATCTACTGATTGCAGCGATCGCGTATCATAACCCCGACCCGGCAATTCTCCAGCAAATAATGGTAACTTTGTCAAGGCTGCTAAAAGATGTCGAGTGCGCTGGTCAAATTCTTTAGGGGTAATTATATCGAGCGATCGCGCTGCATGGAGTGCTGCGAGATAATCTCCCAATCCCCAGAGGGTTGCACCTTTGAAATCACTGCGATCGTCTATCAGCCCACTCTTAGAATGATAATTTGCTTGAAAGTATCGCCAAGCCGCCTCTGCATAACGCCGTTCAATTACTGACAGTGGTCGATCTAGTTTGAGGTTAGATGATGATTGGGGACTAGCCACTGGTGGAATGGGTGCAACAGCTACCTCTGTAGGTTTAGAAGTATCCGCAGGGGTTGCGGAAGGAGTTGTAACATGAGAAGTCGGTTGATTTGCAGAAGGAGTCGTAACAGGAGAATTCGGTTGATTTGAAGGTGTTGCTGGAGAAGCATTTTCACTAGGCTTGCCAGTAGACACACTCGCAGACCGAGAAGCAATTAAAGGGTGATTTCCCTTAGCTTTGTAGTATAAAATCTCCAAAATCAGCCCATTAGTATTACCTGTCAAAGCTTTATTGGGTTGTTTTGATTCTTCATAGATACCAGCATAGTAACCACTATTATCAGGGCTACGCAGATCCTTGACTGCATCAAAAACTTTTTGAGCATAGGCATTATCTGGAAAAAGATAGCGCCAGCCAAAAGCAGCTTTGGTGCTGATGCTGCGAAACTGTGGATAAGGTTGATTAGCATCCGTGATTGTTGCCCAGTTTGCACCGTTGGCGTAGACTGTGTTGTAGAGAAAATAAGGCGCTTGATCGATATTGTCTTCTGTGACAGCAGTCAACTGCCCTGTGGCGTCATAACGCCGTTTTTGCACATCTAAAACCCTGGCAGCAAAATCAGCTAACTCCCCTTGCAAGCCAAACTCAATCCCATCAAGGATATAAGACTCACTAACAACATAATTATTAGCGTTGGTGCTTTTAAAGTCACGAGTATCAACAGGAATTTTGACACCATTGATTTCAACTAACTGAAATGGTTCTAAAGAAATAGCCTTGGGTGCAGAGAAACCCCAAAGTTGATAACCCCTAGCGCCGTATTCTTCGTAGCCAAGTCGGCCTTCTTGCACTAGCAGCGTTTTGTTATCTGGGAGAACAGTAGCACCAAAAAGTTGCCCATCTTTGAGCGATCGCGCCACTTGCCACTTTGCTACAATTCCTTTTAGCCAGTCATTATATTGAGGGTGACAGGTGCGGATAACATCAAACGCAGCAAGTATTCGCCCGACATCCAAAGCAGACCAACCAATACCTCGCTCCAGTGGATTATTGCCATAATCAACCATTTGTGCATTGGCTGCGTTATAGACTTTATTGGGCAAAGTATCTTCAAATAACTTTAAGCTGTTAAGAGTTGTCAAAAACTTGTTGAGGCGTGAATCAAAATCTGCTTGGTCAGTAAGATTCAACCAGCGTGCAGCATTTAACGCCATCAGGTAATTCCCCATATCCCAGAGTGTACCCGAAGGATAACCGCCAGTAGAATTGGTCAATCCCGTTGCTGGCTGATAATTTTTGACAAAATACTGCCAAGCAGCACGAGCATAAGTTTGTTCTTCAGGGGTGAGCGGGGCTGTAATATTGCTACAGCTACTAGAATTTTCGGATAAGACTGGTGTCGGGATGTAAAACAACAATTGTAGAAATGTCCCAATTAGGAACAATGCAATCAATCTCAACAGTTTTTTTTGACGGGGTTTGTGTATCATAATGATCCAAAGAAGGAGTTAGGAGCGTCAAAAAGAGGCAAGGGGGCAGGGGGCAGGGAGCAAGGGGGAACAACCCCATACTTAAAAAGTAGGGGGTTGTAATAAGGAAACTTTGTTTCTCGCACTCCGTGTCTCGAAACAATAATCTAAGAAAATTGCAAATTCAGTTTAACCAAAGAAATAAAAAATTGACAAAAATGCTCAGGGTGTTATTTTAGTCGCAGATTCAGACTCCACAACCCTTATTTTTGTGACTAAATACCGCAAAAATGCCATCAATCAAGCAATTCTTTCTAAGTTGCAACAAGTATTCAGTAGACTGAATTCTTAGGGACTTCCAGAAAATAAATTATCCCATTTCACGCCCATCTAAACGACTTTCTTTCCCCCTGCTCCCAGCCCCCTGCCCCCTGCCCCCTGCCCTCAAAGCGATGGAATATTTTTTTAATTGGAAGTCCCTTACGTAGATGTTTATCCACCAGACAACAATATTTCACAAATTATTAAGTTTATTGACTTGCTTGTTCATTGCTCAAGAATTTTGATAAACAATAATATAAAATAATCTTTTTTCAAATAATTTATCAAAAAAGCTTCATGCTTAAAACCTCGCCCGCAACTGGTGCGAAAAAGTCCTAGTATCTTAAGGTAGGTAAAAACCTTACCCGCAAGTGGCGTGGTTTAATTTAATTGCGTTAGTGTAGCGGGGCGTAAAGCTTTTGGCATAGCTTCTCTACGAGAGGCTGCGCCAACGCTTAACGCGATAGCGTCTCCAAGAGTTGCCCATTGCGAATTAGATTTATGTTTTTATTTCTGAATAATTACCACTAGCGATCGCTACATTAGTAATGTTGTACCGAAAGCCAATAAACAAGTTGCAAAAATTCATCCAAAAACAAAGTTATTTGCATATAGGGGTTTTTCTGGCAACTCTCTTGAGCATTATATTTTTCAGTTGGGTAGCACTCTCGCAGCAACCAGTTACCCTCAATATATTAATGACTGCTCCTGATGCCGAACCTTGGAGGAAAGGTTTAATTAGAGACTTCGAGGCTGAGAACCCTAATATTCGCATTAACTTAGTTGAAGGGCCCAATGCCACAAATTTGCTCGAAGACTTGTATACCTCATCTTTTATCTTAGGTCAATCCCCTTATGACCTGATCAATATGGATGTCATCTGGACATCCAAGTTTGCTGCTGCTGGATGGTTGCTACCCTTAGACGATCGCATTTCTAAAAAAGAGTTGGCAGCATTTTCATCACAGGATGTAGAAGGGGGACGTTACCAAAACAAGCTATACCGCATTCCAGTGCGTTCTGACGTAGGAATGCTCTACTACCGGGAAGATTTAATTAAACAAGCAGGGTTGAAACCCCCAGAAACCTTTGATGATTTGATTAGAATTTCCCAAGTTTTGCAGAAGAAAAAGGAGGTGAATTGGGGCTATGTTTGGCAGGGTCGCCAATATGAAGGACTTGTGGCAATGTTTGCGGAAGTTCTTGATGGCTTTGGTGGCTTCTGGGTTAATCCCAAGACGCTCGAAGTTGGACTAGATCGACCACAAACATTACAAGCCATTGAGTTTCTGCGTAGAACCGTTAAGGAAGGCGTTTCTCCTCCTGGAGTCACCACCTACCAGGAAGAAGACACCCGACGCTTGTTTCAAAGTGGTAAAGTAGCGTTTTTACGCAGTTGGCCCTATGCATGGCCTTTAGCCCAGGCAGAGAATTCGCCAATCCGGGGCAAAATTGCGATTAAACCGATGGTTCATGCTCCTGGTAAGACGGGAGCGGCTTGTTTAGGGGGCTGGGGTTTAGGGATTGCTAAATCTTCTCAACATCCTGAAGAAGCTTGGAAAGCAATTCAGTATTTTACTAGTCGGGAAGCACAGCGCCGATTTATTTTGAGTGCAGGCTATGTGCCAAGTCGCCGGGATTTATTTACAGACCCAGAGATTGTTGCTAAATACCCCCACTATCCGCAATTATTGGAGGTCGTGGACAATGCAGTTTTACGTCCGCCGATCGCCCAATATGCTCAGACATCAGATATTTTGCAGCGTTATCTTAGCGCCGCGTTATCTAATCGGATGAATTCTGAACGAGCAATGCAAGCTGCTGCTGCTGAAACGCGCCGATTGCTGGCGGCAGGGGGACAAGGGAGATGAAGGGGAATAACAAAGATAAATACCCAATGCCCAATGACAAATGACAAATTTACATACACTCAGAAATCGGGAACAACAGACAGCATGGATATTACTAACACCTGCATTACTGCTGCTGTTGTTTGTATTTGCCTACCCGATTTTACGAGCATTTTGGTTAAGCGTATTTACTAGAAATCTGGGAACAGAACTACTACCTGTATTTTCTGGTTTGGACAATTATGTGCGGATGGCGGGAGATGGTCGTTTCTGGCAGAGTTTGTGGGCGACTACGGTGTTTACAACAGCATCAGTAATCTCAGAACTAGTGCTAGGACTAGGGATTGCCTTAGTTCTCAATCAGGCGTTTTTTGGGCGGGGCATAGTGCGTACAACTGCAATTATCCCTTGGGCTTTGCCTACTGCTTTGATTGGTCTGGCGTGGTCTTGGATTTTTAACGACCAATTTGGGGTTGTAAACGATATTCTGCGGCGGTTGGGACTGATTAAGACTGGGATTAACTGGTTAGGAGATCCAGTGCTGGCGATGATAGCAGTGGTTTTTGCTGATGTTTGGAAAACTACGCCGTTTATCAGTATCCTATTGCTAGCTGGGTTGCAATCGATATCACAAGACCTCTATGAAGCTTACTCGGTCGATGGGGCAAATGCTTGGCAAAGCTTCCGCAATATAACCCTGCCACTGCTGCTGCCACAAATCTTAATTGCAGTGTTATTTCGGTTTGCTCAAGCTTTCGGGATTTTCGACTTGATTGCTGTGATGACCGGAGGTGGCCCTGGTGGCGCTACGGAATTGGTGTCATTGTATATTTATTCTACGGTGATGCGCTACTTAGATTTTGGTTATGGAGCAGCCCTTGTAGTAGTGACATTTTTAATATTGATTGTGGCGGTAGCGATCGCTAGTTTCTTGCTTAACAAATACCGTGCCAAAACATCAGGAGCCATTTAACCTATGAGTGTAACTCCACAAGTACTTCCAACGACTCCAAAACCAACAGGGGGAACCAAGTTTTCTCTTCAAAAAATCTTGCTGCCCATAATAGTTGTATTAGTGGTAGTATTTAGCCTATCCCCAGCCTTATGGCAATTGCTAACCTCCTTTAAAGTCAATGAGGATATTGCCGCCGTTCCTACTGTTTATTTTCCCACACGATTCACTTTCAATCACTACATTGAGTTATTCACCCGTCGCCCATTTTGGCGCTACATCTTCAACAGCGCCTTTGTCTCGATTACTTCTACAGTTGTATCTTTAGCGATCGGCGCACCTGCGGCTTATGCCCTCGCACGGTTACGCCCTTGGGGTGAACGATTTATCCTCGCCAGCGTTCTAATTGTTACCTTATTTCCTGGAATTCTCTTGTTCTTAGGACTGTTAGAAATTATCCAAGCGCTGAGATTAGGTAACAATTATCTGGCGCTGATTATACCCTATACTGCCATCAATTTACCGCTAACAATTTTGGTACTGAGAAGCTTTTTCCAACAATTGCCAAAAGATTTGGAAGATTCCGCCAGGGTCGATGGCTATAACACTTTTCAACTACTATGGCAAATCGTGCTACCCATGACCCTTCCCGCCTTAGTGACTACTGGAATCCTCACCTTTATTTTTGCTTGGAACGAGTTTATTTTCGCTCTCACATTTATGACCCGTGAAGAGTTGAAGACAATTCCCGTTGCTGCGGCTCAGTTGGGTGGTGCGACAATATATGAAATTCCTTACGGCCCGATCGCTGCTGCAACTGTTGTGGGGACATTACCCTTAATTTTATTAGTTTTATTTTTCCAGCGCCGGATTGTCCAAGGTCTTACTGCTGGTGCTGTCAAGGGATAAAAATCAAAAAATCAAAATGGCTAAACTTGAACTCAAAAACTTAAATAAAACCTACAGTCCTAAAGTCGTCCCTGTCAAAGACGTTAGTTTAACTGTAGATAACGATGAGTTTCTGACTTTACTTGGCCCTTCTGGCTGTGGTAAATCCACCGTCCTACGCATGATTGCAGGTCTTGAAGAACCTACTCGTGGTCAGATCAAGATTGGGGAGATGGATGTCACTTATAAACGAGCAGCCGATCGCAACATTGCAATGGTATTTCAAAGCTATGCACTCTATCCCCACATGAGTGTGTACGAAAACCTCGCTTCTGGACTCAAGCTGAAAAAAGTACCACCTACAGAAATTAAACAGCGAGTGACAGAAGTAGCAGAAGTTTTAGGATTAGCAGAGTTAATGAACCGCAAGCCTGGCCAAATGTCTGGAGGTCAACGACAGAGAGTTGCTGTCGGTCGGGCTTTGGTGCGTAATGCCGATGTATACCTGCTAGATGAACCTTTAAGTAACCTGGATGCACTACTGCGAGAAAAAGTCCGAGCCGATATCAAGCAAATTTTTGCTGCACAAAAAGTGCCAGTTGTCTACGTTACTCACGACCAAACCGAAGCGATGACGCTCTCTACGAAAGTTGCATTGCTCAACGATGGCTATGTCCAGCAACTTGACCCGCCTGAGTGCATTTATAACCATCCTGCTAATCTATTTGTGGCTGGATTTGTTGGTAGTCCGCAAATGAATTTACTGACTTTACCTTGTAAGGGACAATATGCGATCATGGGTAACTTCCAAGTACTTCTCCCTGATATACCAACAGTACCACCGCAGATTGTTTTGGGAATCCGCCCAGAAGATGTCCGCATTGCTCAACCAGGTGAGACCCAGACTATCCAAGGGAAAGTGTTTTTAGTCGAAAACTTAGGTATGCACTATTTGGTTAGTGTCAAGATTGAGGATTCACAAACCGAAGCGATTACGGTACGTGCTTTGTTGCCAACAGACCAAAATTGGAGTGGCGAAGATATTACATTAGCATTGCCCCCTCAGGATATTCACTGGTTTGATGTTCAATCTGGCCATGCTCTTGTTAAAAGACAAATGTATTAACGTGAGTTCGACGGCGATCGCAAAAGCAAAAAGCTTGTCTTGAAAGGAATAAGAGCAATTGACTTGGTATAGAAGACAAAGAATTATTGAGAATAGACCTCTGCAAAACTTCTATAAATTATCCAAAAGTTTGGCGTTGCATATTTGCGGGATGAATTAGGCTGAAAGGGTGATAAAACCGTCATGGAGGTAATGAAGTAATAATTTAATTGAAAGCCTAAGCA
>NZ_JBALFV010000088.1:0-66585 GCF_036916735.1 Nostoc sp.
AAATAATAAATATCACGGTGAATAAATTCACCGTTGGCGCTACATCCCTGGTCTGAAGACACAGGGTTTTGCGCCTATCAGCTTACTTATATAAATAATATCACAAGCCCCTCTCTGCAAGCAAAGCGAACAATCCCAGTCTTGACGAGATTGCTTCCCTACACTGCGTTTTGGTCGCAATGACTAATCATTGCTGCGTAAGTCCTGTGTTAGTTCACAAGACAAGGCTGTTGGTTCACAAGATAAGGCTGTTGGTTCACAAGACAAGGCTGTTGGTTCACAAGATAAGGCTGTTGGTTCACAAGATAAGGCTGTTGGTTCACAAGATAAGGCTGTTGGTTCACAAGACAACCCCGTTCGTTAACAAGACAAGGCTGTTGGTTAACAAGACAAGGCTGTTGGTTAACAAGACAAGTCCATTCATTAACAAGACAAGGCTGTTGGTTCACAAGACAAGCCGTTCTCAACTATTTATTCTCTAGTCAAGTGTAATTACTGGATAAAGAGGCAAATGTAGTTAAAAAAATACATTTCTTTCGTAAGCTTTACTGAACCGCTACATTGTCCCATTGAGGCACTCTAGAAAGATAAGTTTAGTAAAAAGTATCCATTGATGCCACGCCAAAAAAAAAGCTCTACCGTGCTAGAAAGAACTGAACAGAAAGTAATCGGATTTAAATCGATTAATTCCAGCCTCGATTTCGGTGATTCGATCAGTTTAAACCATTTAACCGAGTTAACCGAGCAACTCCGCAACGAGATTGACGAGTATAATATGATGCTAACTGCCATTGACTCAGCTAAAATAAAAATAGAAACCCTTGAAAAGACCATTCGCGAAACTTCAGAGCGCTTAGTCAGTGGTGTGGCGTTGAAGTATGGTAAAGACAGCCGAGAATACGAAATGACAGGCGGGGTACGCAAGAGCGATCGCATTCGTAAAGCCACTATCACCCGGTTAAAATCCACCGCAGACTCAAAAACAGCTTCTACACAGACGGCGTAATAAGCAACAAGTAGGCATCATTCACGGTGAATGATGCCTATGTTTGGCGATCGCATTTGTAAAGCCAGCATTAAGCAGTTAAAATCGACCACAGACTTAAAAGCAGCTTCTACACAGACAGCGTAAGGATCACACCTTAGTAGTTAGGCTTCCCAGCAAACATATTTCTAAACAGACGCGCTTGTGAGTGCGTCCACAAGTAGCGCCAACAAAAGCAGCCGTTTCTGAAGAACCAGTAAACGATACCTAGTTTGCTTGCTTTCCAGGTTACCCTCAAGTTTCGGGAATTGGCGTGAGAAGCAAATATCGATATAAAAAATTAAGGCACGAACGCCAATACCCCCACAGGAGAACCAGAACCACCACGCAACCTGAGAATGCCGATCGCTAGAGTAGTACCTTTAGGTGGCAATTGATCCAAATTGGTGAGATTCTCCAATACAATGCGCGGTTTCTCCAACACCAAGTGGTTAATAGCAAAACTGTTATCCTGTCCGCGGTCTACACCGTGAGTATCAATTCCTACCCCTGCTATTTGCCGTTCATCCAGTAATAATTGAGTTGCATCGCTGCCAAAACCCGGAAAGTGGGCAATTCCTTGAGAATCATGATTTAGGAATGCACTTTTATCAAACCACTTTTTTTGCCAACCAGTATTCAGTATAACTACGCAACCAGGAGAAATTTCACCATATTCTTCTTCCCAAGCCAGAACATCAGCAATAGTCAAGGCATAATCAGGATTAACTGCTGTGGCTTGGCGAATATCGATGACCACCGCAGGTACAATTAAAGACTGGGCTGGGTATTGGTCAATTCCCACGGCAGAACTATGAAAACTATTAGGGGCATTGATATGAGTAGCGCTATGTTCCCCCAAGGAGAAACGTCGCAGGTAATAGCCATCATTATTCAGTTCAGCCACAGTTTCAAATTCTACTGGAGGGTCGCCAGGCCATTGGGGAATATCTATGTCAATTACATGACTTAGGTGGATAACGCGGGTGTAGGTGATACTATTTTGATTTTGGGGTTGTATCATAATTCTTCTCTCCCCCTGCTTTTATTCCCGAACTGCCTCAACTAAGAAATATCTTAGAATCAGTGAACAGTCAACAGTTATCAGTTATCACGGTTTCAGTGCAAAAATAATACTACCATTACAATGTTTTTTAAATGATTCAACTGCAACATTTGTAGTTCTACTCCTTGTATTAGAAGAAATAATCCCCCAATTCCTGTAAATTTCAGGTTGTTGGGGGGTTCAAATGTTGCAGCAAAAAGTGAATTAATATTAGTTAACAACTAATAGGTTAATTTTTGATTAATTTTTAATTAAATTTGCGTAATGTCTACAAATCGAATTGCTGCTTGAATGGAATCGCGATCGCAAACTCAGTACCTTCTCCTGGTGCTGAAATACACTGGATTTGCCCACCATGTTTTCTTACAACAATTTGGTAACTAATTGATAACCCCATGCCCGTGCCTTTACCGACGGGTTTCGTAGTAAAGAAGGGGTCAAATACCCGTTTGCGTACTTCCTCAGTCATCCCCGGGCCGTTGTCAGCAATGCCAATAATTACATGGTTTTCTTGAATAAAAGTGCGAATACGAATTTGGGGAAAAGTCATTCGTTCTTGGTGATTTGTCCTTTGTACAGTGTTGTTTACTAATGACATAGACGCTTCGCCTTTTTGCAAGGTATGACTAATGACAAATGACTCTTCTAAAGCATCGATCGCATTTGTCAATAGATTCATAAACACCTGATTCATGTGTACAGCGTGACACGCTACTGGTGGTAGGTCGCCGTAGTCTCGGATTACTTGAATTTCGGGATGTCCTGATTTGGCTTTCAGGCGATTTTGCAACAGCAGCAAAGTGTTATCAATACCTTCATGAATATCTACTGGCTTTGTGCCGTCCTCATCAAGGCGAGAGAAATTGCGTAAAGATAAGACAATCTGCCGGATACGTTCGGCTCCCATGTCCATAGAATCCAGGATTTTGGGCAAATCTTGCTTGAGAAAGTCTAAATCAATCGCGTAGATTTGTTGGTCAATCTCTGGTTTTGGTGGATAATAGTTCTGTTGATAAAGGTCTACCAAGTGCAGCAAATCCTTGATATATTCACGGGTGTGGCTAATATTGCCGTAAATAAAATTGACGGGATTATTGATTTCGTGGGCAATACCTGCAACTAATTGTCCCAAACTGGACATTTTTTCAGCTTGAATCAGTTGTGCTTGGGTTTGTTGAAGTTCTAGCAGCGCTGCTTCTAGTTGCTGGGCTTTGTCTTGGGCTGTTTGGGCAGCGATACGACTTTGGGTGTAAAGTTTAGCTTGGTCGATGGCGATCGCTAGTTGAACTGTAACTGATTGCAATAATTCTACTTCGTTGTCCAACCAAGGCCGAGAGCCACTACAAGAACCACAGTTAAATGTGCCAATTTCCCCAGATTGGGTGTATACGGGGAGTGACATAAAAGCAGTGAAACCGAAATTCTGCAAAAATTGTTGTGCAGTGCAATCGCTCATAGCCTCAACATCATTAATGCGGATGATTTCTCTGTTCAAGGTTTTGGCTGCAATTAGTTCGATTTCTGCATTAGTTGCTTCTTGCTGATTAACCAAACAGGAGAAACAGGGGCTTTTCGCCTCATATACTCTCTCCCAGTAAGGTAACTCAGCGTCTTGCCGATACCAAAAAAAGGCGCAGCGATCAATCTGGAATAAGTTACGAATTTCCTGCACTGCGGTTTCCACAATATAATTGAGATCCAAGGAAGCTCGAATCTGATTAGAAAGATGATTGAGTAGGGCTTCCCGTTGCACACTTTCTCTTAATGCAACTTCTGCTTGTTTGCGCTTGATGCCAATGGCAATCTCCTGGGCGGCAAATTCCAGTGCTGTGAAAGTTGATTCTGTTATGGCTTGGCGGGCAAACATGGCTATCACTCCTACAGTTTCATCTTCAACAACTAGGGGATAGCCAGCGAAGGCAACCATACCTTCTTGCTTTGCCCATTCTTTGTTACTTACACGAGGATCTGTCTGCACAAAGTTAGTTAAGTGGGGTTTGCCCTCTTGGGCAATTAAACCAATTTTGAATTGACCAACTGGCACACATTTATGAGACCCATTAATGTGGGTATACATTCCAGAACTGACTTGCAGCTCCAATATATTGTCTTTTTTGTTCAGCGTCCAGATGCGAGCAAAGGCTGCGTCGAGATGTTCAACTAAAGCGTCAGTGCAACGGCGCATCATGTTCTGTAAGCTGTCACTCTGGGTTAGGGCTGCGTCTACATCGGCACGAAAATGTGCTAAACGCGCTCGTTCTGCTAAAGCTGACTCTGCTTGTTTGCGCTCAGTGGTGTCATAGCAAATACCAACAAAGTTTAAAATATTACCATTGGCATCTTTAATAGCAGATGAGTTGCTTGTATGCCATGGCCAACTGCCATTTTTATGTTTTACTCGATATTCAATTGCGTCTTGTTTTTCGCCTGTTGTCAAAATTCTTTGGAAATAATCTTCACAAATAAGCACATCGTCAGGATGTATGAAGGAAATTAAGGATTTACCTTCAACCTCTGCAAGTTCATACCCTAAAATATCGGTCAAATTAGGAGAAACGTAGGACAATACCCCTTCAAGAGTCAATGCAAAAATAATGTCATGGGCGTTTTCAACAATGCTGCGAAACTTAGCATCGCTTTCTATTAATGCTGCTTGTACTTTGTCGCTGGTGTCGCGGACAATAACTATGATTTGCTGGTCTGGTAATGGTAATAACCTAGCTTCAAAATTATTTTTCCCTTCTAGTAGCGCTAAGGTATATTCAAAACTGACTTCATATTGAGTTTCAAGTACTTGAATTATTGCTTGGTGAAAGCGATCGCCTACAGTAATCGGTAAGCATTCTCGCAAACTCTTGCCCTGACAATCTCCTGTTGAGATATACGGATGATCCATCTTTCCTGGCTTGTAATCCAGAATAGTTCCATCAGCATCAAGACGAAAGTATAAATCAGGAAGCACTTGCAAAATCGCTGCAAATTCTGATGTTTTTTGGCGTAACTGTGTTTCAACTGCTTGACGTTTTGCAGTTTCAGCTTGTAGTTGTTCTAATGCTTTTGCTAATTCTGCCACCTGTTTTTGCTCTGTAATTTCATGCAGACAACAAGAATAATTTGTAAATGCCGAGCAACTTTCTCTCAAGAAAGGTCGTACTTCTGTTATATCCGCACAATAACCGATGTAACCAATAAAGCTACCATCTGCTGCAAACCGTAGCGCGACTGTATCTAAAATCCAGCCATATTCGCCATCAGCCCGACGCAGGCGATATTGCCTCTGGAACGAATTATGCGCCCTAAATGCTCTTAGGTATATATCTTCACATTGCTGTCTATCTTCTGGATGGACGCTGCAAGTCCAGATATTGCCTATCTCTTCTCTAGGCGCAGGTACAGACGCGCCTGCTGGCAAAATGCTTTTTCATCTTCTTCGACCATGATTTAGTTAATATTGCTCTGCACCTTTTTAGAAAACACTTTTGCCTGCCTGCTCTACCTAAATTATTAAGGTAAGAGTCTGAAAATAGAATTTGTTAATAGATATATAGGTTTCATGTCAACCTGCTATTTATCTTAAGATTTTATTTGATTTTATATCCAAAATAATTATGTTATTACTATAAATAAACTGAAAAAATACTAATTTCATCATTAAGATTAGCTATAGCATTTTTCATGAAATCTAAGCTATTTCTATGTTAGAAAAATTTGTTAGCTTTGGATATTCTTAAAAGTCTCTATAAGCTCATTTTAGCTATGTAATCGCATTGCTCAAAAACATGATTTAGCTTTAACAAAACTATATGATTCATTATAAAATATTTACATCTTTATCATAAATTTACAATAATCAGAAAATTCATATCAAATCAATATTGATTTTTTATCAAGAAGAATTCAGCATGAATTAGAGTCCTGGTGACTATAAGTCGCGGCTACATAGCAATCCTATTCGAGTTGTAAAAATTATCGAACCGCTATCGCGCAGCAAGCATCTCGCAGAGAAAAGCGCAGGTAAGAAGGAGAGAAGTTTACAAATCATTTAGGATTGCTATACAGACAAAACCCATCTCCTTGGATTGGAAATTTTTGATTTTTTAGGTTTTCTGCGTAAGTAGACTTTGCTTGTGTAGTAACGAATTATATTCACTTAATATTTTTCGGACATCGTCTTAAAATAAAGGGTATAAAAGGGTTTAATACACACATCTCTAATAAGGAGTATTTAGTCAAGTTATGGTATAAAACTCTACTTAGTTACTTCTGAATTATTCTTCAATTTTCCAATTCAAACCCGATTTATCAAAATTGTCTTGACCATTCAAAACGCCTGATCCCAAAATCGCAAATTAAATAAGGAAATGCTAAATGTGATCTCAACAGGTTCTAACAATGGCTAGCAATCGCATTTTATATGTTATAAAGCTCAGAGAAATTAATGTTAGGCGGAAACTACTTTATGGAACCAGATAAACTGGGCCGTTTTAAGGAGTACGGCGAATTCATCCTCCGAAAGATAGATTCTGTGCCCCAGCACCCTTCAAAACAAGAAGATTGGGTTCCAGCTAGTCTTGATGACTGTCTCCTGCGTCTGCGGTCAGCTGCCCAGAAAACTGTAGACCTTGCAACTTCACCTGTAAAAATCGGCGTGATGGGGGAATTCAGTAGTGGGAAAACTTTACTTTTAGGCAGTCTAATTGGATATGCAGATGCTTTGCCGGTCAGCGAAAACCCCACTACAGGTAATGTTACCGCTATACACATCATACCACAAGAGGACTTTGCAACTACACAATTAAGTAATTTTACGGTAGATTATCTTTCTCATGAAGGAGTACATGAGTGTCTACGCTTCATGCTAGGGGAAGCCAATAAACGGACAACAGCAGCCGGGCTTCCTCCTATACCAGTATCGAAACTCAACTCTGGTACAGATATTATTGGCTGGTGTGAAGAAGCATGGAATAGCAGTAACAATTTAGAGCTACGTTATTTACTGCGAGAGTTAGTACTATTCTTGCGGGCTTATCAAGCTTATGGGGAAGTTATGTGTGGTGGGCGCTACCAGATTGATGCTACCACCGCCCGCGAGGGGCTACAGCTAGTCGAACAGCCAATGGCAATTCAAACTTTGAAATTTGAGGATTTACCGCCAGCGCATATCCGATTACCGAGTCCACCCCAAAGACTACCAACAAAGTTATTACAAAACAGTTTCCCACTGATCCGTCGCGTGGATATTGATGTGAAAATCTCACGGGAAATTTGGGATTTTGCAGGTGCAGCCAAATTTATTCTCATCGACTTTCCGGGATTAGGGGCTGCTAATTCGGGGGCTAGGGATACCTTTTTGTCGCTGCGAGAATTGGCAGAAGTACAGACAATTTTGGTATTGCTAAATGGTAAATCTCCTGGGAGCGATCGCGCCAATAAAATCTTTACGATGATGCAGCAGCAGCGACCTGGACAAGACCTAAAAGATTTAATTCTTGTAGGTGTAGGTCGCTTCGATCAACTACCCCTAGAGGGCGAAGGTGGCGAAAGAGAACTTGACCAACTGATTGAAGATAGCTATTTACAAGAAGAAACCGTTTTCCAAAAACTCAAAGTTCTGCAAACTACCATTGACGGTGCAGAAGCGTTTACAATCCAAAAAGACCGCATCGTTTTACTATCGCCACTGTTGGGACTAGCTGAATTGGCAAAACGTTCTAGTACCGTGAAAGCAGGTTCAACAGAGTTTTTGGCTAACTTAGACTATCCTGATTATTTAGATCGGTCTAAACGGCTACAAGAAAAATGGCAGCACTTAAGTGAACGACTACTAGAATCTAACACTCGCAGTTATTTGGGCAGACAGCTAGGTTACTTTAGTCAAGATGGGGGACTTAGTAAGCTGCGGGAATTGATTCAAACCCACGTAGCGACTCATGGTCTGAAGCAACTGTATGAAGATACTCGGAGATCGGCTGATGTGGTGAGTCAGCAACAAGATCACTTAAAGGACATCATAGATGAAATTCACGATCAAGGTATCCCCACAGGCGATAGTCCCGCCTTTATCGAATTGCGCTTTGTGGTCGAAAGCTTGGATAAAATCTACAGGAATTTTCAAAAAGATTTAGGGAAAGAACCACTCAAAGATCGGCGCGGTGTTGTTGTCAGCGATGTAGTAAAAGACGAACTTACTTTTAGAATACTGAATTGGAACCAGTGGACTTTACTCTTCAACAAAGCCAACAATGGAGCGATCGCTCTGGCAGAATCTAAAGGTGCAGCTGGGAAATTATTTGATCGGGGAAATCGGGTCAATAGTTCCCTTCCGACTAAAAGCGATGATTTTTATCCAGTATTTGAGAAAACCGTTAAAGAAGTAGAAGATTTTGCCCGCGATCGCATCCATCAAGCAGTGGTAGATTTGTTGAATCAATTGTCAAATTATGTTGCCCCAGAACGCGAACAATTGCAAGCATTTTTCCACCCACAAATGGAACAAGAAATCGAAGAAAAATTTGGTTTTGAAGATGCCGATCTCTTTTACAAATTATTACTAGGATGCGATCCTAACGAATGGAAGGAAGCAATCATCTCCGAAATCAGTAGTAAAAACAAAACTGTTGCGCCCGAAATTATCTTTCCTCTAGCGCGTCAAGACGATAAACACAACGTTGGTCAAATCTTTGACTGGGCACCAGAAAAAAGCCAAGGTTTACCTAGATCGAGTAATCACCAACTTTTTGTTCTGCGACTGCGAGATGAAATTACTGCTAGCGCCAGCCTCCATCTTGTCCAGTATGTTAGCGAAATTAATCAGCAAATTAATTCCGAACTTGAAGGTATTTTGGATCAAATTATTCCTAGTTTACAAAATATTTCAAAAAAAGAAACTTTGCTGAGATATTTGGTGGCTGGAGACTTGCCATCTGAGATTGCAATTCCTACTTGGTTGCAGATTATTTCAGAACTTGCTGCTGTATCTTACTTAGATGATTTGAGATAAGCCAACTCAGAAAGTGACTGATTGCGATCGCTACGCTATGAGGATGTATTTGTGAGACATGATGCAATTTTTTATGCAATTTTTAAACGTGTCCCAGGATTGTTTTTCGAGTTAGTAGAACAGCCACCAGCCGAAACTAGTAGTTATCGCTTTGAATCAGTTGAAGTTAAAGAACCAATATTTGGGATTGATGGGTATTTTCACCTCCACCTGATGCAACTATAAAACGAACAACAGTAAGTGATACTATAATGAACCCTTTTCAACTCAACAAATATAGCGAGCAAGAACCAAGCGAGAAACAACAAAAAAGATTTCCAGGATGGTTTGCTTTAGATTTTGGTACATCGAATTCTACAGTTACACTTTTCGATCCAATTGAAGTACCGATCGCAGAAATTTTACCCAAAGAACAGGAAATGCGGTTGCGCGATCGCTTATCACAATGGCTGAGTTCTCCCGCCTCAGTGGCTTTACCAGATGTCAGTGCTGATGATTGGGAAAAGTTTATTGTAGAAATTAGCAGAAACCTAGAGATAGAACCCAGCCAATTGAGTGAAGTCTTTGAAAGTGACAATAAAGAGCGGTTTTTGGAAGCAATTCGCCAAATTGAAGTTTCTTTAGGAAACAGTGAGAGATTCCGCCGTGCTGTCAGCAAAAAACTTTACCAAATCTATCATGAGGTATTTCGCGTCCCTACCCTAGAGTCGCAAAATCTAATCCCAGTTGTGTTGGATATCGATCGCCGCGATACGGAAATTCCTAGCGAGTCAGAAATTTCGCAGTTAAGCGACTTAAAACTGCGGATGGGTAGGGAAGCTAGAGATAACCGAAAAAAAGCGATCGCTCAAGGTACAAGCGGTTCTTTAAAGGAAATTATCAGCAAGTTTCACCATTCACCCAAACGCTATTTTGGTCAGGATCGTTTGTTTGCAATTATTTTGGATGGTGAAGAAGAAATAATTACCGCTAATCAACTGATCCAATCAGCTTGGGCGCATTTAATCGAGTTAACTGAAGATTACCGCCAACGCACCCAACGCAGGTTTTCAGAAGGAGATTTTTTAACAGCAGTTGTCACCTACCCCACTGTTGCTCCACCAGTTGTTCGCAAGGAAGTTAAGGAATTAGTTGAGCAGTTGGGGATCGACGATGTGCAAACTGCTTATGATGAAGCTGTTTCTGTGGCAATATTCTTTTTATGGCGAGAATTTGGTGGTAATCTCAACATTGGCATCGAGTCATTCAAAACCCGTTGTCGCCAAGCAGGAAACAAATGGTCACAAAATGTTCTCGTTTTGGATATTGGCGGGGGAACTACAGACTTAGCTTTAATTGAACTGACTTTAGAAGATAAAACTCCTAATTTTGCCGATTATGAAGACCGAGGTTTAGGAGGACGTTACTATAAACTCACTCCCAAATTATTAGGTTCATCTGGTCATTTACAGTTAGGTGGTGAGTTAATTACACTGCGAATTTTGAGATTATTAAAAGTTGCGATTGCAGATTTTTTATTGACAGCAGTAGCAATAGGTAATATACAAAGCGAAAAGCTAGAAGATTTAATTAACTCAGAGTTAAACGAGCGCTTTTTAGAACAAGGCAAATTCAAAAGTGGCAGTCTTTTAAAATGTCTAGATAAAGAGAATCCAGAAGGTGATATTGCTTACAAAGATGCCCTAGATATTGCCGAGAAAGTATTACCCACTCGTTGGCAACAAGCGCCCCAACGCCTGCAATCATTTTATATCCTCTGGGATTATGCGGAAGCAGCTAAACTTAAACTTGGTCAAAAGCCACCAGCAGATAATTCTCTATTAACCTTCACACTTTCTGAGCAGCAAATTTCCGAACTGCTCACCCAAAGCAGTGTTAAATTGCAAGTCAACGATCCAAATAGCATCTGCATTACCCTAGATAACCACCAATTTGAACGAGCCGCCACTTCTGGGATTAAAGAAGCGATCGGTATTGCCAAAGGATTGATGGAAAGTCGCTTGCGTCCTGATGATATCACCAAAGATTCTTGGAATTCCCAAAAAGTTGATTGGTTAATTTTGTCTGGAAAAACTTGTAATTTAGACATAGTGCAGCGCCAAATTTACCAGGAATTTAGTAAATCTCCATATTTTGTGTGGAATCCAGAACGAATTACCTTTGTATTGGAATTTACCAAATTAGCCACCTCCGCTGGTGCTTGCTATGCCGAGAAACTGCGAAGATTAAGGTTCGATCCAGAAGAATCAAAAACCTTGCTGCGTAAGGGAGCAAACCAGCTAGAAATTGATGTCAAAAACCTATTTTATTATTTACCCTGCAACTTCAAACGCAAAACTCAAAGTAATGATTTGCTAACTATATTTAAAGCTGGACAAGAACTTTATCAACTAGCACCTTGGGAAACTGCTGCTAAGGTTCGTACTGCATGGCAAGGAATCCAATTAACTAATATTATTTACCGTCAAGACTACGAAGATGGAGATTTACGACTATGGGGTAGCTTCGACGGCAAAAACCTCATGAATAAACTGGGAATGCAAGAAGCAGAGTTTCTGAGAAAACTTAAAATCCAGTTTGAAATTGACCAAACCCTTGAATTTAGTGTGTTGCTTTGTCAGGGAAATCCCCATTATTTAATTGACATTCCTGGCATTGATTTGGAATCGGTAGTTTCAGAAAATTCAGCGTTATTTGTTGATGGCAAATTGAACTGGAATATTGCTGTGGAACGCTTCAATAAAGATTTAAATGATGGTGATATTGCCGTCAATGTTATTGAGTCTGCAACTGTTGATCAACCAGATGCCTATCATCTTGTGTTTGAAGTAGGAAATGATGGTAGTAAATTGTTTCAAAAATTTCACTATCTGCGCGATGGTGTAACGGAACCAGGGATTGGGTTAATTAGTAATCCCTTACCTCCCTTCCCTCAAACAGGCCAGCACACCTTCTATGTTTATCAAACAGACGCCGAAACCAACAGCAAAAAATGGATCAGGATTGGCGCACTCAGCAAACCAGATGTGACAACAGATTACCCTTGCCAATATCGTGTAACTCTCGACGATCAAGGTATTCTACGGATGCACGCTGGTGAAGTCCCTTACTGGACATCAAACAGTCAAGAATGCCTCAAAGAAGAAGGATGCGTTTATCTTGTTGAATTAGAATTGCAGCCCAACGAAGTTGATAAAGAACGCGATCCATTTTGTGGCATACATTAACTCTTGCATTAAACCTTTGCATTCTTCTGTATTGAAAAATAAAGATTTTAAACGCATAGGCGCTTCACCTTCCCGCAGGGTAGGGCGCAAAGTAAACGCAAAGGTTTACCAAATTTAATTCGCTAAGAATCACATACAAGTAATATTTGGAGGTGAGATTCATGCAGCACTTGCGTCAATTATTAGAAATAGAAAACTCAGAGATAGCCCAATTACTGCGGTTTAGTTTGTATGGACTAGAGGCGACTTTAAATCAGGCTCGTACAGAATTTCCACTAGATCCAGGATTTAAAATATGTGATGAGGTGCTGCAAGAACTTCATAACTTATTGGAACCTTCACCCTCACAACAAAATGCTGTTTGGGAAGATGCGCCAGATGATTTAAAACTAAGTCACCTGCGGGAAGTTTTCGATTCTGACTCAGAACTTAATTATTATCTAGGTAATTCCCAATTGCAAAGCACAACGGACTCTGATTTGTGGAATGAGATTCAACGCAAACTGCTGCGAGTACCAGAGGATTTGGCTGCAACTTGGCGATCGCGCACCTTAGATTTAGCCCAAGAAGTTGGTGCGATCGCAGATAATTCTAACCTCTATCAACTTCCCTTTATCCGCGATGAAATTATCTACCCTGGCCTTAGTGGTACTGTTCAAACTCAGGGATTGACCTTATATCAACAGGCACTTTCAAATTCTCAAATTCCCCAAGGGAATGTATCCGATTTCTCAGCAGCATTCCTATTTTTATATATGAATTTTATCGAAATAGACCCAGATTTACATCATGCTTTAAAGAGCGTTTTTAGCTTCGATGTCATTTCCTTACACTCCAAAGCAGAACAGCGAGATCAATATATTGATGCTTTAAGCGATCGCTTCCAACGCACCCAAAAAGCTGAGAAAAATACTGATTCCCTATCAATTCTCCGTGCCTGGATTGACATGGACGAAGCGATACATTCCCTAGTATTTGTACCACCAGCTGAACGTTATTCTTGGTGGGGAAAGCTACAACATGAATCACGGCGCATCCTAAAGAAAGTCGCTGATGAGGCAATTAATGCAGGTAATGAAGTGCGAATTCGCCAATTATCGGGACTTTATGCAGATATTTGTACTGTATCCAAGGATGACCTACAACTAGACTGTGGTGGTATTCCTGGCGAAGTCTTAACTTGTCTTCGGGTATATGCACGAATTAATCAAGAAGAATCTCCAGGTCGTGTAATATTTCGTTCATTACGGTAACAGAATTCTCTGCTAAAGGAAAGGCAGACGATTTTACGAATCGCTGCCTTGCCTGATTATCTAATGAAGCTAAAAACGTTTAAATCTATAAAATGCCCCAGAAGTGTAAAATCCCTTGACCAGAAAACACTTCAAGTAGAACGGCAGATAAAAAACCAATCATTGCAAAACGACCGTTCCAGTTTTCGCTCTGAGGAGTGAAGCCCCAGCGCAAAGCATTAGGATCTTCTGAAACCGAAGGCGTAGTCTTCTTAACGTTTGCCATAAATAATACTCCGAGCTTTTACGTTGTAATAGTTGTCACTGCCTGTAAAGTAATGTAACAGAATTTTACGAGAATGCAACATCAAATCAAGGCAAAATTCAGTAATGTATATTACGTATACGTAGTTTTAGGTTGATAGGGTACAGAACGAGGCATAGAAATGAGCTTTGGTAGCTTAACTCCAGAAAAATATTAAAATTTTGGCGTTGCTGATTCCATGTATGAAAATGATTTTGCATAATACCAAAATCTTTGTAGAGACGTAGCAGTGCTACGTCTCTACATCCTGATTCATACTTTAATTCAGCAACGCCAAAATTTTTAATGCCAATCAAAAAAACATTATCAAAAAATTGGCTTTAGAAGCTCAAAATAATCAGAAACTTAAAATAGAAGTATCCAGTAATTTTGGAAGGTTATAATTTTTCGTTATGATTAAAAGTCCTCTGCGGTATCCTGGTGGTAAATCAAAAGCAATAAATCAAATAGCTGAATACTTCCCAGAAAGCTTTTCAGAATTTCGAGAGCCTTTTGTGGGTGGTGGTTCTGTATTTATTTATTTAAGACAAAAGTTTCCCTATCTCAAAATTTGGATTAACGATTTAAACCGCGAACTCTTCTTATTCTGGAAATTTGCCCAATCCGATCTAGCTCAGTTAGTTAAAGAAATTCGCCATATAAAAGTAAAGTATATAGATGGCAAATTATTGTTTTTAGAATTGACCAGTGTAGATGTCAATACATTATCTGATTTAGAAAGAGCCGTTCGTTTTTTCGTTCTTAATAGAATTACTTTTTCTGGAACTGTAGAATCAGGTGGTTTTTCCCAAGAAGCTTTTCATAAGCGCTTTACTGATTCTTCAATAGAACGACTTGAAAAGTTAGAAAATATCTTATCAAAAAACGTCAAAATTACGAATTTAGATTATAGCCATCTATTGAAATCAGAGGGTAAAGATGTATTCTTATTTTTAGATCCACCATATTTTAGTGCTACTAAATCAAAGCTATATGGTAAAGATGGTAACTTGCACACTTTTTTTGAACATCAAAGATTTTCTGAACTTTTGCAACAATGTCATCATCGCTGGTTAATTACCTACGACGACTCAACACAAATTATAGAAAACTTTCAATGGGCTAATATCTCGAAGTGGGAATTACAGTATGGAATGAATAACTATAAACAAAGTGGTGCGGCTAAAGGAAAAGAGTTATTCATTACTAACTACGAAGTTAAACTTGATTTGGAAAAAAAATCACAAGTTCAGAATCTTGCTAGTCCAACTTTGCAATTAAGCCTTGAAATTTAACCCTAACTTTAATAGCTTCCAATTTTCCGGTAGGATAACCCCATAACTCTCAATATAGCTACAACATACAAACCTTAGTATGATAACTTCCCCAATCCCTGCTCAAGAATCCTCTGGTAGCTGGTATGTCCTGCTGCAACAATTAATAGATGGCCAATCCTTATCCCGTACTCAAGCTGCTGAATTGATGCAAGGATGGCTCAGTGAAGCGGTTCCCCCAGAATTATCAGGAGCTATATTAACAGCGCTGAACTTTAGAGGCATTTCTGCCGACGAGTTGACCGGTATGGCTGAAGTATTACAATCTCAATCAAAACTAGGGACTAGGGAAGAATCTACCCAATCCCCAATCCCCCTAATAGATACCTGTGGCACTGGTGGAGATGGGTCATCAACCTTTAATATTTCTACAGCAGTTGCATTTGTTGCCGCAGCATCTGGTATACCTGTCGCTAAACATGGCAATCGTTCCGCATCAAGTCTTACAGGAAGTGCAGACGTATTGGAAGCCTTGGGTGTAAACTTAAGTGCTTCTAATGAAAAGGTGCAAGCCGCACTACAAGAAGTCGGGATCACTTTCTTGTTTGCCCCTGGTTGGCATCCAGCACTGAAGGCGGTTGCTTCATTACGGCGGACTTTGAAAGTGCGAACAATTTTTAATTTGCTTGGGCCGTTAGTAAATCCCTTGCGTCCAACTGGGCAGGTGGTGGGTTTATTTACTCCTAAGCTTTTGGCAACTGTTGCCGAAGCTTTACAAAATTTGGGTAAGGAAAAGGCGATTGTGCTGCACGGGCGAGAAAAACTTGATGAGGCGGGGCTGGGAGATGAAACTGACTTAGCGGTGTTATCGGAGGGAGAAGTGCAGTTAACTACCATTAATCCCCTAGATTTGGATTTAACGTCTGCTTCCATAGGTATGCTTCGGGGTGGAGATGTCCAAGAGAATGCACAAATTCTCAAGGCGGTACTCCAAGGTAAAGGAACTCACGCGCAACAGGACGCAGTTGCTTTAAATGCATCGTTGGCACTGCAAGTAGCGGGTACAGTCGCATTCCTCGATCACGCCCAAGGGATTAAAATCGCTAAGGATATCCTACAAAGCGGGGTAGCTTGGACGAAGTTGGAGCAGTTAGTTGAGTTTCTGGGGAATTGATTTGCGATCGCAATTGCGGACGAAACTCTACCACATTACGTTTAATGGTGACATCGTAGTTACCAAAAAAGTCATGTCCTAAAAGTCCAGTTTCTAGTTCCGTACCTGCGATCGCTACTGCTACTCTATTCACTATTACTCCGCCAACTGCCATTGAATTAACATAGCCTACAGGAAATTCTACAGCTCTGGAACTGGCGGTATTTGCCTTAGCTTTCCCTACTGGCACTATTCCCAAACTATTGGCCATTCCTTGGGTAATTACAGTGCCACTGGCTCCCGTATCCACAATCATGTCAAATTGTTGCTGACCATTAAAGGTGACTTCAACAATTGGCGTTCCCCCAATTCGCCTTTTAATCGGGGCTGTAAATACTTCCTGATCTGGAATTACCACTACTGATGAGGGCAAAGCTGGTTTTGGCGGTAACGGGTTTATTTCTTGTGGAGGTGATAGAGGTGAGGTATACTTTGGTGTGGTTATTTTTTGGGGAACTACTACTACTATCCTCTTCGGTTCGGCAACGCGCACAGGGCGAGGATTAGCTTGCCTTTGGGCATATTTAATTTGGCGGCGATATTCAGTAATTTTAGTTTGAGCGATCGCAAATTCTGGGCTTTGTCGCCGCACTCTTTGCATCAGCGCGATCGCATCCTGGTACTGATTCGCCACCAAAATCCAATCAGCTGGAGATTGAGCAGATTGGCTGATACTCCAAGCGCCAACGGCTTTATCTAGCCCCATCTCAAAAAGACTTGGTTCACTTTCAGACGGCTCTAGCGGTTCTAGCGGCTGTGCTTCTGGGGTAGGGGTAACTGCTGGTGTTGTTGGTTCGACGGCGGGGTGTACTGATGCCTGCTCCCCAATTGGCGCGGGTTGATCATTGCCACCAGTCGCATTGTTCCTTTGGTCTTCACTACAGGCAACACACAAAACCGCTAGAGCGCTTGATAGAAAAATTAAGGTTGCACGGGATAAAAAAGACTGAAGCATAATTAATTTTAACCGTCCAAGCTTTGCCAAAGCCACTCCCGCTAATTTTATTGCCTTTTAATTTTAATTAACTATTCTAAAAACTCCCAATTGCTCAACTCATGGGATAATTAACAATCGCAGTATTAGGGACTAGGAACTAGGGACTGGGGATTAGGGACTAGGGAAAACTTTTCCAGTACCCAATACTTCGGCTCGGCTCAGTACAAGTCCCCAGTACCCAATACTTCGGCTCGGCTCAGTACAAGTCCCCAGTACCCAATACTTCGGCTCGGCTCAGTACAAGTCCCCAGTACCCAATCCCTAATCTATCGCCTATGCCCCTGTCTGACGCAATTCCAGCTTTACTTGTCCTGGCAGACGGAACCACTTATCGCGGTTGGTCTTTCGGTGCTACGGGAACCGCGATCGGAGAAGTAGTGTTCAACACTGGTATGACCGGCTACCAAGAAGTAATAACCGACCCAAGTTACTGCGGTCAAATTGTCATTTTTACGTATCCTGAATTAGGCAATACTGGCGTCAATCTTGAAGATGAGGAATCAAATGTGCCCCAGGTTCGGGGTGCGATCGCACGGAATATTTGTCACCGTCCGAGTAACTGGCGATCGACACAATCCTTACCAGACTACCTTAAACAAAACCAAATACCAGGGATTTACGGCATCGATACCCGGGCCCTCACCCGCAAAATTCGGATGTTTGGAGCCATGAACGGTGGCATTTCCACAACCATTCTCGATGAAGCAGAATTGCTCGAGCAGGTACTAACGGCTCCCAACATGGCAGGATTGAATCTGGTTCGGGAAGTTACCACCCCAACGGCTTATGAATGGTCAGATCCCACAATTCCAGCTTGGGAATTCAACTCTGAAGCTGCGGAAAATCTTGGGGAATCCTTTACCGTTGTTGCCCTTGACTTTGGCGTAAAACGCAATATTTTGCGTCGCTTAACAAGTTACGGCTGTCGGGTAATTGTTGTACCTGCTGATACGCCACCAGAGGAAATCCTCAACTACAATCCAGATGGTGTGTTTCTTTCTAATGGGCCTGGCGATCCTGCTGCCGTTACTGAAGGGATTGCAACTGCCAAAGCACTCTTGTTAAGTGAAAAACCCATCTTTGGTATTTGTATGGGACACCAAATTTTAGGTCATGCACTAGGGGCAGAAACCTATAAACTAAAATTTGGTCACCGTGGTTTAAATCAGCCTGCCGGTTTACAACAACGGATAGAAATTACCAGCCAAAACCATAGTTTTGCTATTGATCCAGATTCTTTGCCTACGGCAGTTGTGGAAATCAGCCACCTGAACTTAAATGATCGTACCGTTGCTGGAGTACGTCATAAATCTCTACCTGTATTCTCCGTCCAATATCACCCAGAAGCCAGTCCTGGCCCTCACGATGCTGATTACTTGTTTGAGCAATTTGTTCAAGCCATGCGAACAGCACGTCAAACCGTGGCAGCCGAAGTGAGGTAAAAATAGGGAATGGGGAATGGGGACTGGAGACTGGGGACACAACGACTAGCGGTAGTTGAATCTCGACTTGGCTCGATTACCGCGTAGCCGAAACTCGATTACCGCGTAGCCGAAACTCGATTTTTGCAAAGTCGAAACTCAGTGCATTGCTCTTTACTGGGGAATGGGGAATAGGGAATAGAAAATAAGATTAAAAATACTATTTTCTTCCAATCCCCAATACCCAGTATCCAATCCTCAATCCCCTACTTCAGTAGATTGTAGACAACTTGCTCAAAAACCATCTATACTTGAGCGTTCACTTTAACTCATGAGGAGGGAATTATTGCTGATCCATTGAATCTAACCGTTAGCCTGAGGGGCACTCGTGAAGTCCGGGATAACTGTCAGCTATTCCGCCTCACAGGTTTGTTAGATGCCTTTTCTGAGCCGACATTTCGCAAGGTACTTGGCAGTAAGATTGACGAGGGCCCTAAGCATATTATTTTGGATCTCTCACAAATCGACTTTATTGATAGCTCTGGCTTGGGTGCTTTGGTGCAGCTAGCCAAGCAGGCTCAAACTGCTGAAGGCACTTTGCAAATCGTCACAAATGCCCGGGTAACTCAAACGGTCAAGCTTGTTCGCCTAGAGAAGTTTCTCTCCCTGCAAAAATCAGTTGAAGAAGCTCTAGAAAACGTCAAGTAGTCTTGATTGCTTGAACCGAGAGATCAATTCGGCTATCCAGATTCAACATCGGATAGCTTAATTTTTAAAATTTCTGGCAGAAAACCTCTCTCCTTGTGGGAGAGGCACAAAGCCAGTTAAGCTATTATGTTTAAAGTTGAGCAATAATTAAAGGTAGACACAGCCAGTTATTGGGTATGTAATCGTTGGCTAGAATATTGGATGATAAAATTAAGTCTGAAAAATTTGTAATAAATACAAAGCCAGCAGATTTGTCTATAGGTAAACTTAACTTGATACTGTATAGTTATAAATTGTTGCTTACTAAGTAAGCATGGCAATATGATCAATAACAGGGTGAGTTTAATGTCAAAATTTTACCCATCTTAGGCACAAACCACAAGAAGTAGGCGAAATTTGGTTTATAGGTGTTGACATCAGGGTGATTTAAAATGCCAACTCTCAATCAAAAAGATGAAATTAAAAAGTAATTTTGATAGTATTGATTATGCTAAATATACTATCATGGCAGACTTTAGAAAAATCAGTCTTGGCGAAGAATGCCTGCCAAATGTAGCCCGTCAAGGAATGATGTATTTGTGAAGTCACAGGAGCAAGAGCTATTAAATGGACAAGATGAAACTCCCAAACAGAGTTTATCTTGGACTCAAGCACTCTTGACAACTACAGTGCCATTCCAACAGATTTCCCTCTCACAAGTGCAACAGATTTCTCCTACTGCTTTAGCATATTTGGGGGATGCAATTTATGAGTTATATGTTAGAATGTTCTATCTGCTGCCATTGCAGCGGTCAGGAATTTACCATCGTCTGGTAGTGGAGCAGGTAAGAGCGGAAACACAAGCGCTACATTTGCGATCGCTTATTCCTCATCTAAAGGACACCGAATTAGAAATTATCCGACGAGGTAGAAACGCCGCTACAGGACGCCCTAAGCGGCTTAATCCCGAAATTTATCAACAGGCAACTAGTCTAGAAACCTTAATTGGCTACTTATATCTCACCGATTACCAGCGCCTAACCGAACTGTTACAAATGCTTCATGTAGAAAAGTGACAACTAAATTTCACAGTAGCTACAGCACTAGATTAGGTTTAAGAAATTGAGGTAATTGTGATGATCAACCATACGCTATATCCATAACTCAAATGCAGAATAAACCAAGAAAAGTCAAGACTTCTAACGAATCAAATCGGGGACAACCTGTAAAAATTCCGGGTAAGCGTGTTGTTACTAACCCCACTCGCAATCCTAGAAAAATAGATAGCAACCCCATCTCTGTTGCTAATCCCAGTGGCAATCCTAGAAAAATAGATAGCAATCCTATCTCTGTTGCTAATCCCACTGGCAATCCCAAGAAAATAGATAGCAACCCCATTTCTGGCAACTCCCGACAACAAAATCGTAACTTCTCCAAGCCGTCTGTATCTACACAACCGACAGAAGAAGATAACGATCTCATTTATGGTCGTCATTCAGTATTGAGTGCATTGCAAAATCAGCGCAATCTCAACCGTCTCTGGATCACTACCCGTCTGCGGTACGATCCCAGCTTTCACCATTTTCTCCTGCAAGCGAAGGAAAATGGCACAGTTATTGATGAGGTTGAACCCAAGCGCTTAGACTATCTCACCAACGGAGCTAATCACCAAGGCGTGGCGGCACAAGTTGCTCCTTACGCCTACATGGAATTGCCGGATCTAATTGAACAGGCAAAAGCTGTAAGCGATCCCGTAATTGTAGTGGCTGACGGAATTACTGATCCCCACAACTTGGGAGCAATTATTCGCACCGCCGAAGCAATAGGCGCTCAAGGATTGGTGATTCCCCAAAGAAGGGCATCTGGGATCACTTCTACTGTCATGAAAGTGGCAGCAGGCGCTTTAGAAAACTTTGCTGTAGCTAGAGTTGTCAACCTCAGCCGCGCTTTAGAAGAATTAAAAGAAGCTGGTTATTGGATTTACGGCACTGCTGCAAGTGGAAGCGAACCTGTGCATACAGTCAATTTCACTGGCCCAATTGTTTTAGTAATCGGCTCAGAAGGCGAAGGTCTGAGTATGTTAACTCAACGCTCCTGTGATTTCTTAGTATCGATTCCTCTACAGGGTAAGACTCCTAGTCTCAATGCTTCTGTAGCAGCAGGTATGACACTTTATGAAATTTATCGCCAGCGATCGCTAAATACCCACCACCTTGATAAATTACAAAAAACTTCTTTAAAAAAAGAACATAACAGAGTATAAAGAAATGTAAAAGATAATAAAGCACATATTGTTTAACACCTTGTAGACGTTTATAAACTGGCGAAAACCATGAAAACCATTTGGCATAACCTCAAGGAAGTGTTAATTAACACATTCGACTTCATCGGCTTGGCTTGGTGGGTGGAGATTGTGACGCAAAATCCCCGTTGCACATACTACTTCGGGCCATTTCTGAGTTCTTCTGATGCAAAATTGTCAAGCGTTGGATATATAGAAGATTTGGAGATGGAAGGAGCTACGGGAATTTCTGTGAATGTCAAGCGCTGCAAACCTAATGCTTTAACAATCGCTGAAGACTTGGGGGAAAGATTTGACCGCAAAGTAAAGCCTGTCTTTGGCGGTCAGATTTAAGTTAAGTTAGGCCAGAGAATGAATGGAACGCAAGGACGCAAGACACGGTGACACAAAGAATTCTTTCACCGCGTTACTGTGTCTTTTTCACTCACCGCGTCACCACATTTTCACTCTCCATTTCTTCGTCAATAGTCAAAAATTTTAACCATTAGACTATTGACTACCAATTACCTGTGGATGAACTTCGAGCCAATGGTCAATGTCATTGAGCACCTGCTGGGGAACTTCCCACGGAAAAAGGTGGGCGGTGTTGGGATAGCACTGCCATTGAGAATTGTTGAGGTGTTGAGCAGTTTCTAAGCTGGAATTAGATGTGATGTGGCGGTCTTGCTCACCAGCAAGTACTAAACTAGGACATTGTATTTGTTCCAAATCTAGAAGTCGGTTGTATCCCGATTGAATTGCACTATAAAGGGCGCGAGTCGCAGCACCAGAGGTTTGCAAATAAGCTGGTACTGCATCAGTGGCGATATAGTTGTAAGTAGCAGATGTATGTTGTTGGATTAAGTAACGGAAAAGCGATCGCTTACCAAAAGTCTCAATATTCCACTGCCAACTCGGTTTTATATAGTTTAATAGGCCCGCAACACCAGTATATAAATTATCTTGCCAAGTGATCGGAGGATGACTACCACGGGGTTTTGCGGCTGTCGCCACCAAAATCAGCCCTGTAATCCGCTCTGGCAAACGTAATGCCAGTTCCATTGCCAGAATGCCCCCAAGTGACCATCCCAATACTAGGCATTTTTCAATCTCAAAGCGGTCTAGCAGCGCTTCTAAATCGGTTAAATGGTCATTCATATTAAAATTGCCATTCCAGCGACTTTTGCCGTATCCACGTAAATCAGGGGCAAAAGTTTTATAACGTTTTGATAAATGATTGGTAAAGACAGAAAGACTACGACCAGTACCAGGATGACCATGCAAGCCCAAAATGGGAAATCCTTGACCTTGGATGTAGACATTGAGACGGAAAGCAGTGGTAGTAGAATGGCGATCGCTCATGACTCGTCGTTCTCCTGTCTAGCGATCGCTTCTATCTTTGTCGTATTCGCTTCAGCCCTTTGTGCTTTCCGCTCTAAAATTGTCTCAATTCGATTTGGCCTTTCTGTCATAGTAGTTCGTTATATTATTTTTCTAATCGTGTCATACGGCTAGCTGCCAAGCATTGCAGTGTTCGATTACAGTTCAAGCTGCTATAGGATTCAGGTGTGAGGAAGTTTGATATCCAAAAAAGGGGAATTAATATCTAAAAGCCAATTTTCATCTACAAATCCTAGATTTTCATTATAGACAAGAAGCAACTCACCAATTCTTTGAGCATTATGACTTGGCTTATCTATAGCATCAATACCAGAGACTGTGAAAACAAACTTTAGCTTTAGAAAGCGTTTTTTGTGAGTAAAGCCAATAGAACTACTAACTAATTCTGTTTCGAGGATACGAGGCAAAGTAATTATTTCATAATATTTATCTTACTCATCCTAGTAGCCGCAAACTTTATAATCACATAGTTCGAGATATTCTTGAACTAGTCTACGGGCATCTAAATTTTCTAATATTCATGTGTTCAAATTAAAACCTTTAACTTATCACACTTTTAAGAAATCGGTTCAAAAACCATTTGGGGAATCAACACTTCATCTTGTAATTGCCCAATACCTAAAAAGCGAGTTTCTTCATCATAAACTCTTACTATTTCAGGAACATCGAAAGTTAAATAAATTCGCTGACCTTGACACCATTTTTGAGCAGTTGTTGCTGGTAAAGTAACAGATGACAAATGTTGTAAAGCTGCATCTGGACAAATCGGTTGAAATATTCCGGCTTGCAGTTTAGTTTCTAAGTCTGTCAAAGTAAGACTATCTGTTAAATCGAAACCACTGCTTTGAGTGCGGATCAAAGCCGCAAGAGTTCCACCAGTTTCTAAAATTGCACCGAAGTCACGAGCGATCGCTCTAATATATGTACCACTACCACAGGCGATCGCTACATCCAATTCGGGAAAATCTCCTTCTCTCCAGTCCAAAATATCTATCTGAAAAATTTCCACTGTTCGCACTGGAACTTCCACCGTTTTCCCTTGGCGTGCTAAGTCGTAGAGGCGTTTACCATCCACTTGAATTGCACTGTAACTAGGTGGTATTTGCTCAATCTTGCCTTCAAATTGTGCCAGTGCAGTTTTCACTTCTACCAAACTCAATCCAGCACAAGCTTGAGAAGTGATGATTTCGCCTTGTAAATCATCAGTTGTAGTCCGCACACCCAGCCGAATAGTAGCCTTGTAAGCTTTGTTTTCTGGCAGATATTGCAATAATCTTGTAGCTTTACCAAGTGCGATCGGTAAAACTCCTGTAGCAGCTGGATCTAAGGTTCCTGCGTGTCCCACACGTTTGAGGCGCAATAATTTTCGCACCCGCGCCACGCAGTCGTGGGAAGTCCAGTCAAATGGTTTGTTTAAGTTGAGAAAACCTTGAAATAACACAAAATCATTAGTTAAGTAGGTCGGTATAATTAAAGATAACTGGCAAGGGGTGTCATCTGTCTTTTGTAACTTCGGCGTACGCATTTGTTATTTCGGCGAACTCATTTGTTATTTCGGCGAACGCATTTGTTATTTCGGCATACTCATTTGTTATTTCGGCGAACGCATTTGTTATTTCGGCGAACGTATTTGTTATTTCGGCGTACGCATTTGTTATTTCGGCGTACGCATTTGTTATTTCGGCGAACGCATTTGTTATTTCGGCGAACGCATTTGTTATTTCGGCGAACGCATTTGTTATTTCGGCGAACGCATTTGTTATTTCGGCGTGTCCATAACGCACCCCAATACTTCTCGGATAAGGGTTGAGTCGTCCTAAATTCAGATCCCCCCGCCTACGGCGACCCCCTTAAAAAGGGGGTAAAAGAGGGTTAGGAGCAAGCCTTTTTAAGGGGGGTTGGGGGGATCTGCAACGAATAATTGCGCTAACCGAGAAGTATTGTAACGCACCCTACGAAACTACTAAAAGAGTTGAAACCTATGCTGGTCATACTTGTGTGTACACCCTAGCCTTGACAAGGGGAGGATTAGGGTGGGGTAAAAAATATTTGATACATCAATTATGACTTTTCAAACAACCTCTAAGGGGGACTGCTATTTGTTGTAGAAACATGATAAACAGTTTAGGATACTAAAATTTAGAATGAAATTGGCAAAATATATATAAATTGTAATTATTTATGCTTAAGGCTTTCTGGAACGGATCTGTAAGATTCTTCGGTCGGGCGTTGCCTGACTATTACCGTAAATGAAGTTAAGGTAGGTGGCTAAAGAGCTTTTTGTGACCAATGGAAATATGAAGGCACTGGTGCAAATCTGCTCGGCAAATGTCGAAGAAACCGTTGATCGCACGCACTTGTCATTGGGTATTACCAAAAACCAAAAGGAAAATAATGTCCGCATTTCAGTTTCTCTTACTCGAAGCTAATCTAACCGATGCAGAAGTCGTGCAAGCCACGCTGATCGAGGGCGGTATTAACTGTGAACTGTTGCGGGTAGAGACTTGTGCTGATTTTATTAGAACACTGGAAACCGACGAAATCGACTTGATTTTGGCAGACTATGCCTTGTCTAATTTTGATGAGATTGCAGCACTAACGATCGCCCGTCGCCTACGTCCTGAGAAGCCGTTTATTTTCATCTCTGGCAGTTTGGGCGAAGAATTGGCAATTGAAGCGATCAAACAGGGCGCGACAGATTATGTACTCAAGCAACGCTTAGGGCGGTTAGTGCCATCGGTACAACGGGCATTGCTGGAAGCGCAGCAACTTGACAAAAATACCATTGCTCGCAAACAAGCCGAAGCAACCGTCGAGTCAGACCTGAAAGATACGCAGCTGCTGCACGAACTGAGCGCGAGGCTTGTAACCGAAGGCGACATTCAGACGCTTTACCAGGAGATTATAGCTGTTGCGATCGCCCTCATGCAGGCAGATGCCGGAACAGTGCAAATTCTGGATGAAGCAACGCAAGACCTCTTGCTGCTAGCTACACAAGGCATTGAGCGAAATATGAGCGAGCATTTCTATCGAGTCAATGCCGATTTAAACACGCCTTGTGGGATTGCACTGGCAACGGGCAAGCGCACTTTTATAAATTACGATGTGCCAGAAAGCGAAGACCCCCACGGTTCGTGCCGAATGCATCTGGAGGCAGGTTATCTCTTTGCCCAGTCCACGCCGTTGATTACCCGTTCTGGCAAAACGATTGGTATGTTTTCAACCCATTGGCGCAAACACCATCGACCGAGCGATCGCGAACTGCGTTTTCTCGATTTACTCGCCCGCCAAGCGGCTGATTTAATTGAGCAGCGACAAGCCCAAGTCGCTTTACGCGAATCGGAAGCGAAACTGGCAATCGAACTCGCCGACACGCAACAGTTGCAGCGCATCAGCAGCAGTTTGATCGAAGAAAATAACATTAACGCGTTTCACGAACAGATTCTCGATGCAGCGCGTTCGGTGATGCGTTCGGACATGGCGAGTATTCAAATGCTTTCGCCCGAACGAAACGAGTTGTTCCTTCTCGCTCAACAAGGGTTCGCTCCCGAATCGGCAAAGTTTTGGGAATGGGTGCAACTGGAGGACACGACTTCATGCGCTCTGGCGTTGACGCGCGGCGAGCCGGTAATCGTTCCCGACGTAGAGCTTTGGGATTTCGTCGCCGGAACCGAGGATATCTGGCATTATCGGCTCTGTGGCATCCGCGCCATGCAGTCCACGCCGCTGATCTCGCGCGACGGGCACTTCGTCGGAATGATTTCGACGCACTGGCGCGACGTTCATCAGCCGTCTGAAAGAGAACTGCGCTTTCTCGATTTACTCGCCCGCCAAGCAGCCGATCTGATTGAGCAGCGGCAAGCCCAAGTCGCCCTGCGCGAATCGGAAGAAAAATTCCGCACGCTGTTCAATTTGATCGACGAAGGCTTTTGCATTTTTGAATTGCTGTTCGACGGCGCAGGCAATGCCGTTGATTGGATTTACACCGAAGCGAATCCAGCGTTCGAGCAGCAGACGGGATATATCAATCCCATTGGCCAGCGGATCAGCCATTTTCAGCCTGACCTCGAACGCTCGTGGTTCGAGCGGTTCGCCGAAGTCGCGCGCACCGGCTCGCCGGTGCGCTTCGTCCAATACACCGAAGCGATGGGCATCTGGTACGACGTTTACGCTCTGCGCGTTGGTGGCTCTGGCGACAACCGCGTCTCGCTCCTGTTCACCGACATCACCGATCGCAAACGCCACGAAGCGAATCAGAGTTTGCTGGTCGAAATCGGCGACGATCTATCGCGTCTGATAACTCCCGACGAAATTATGCAGTCGGTTGGGTCGCGGCTCGGTGCGTATCTGAACTTGAGCGCGTGCATTTTTGTGGATGTGGACGAGGAGCGAGGGCTTGTCACGGTAAATCACGGCTGGAACAGAGAGCACGTGCCGAGTTTGAAGCAGACCTTTCGCCTCACCGATTACCTGACCGAAGAGTTCGCGCGCGCCAACCGCGCCGGAGAAACATTCGTCATCCGCAACACCGCTGACGATGAGCGAACAGACGCGGACGCACACGCCCGCCTAAAAATCGGTGCGTTTCTCGTCGTGCCTTTTCACAGCAGCGGACGCTGGACGGGTTACCTCGCCGTCACTGACACCGCGCCGCGCGATTGGCGAGAAGACGAAATCGAGTTGGTGCGAAACATCGCCGACCGGATTTTCCCGCGTGTCGAACGCGCCCGCATCGAGAACGCCTTGCGTGAAAGCGAGGAGAAATATCGCACGCTCTTTGAGTCTATTGACGAGGGCTTTTACTTTGCAGAGGCGATCTTCGACGCAGAGGGGCGCTGCGTGGACATCTTCTACCTCGACGAGAATCCGGCTGCGGTGCGGATGATCGGACAGTCAGCCAAGGGTCGCCGCATGAGCGAACTGGCACCCTATGAACAGTATTGGCGCGATGTTTTCGGTGAGACGGCGCGCACCGGTCAGCCCCAGCGCCGCGAGGAATATGCCGCGCCAGACGGAATTTGGTATGAGTTCTACGTCTTCAAGCCGCAGCAGGCGCAAGAAAATCAATTCGTTCTCATCTTCAGTGACGTGACGGAGCGCCGACGTTCTCAAGAAGCCTTGCGCGAATCGGAAGCGAAATATCGATCGCTGTTTGAGTCAATCAACGATGGCTTTTGCGTTATTGAGGTGATTTTTGATCAAAACGAGAAACCGATTGACTATCGCTTTTTGGAAATTAGTCCCTCCTTTGAGCGACAAACAGGACTGACAGACGCGCTTGGTAAACGGATGCGCGAACTGGTTCCAAACCACGAAGAGTATTGGTTTGAAATTTATGGCAATGTTGCTTTGAGCGGTCAATCCGTTCGCCTTGAGAACTATGCCAGAGAGTTGCAGCGCTGGTTTGACATTTATGCATTCCCCGTTGGAAAACCCGAAGACCGACAGGTTGCCGTTGTTTTCAGCGTCATCAACGATCGCAAACAGGCAGAGGAGAATCGGATTCGGCTGATTCGAGAACAAGCCGCTCGTGAAGAAGAACGCCAACGCGCTGAATCGCTGGCAGAACTTGATCGCGCTAAAACCAACTTCTTTGGCAACGTCAGCCACGAATTCCGCACACCACTGACGCTCCTGCTAGCTCCCCTGCAGGATGCTTTGAGCGATTCGGCCAATCCCCTAACTCAAAAACAACGGGAACGGCTAGAACTCGCCCACCGCAACAGCTTGCGTTTGCTGAAACTGGTCAATACCCTGCTCGACTTCTCCCGCATCGAAGCCAACCGCCTGAAGGCAAACTACGAACCCACCGACTTATCTACCTACACAGCTGAACTGGCAAGTGTTTTCTGCTCGGCGATTGAGAATGCCAATTTGCAGTTAGTTGTCGATTGTCCTCCCCTACCCGATCCCATTTACGTAGATCGCGAGATGTGGGAAAAGATTGTATTGAATCTACTCTCCAATGCCTTAAAATTTACCTTTGAGGGTATGATTTCTGTCTCGCTCAAACCCAAAGCAAACACAGTTGAATTGACAGTCAGCGACACGGGCGTAGGTATTTCCGCTTCAGAACTGCCTCACCTGTTTGAGAGGTTCTATCAAGTCAAAGGCGCGAAGGGGCGCAGCTATGAAGGCTCAGGCATTGGCTTGTCTCTGGTGCAGGAACTCGTCAAGCGGCACGGCGGCGCGATCGCGGTTACGAGCGCAGTAGACCAAGGCACAACCTTCACCGTCACTATCCCCACCGGAATCGCCCATCTACCCGCCGACCAAATTTGGGTTGCCTCAACACTGGCATCGACGGCTGTAACGGCGAATGCTTTTGTTGAAGAAGCCTTACGTTGGCTACCTGAAGAAAGCACAGAATTTCAATTTCAAACCTCGGAGGTTCAAGCTCAGAGCTCGAAGGTTCACGCTCAAAACTCGAAGGTTCAAGCTCAAAACTCGAAGGTTCAAGCTCAAAGCTCGGAAGTTCAAGCTCCAGGCTCCAAAAGGGCGCGTATTCTTCTAGTGGATGACAACGCCGACATGCGCGGCTATCTCAGGCGGTTGTTAAACCAGTATTACGAGGTGGAAACTGTAAATGATGGGTTAGCCGCACTGACTGCGATCCGGCGTGGTGGAAGTGCCATCTATGACTTGGTGTTAGCAGATGTGATGATGCCGAAAATGGATGGCTTTGAGTTGCTGCGATCGCTACGGGCTTCACCAAATACCCAGACAATCCCGATTATTTTGCTCTCTGCTCGTGCTGGTGAAGAATCACGGGTGGAGGGTTTAGAAACTGGGGCAGATGACTACTTAATTAAACCTTTCTCGGCACGAGAATTGTTAGCGCGAGTCAATGCCAACCTCCAACTGGCACAATTGCGACGCGAAGCAGCTTACCGCGAACAGGTGATGCAAGCGGTACAAACACTCAATGAGCGCTTGGAGCAACAGGTGAAAGCTCGCACGGCTCAACTAGAAGCCATCAACCAAGAACTGGAGGCGTTTTCTTCCTCGATATCCCACGACTTGCGAACGCCGCTACGCTACATCAGGAGCTTTGCCGAACAGTTGCAAGCCAAGCTCAATGCAACCCTCGTCGATGCATCCAGTTTGCAGATTCTCAACATTATCACGCAATCTGCTCTTGAAGCAGAAAAAATGGTAGACAACTTGCTGGAATTTTCCCGCCTGGGACAGACAGAAATGTATTTAACTACTGTTAATATCAGTCAATTGGTACAGCAGGTGCAAGAACAATTGCAGCTAGAACTGGTGGGGCGATCGCTACATTGGGAAATCCAGCCATTGGCAACGGTAGAGGCTGACCCGGTACTGCTACGGCTAGTACTGCAAAATTTGCTGTCGAATGCCGTCAAGTACACCCGCAATAACACCGAAGCTGCCATCACAATCGGTAGTATTGAACAGGAGCAGAAAGTGATTTTCTTTGTCAAAGATAATGGTGCAGGGTTCGACATGAAATACTGCGATCGACTATTTAACATATTTCAACGGTTGCATCCCCAGGAAGAATTTCCGGGCACGGGAGTCGGGCTTGCCACTGTACGGCGGATCATTCATCGACATGGCGGACACATATGGGCAGAAGGCGCAATCGACCAGGGCGCAACGTTCTACTTTTCGCTCCCAAAGCATGAGGTGTAGTTATGACAGCACTGCGGTTTCTTTTGCTCGAAGACAATCCTCTCGACGCAGAGGTGATACATTTCACCCTGAACGATGGCGGCGCTAATTTTGAACTGCTCCGGGTAGAAACTCGCGCTGAGTTTGTGAAAGCATTAGAAACCAATGCGTTTGATTTGATTTTGGCAGACTATGCCTTGCCCGGTTTTGATGGCATTTCCGCCTTAGAAATTGCCCATAACCTTTGTCCTCACACACCCTTTATTTTCGTCTCTGGCAGTATGGGCGAAGAATTGGTGATTGAAGCGCTGAAACTGGGAGCCACCGACTATGTGCTAAAGCGCAACTTACGGCGGTTGGTGCCTTGTGTCCAACGGGCGCTGCGAGAAGCCCAAGAAAAGCGCGATCGCCAACTTGCCGAAGCCCGCTTGCGTCAAGTTGCGGCCAAACTGCCTCATGGCGCTGTGTTCATTGTGGATCGAGATTTGCGCTACCAGCTTGCAGAAGGCGAAGCGCTGGAGTGGGTCGGCATGACTACTGAAAACTTTGTTGGCAAAACACTCTGGGAAGCCCTTGAACCCGCCCTGGCAGACAGCTACGAACCCTACTTGCGTCAAGCTCTCAATGGCGAATCCTTTGCCTTAGAGCACAACAGCCACGATCGCTACTATATCTCTCATGGCACACCCTTACGCAATGATCGCGGTGAAGTTGATGGTGTGCTGGCAATGTCCTACGATATTACTGATCGCAAACAAACCGAAATTGCCCTCAAACAAAGTGAAGCTCGCTTTCGGTTAATGGTGGCAAGTGCAAAAGAATATGCCATTTTAACCGTTGATCCCAACGCTGCGATCACCAGTTGGAGTGCTGGTGCCGAACACTTGTTCAACTATTCAGAAGCAGAAATGATTGGCCGTGACAGTCGCAGCCTTTATTCCCTTGAAGACAACTTAAAAGACCGCGTTGGCTGGGAATTGCAGACCGCCCAAACTCAAGGACAGGCAGAAAATGAGTGCTGGCATATCCGAAAAGACGGTAGCCGCTTTTGGGGTAGTGGCTTTGTGATGCCCTTACGTGATAAAGCCGACGACGTGCAAGGATTTATCAAAATCATGCGCGATGTCACTTCACAGCGGCAAGCCGATGAACGCTTGCGGTTGCTCTATGAGATCACCAGCGATCTCCTGGAGGTCGAGCAACCGATGACGCTGATGCACAACCTATTTGGCAAACTCGCACCCCAGCTAGGGTTGGACTTTTACTACAACTACATCATCGAGTCAAAAGACAACCGTCCCATCCTACATTTGAAAAACTATGAGGGCGTGGCTCAAGAGTTGGCTGAGGCGCTCGAGTGGATTGAGTTTGGTGAATGCGTCTGTGGCTTTGCAGCCCAAGAACGACAGCAAATCGTTCTCAACCGCGCCGAAATTGCCACCGATCCTCGTGCCCAAACTGTCCGCGACCAGAGTGGTACCGCTTATATCAGTCAACCGTTAATTGTCCAAGAACGCTTATTAGGAACCATCTCGTTTGGTAGCTGCACCCGCACTCGCTTTACCTCAGAAGAAATCGATTTGCTGCAATTGATGTCTGAGCAGATAGCGATCGCCCTCGACCGAGCAAACCTAATTGTCTCGATTCAGCAGCACGCAGAACAGTTGCAACGAGCCAACCAGATTAAAGACGAGTTTTTAGCGGTGTTGTCTCATGAGTTGCGATCGCCCCTCAACCCGATCTTGGGCTGGGCACAACTGTTGCAAAAAGGCAAGCTCAATGCCGCTCGTCAACGCGAAGCACTACTAACGATTGAGCGCAACGCCAAACTGCAATCACAATTAATTGAAGATTTACTCGACGTTTCGCGGATTATGCAGGGCAAGCTGTCCGTAAAGGTGGCTCCCCTTAATTTAATCTCTGTTATTTCTGCTGCCCTGGAAACGGTGCGTTTAGCAGCACAAGCAAAGAATATTAACTTACGGATCGATCTTGATCAGACTGCACCTATCTCTGGTGATGCTGCCCGCTTGCAGCAAGTGGTGTGGAACTTGCTTACAAATGCCGTCAAATTTACACCAGATGACGGACAAGTAATCATTGAATTAAGGCAAATTGCAGGGCAGGCTCAGATCCGGGTGATCGATACAGGCATTGGCATTCAACCGGAATTTCTACCACATGTATTTGATTATTTCCGGCAAGAGGATAGCTCGACGACACGCAGATTTGGTGGCTTGGGTTTGGGGCTGGCGATCGTCCACCAAATTGTAGAACTGCACGGTGGCACAGTCAAGGCAGAAAGCTTGGGTAAAAATCAGGGCACAACCTTTACAGTTCAAATACCCATCTTGAACCTATCAGCACCAATTGTACTTGAGCCAGCCGACGCTAAAACATCAAGCGCAGAAACTCCCTTAAGCAACCTGCAAATTTTGCTCGTGGATGATGATCAGTTTTCACGCAAGTTTGAAGCATTTTTGCTAGAACAAAATGGCGCAAAAGTGACAGCCGTAGCGTCTGGGTTAAAAGCATTGCAAGTACTTAATAGTTTCATTCCTGATGTAATTGTGAGTGATATAGGTATGGCTGATATGGATGGCTACATGCTGATTGGGCAGATTCGTTTGCGCCCAGCGAATCAGGGAGGAACGATTCCGGCGATCGCACTTACCGGTTATGCCGCAGATATTGACCAGCAAAAAGCACTGACTGCTGGGTTTCAAGCTCACATTACCAAGCCATTAGAACCAGAGGAGTTAGTGAGTAAGATTTTAAACCTGCTAGAACACAACTAGAATGCATATAACGTCAACTTGTCGCGGCGAAAGCGTTGCGGTAGCGGGTCTTCTTCCTCCTCATCCCTTGGTGACAACAGATGGCTAATAAAGATTAACCAACCACAACAAAATTTTTGTTGGTTAATAACAATCCAGGAAGGAATTGTGCAATTTTTTGCTGAGACAACGTAGACCCACTGCCATCTCCATCAAAGAACAATGCACCTGTAGAGCTGTTATAGATAAATAGCTGATCGCTAGTGGTTGCAGATGTTCCCAGGGTAAACTGACTTGTCAGAAGTGGACGTGGTGATGGCGACCCACCGCTTGAATAAATATCTACCTCAATTAGGTCATTAGTGGGGTCGAAGTCATTAAGACTATCCACACCTTCGGCGTATAAATTATTTAAATCGAAAGTATCACTACCGTTCCCACCTATGAGGGTGTCATTGCCATTACCCCCCCCAGAGAGGGTATCGTTGCCATTGCTCCCCACTATGTTGTCATCGTAGTTTGTACCATAAATCTCTAATTGTTCGATATTCTTGTAACTAATGCTATTGGTTCCTGCTGTAATTGATCCACTGTTAGTAGTGGGATTGATTGTAGAAATTATTCCCTTCGTAGCATTCCTGTAATCGACTATTAACAAATCGTCCCCATTACCTCCATCTATCCTATTATTGCCACTATCCCCCCCCAATAGGGTATCGAAGATAGTATCGTTACCATTACCTCCATTGATTGTATCATTGCCACTACCCCCCCCAGAGAGGGTATCGTTACCATTGCTTCCCAATAGATTGTCATCGTAGACTGTACCAGAAATATCTAATCGTTCAATATTCTTGTAATTAACGCTATTGCTCCCTGCCGTAATCACTCCACTGTTAGTATTGGCATTGATTGTGGAGGTTATCCCTTTTGTAGAATTACCGTAATAGACACTCAACAAATCGTCGCCAGTCCCTCCATCTATGGTATCATTGCCACTAACCCCCCCAGAGAGGCTATCATTACCATTACTGCCCAATATATTGTCATCGTAGGCTGTACCAAAAATATCTAATCGTTCAATATTCTTGTAACTAACGCTATTGCTCCCTGCCGTAACTACTACACTGTTAGTAGTGGCATTGATGGTCGTTGTGATTCCCTTTGTAGAATTACCGTAATAGACCCTCAACAAATCGTCGCCAGTCCCTCCATCTATGGTATCATTGCCACTATTCCCTCCAGAGAGGGTATCGTTACCATTGCTTCCCAATAGATTGTCATCGTAGACTGTACCAGAAATATCTAATCGTTCAATATTCTTGTAACTAACGCTATTGCTCCCTGCCGTAATCGCTCCACTGTTAGTACTGGCATTGATTGTGGAGGTTATCCCTTCTGTAGTTTCGTCGTAATTGACACTCAACAAATTGTCCCCAGTCCCTCCATCTACCACTTGAGTCACTAAGGAATCTGTAGTAGATCCTATCAAATCATCTATTCTTAGAGAAATGGTATCATTGCCATTCCCTCCATTGAGGGTATTATTGCTAGAATCTTTGTCTACTGATATATAAAGTTGATCATTGCCATCGCCTCCATAGAGGATGTTATTACCTGCTGATTCGAGAATATCCAAGCTATCGTTACCAACGCCACCATCGAGAGTGTTATTACCTTTGTAGATAATGCCGGAGTCGTCGAGGCTGGAGTTAAAAATCTGGAGAAGATCATTGCCATTGCCTCCAGAGAGGATGTTATTGCCTGTTGAATACTCAAATAACAAGCTATCGTCACCATCATCCCCAGAGAGGATGTTATTGCCATTTGATGCATCAATACCCAAGCGATCATCACCAGCGCCTCCCTTAAGGGTATTATTTCCCGATAGATAATTGTAAATTGTGATATCGTCACGATATTCTGAGTATGCGCCAGAAGCGTAAAGAATATCATTGCCATTGCCCCCATACAGCAGGTTATTACCTGTTGAAGCAAAATGAGAATCAAAAGACTTAACATTTAAGTAATCGTCACCAGCGCCTCCGTTGAGGGTGTCATTGTCTAGACCATTACTATTATTATTAAGGGTATCATTTCCCGCACCACCATTAAGGATGTCATTTCCCGCATAACTGTCAAGGGTATCATTTCCTGCACCACCGTTAAGGGTATCATTGCCATTGCCTTCAGAGAGCAGGTTATCACCTGTTGAACCGCTATCATTCAGGAAATCATTACCAGTACCACCATTAAGGAGGTCATTTCCTACACCACCTTCAAGAGTATCATTCCCCGCACTACCTTTAAGGATGTCATTTCCCACACCACCTCTAAGGATGTCATTTCCACTCAAGCCGTTGATGATGTCATCACCTTCCTGACCATTGATCACATCATCTGAATTATTAAAGCCGTTAACATTGTTGGATAGGTCGTTAAGGAAGGTGACTGTATTCTTATTGAAGATAGTGCTTTGAGTAGAGTTGGCATCAAAGACATCAAAGCTGTCCGTGATACTAGTTTGCCCATTAAACTCTATATTACCCAAATCTACAGTAGCTCCAGTAGATTTGCTCAAGTTATCTAGGTTTTCCAAGGCAAAGTTTTGCAGAATAACTTTGGGAGAAAATGCACCTCCATTAATGTCATATACATTTTCAAAGCTGATTTCCAAATCGCTGCCATTCTTGGTCAGCAGCATATTTTGGGCAGTTGAGCCAGTTAAGTTATCACCCTGGAATTTTAGAGTATCCACTTCGGCAATGACTCCTGGTGTTGGGTTTGTTCCTTTACCAATGCCACCAAAATCAGTGATGCGCTTAGTGTCATAGCCTGTGATCACAAATTCATCATTGCCACCGCCACCAGTTAAGGTGTCTTCACCCCCGTTACCTATGATGGTATCGTTGCCTCCAAGACCGTTAATCGTGTCCCCGTCATAATTGCCCATTAGGGTATCATTTTCGTTGGTTCCAATGATATTTGCCATAACTTTTACCTACCTAAATCTAGCTTTTCAATAACTTCAGTTCTCAACCTTGATTTAAGTGCTGTTTTCAAGCACAAATAAACCCCCTCAATAATACGTTTTCGCCATCTTTAAGCAACAGTAATCTTTTTCAAAGATTCACTTACAGAATAGCTTTTACATAATCCTATATAACTATTTAATCCTTAAGCTCTGTACAAATTAATCAGCATGTGTATTCTGGATAATCGGTCTTTTTCAGCTAAATTAATTGTTCTAGTTTGGGAAAATTACTGAACAAGAATAGTTAAAAAATATGACAGTTGAATGACTAGAATTCACGCTTGATATTTGGTTGATTGACAGCGTTTAAATCCTACTAAAAGAGAAAATAGTCAATAGTTGGCTTTGGGTTACTTGGATATTTTTATACTGTTTTTGGGCAAATTTTGCGTAGATGTCTCGTTTTAAAATAGAGAACATCTAAATAACCAAATACTTTATATACTACCGTATTTACTTAGATATCTTTGCTGAAGGGCACATCTTTCCATATTCTTCACATTATTTGCTGAGAAATTGACGTAAAAATATTTTGTTGATGTGCCATTTATCTTTTGATGGTATCTCTTCTTGAAGGCTATTACAAATTGTTTAATGTGGCCGGAATCAGTTGAAAAAACTACAAAGCTCCCTGAAGAGGTGAAGTTGATGATAAAGATACTTAATCCTTTGGGAATAACTTCGGTAAGCTGACTGTAACTTTAGTTCCTTGTCCCACTTCACTAGACAAGGTAATATTGCCACCATGTAACTCTACGCAAGCTTTAGCGATCGCCAGCCCTAAACCTGTACCGGGGATTGTATCAACGTTACTTCCACGACTGAAGGATTGAAACAAATTTTCTTGATCTGTGATCGGGATACCAATTCCCTGATCTTTGATATAAAACATTACTTCTGATTCTTTACCAATGAGGTGGAATTCTACAGTCCCCCCATCTGGAGAGTACTTAATTGCATTGGACATTAAGTTAGTAAAAATTTGCTGCAAAAGTCCGCGATCGCCCCAAAATTCATGATGATTACCAGTAATTTTAAAAATCAATTCGTGGCGATCGCCTATCGTTTCTCGCTCTTGTTCTAAAAGTTCAGAAAATAATTCTAGTAAATCGACTGAGATTGGTTGAAGTTTAGGTTTTTCCAGTTCAAGTTGGTTAACCAGAAGCATATTATCCACGAGTTTGGACATATACCTTGCTTTGTGTTCAATGATTCCCAAGAACCTCTGTTGTTTAGACTCATCCAGTTGCTGACTATGTTTTACCAAAGTTGATGCAGCAGCCAGAATTGAAGTTAACGGTGTTCGATACTCATGGGAAACCGTTGTAATTATTTGGGATTTAAATACATTAAGTTGCTTTTCTTTGGCAAGGGCTGCTTGAGTTTGGGCTAGCAATTCCGCCTGTTGAATAGCGATCGCTAGTTGCACCGAAACTTCATTAAGCATTTGGGCATCATCAGTTTGCCACTGTCGTTCCCCAGAATTATGGTGAGCAATCAACAAACCCCAGAGTTTGAGGGTTGGGTTCCCATTGTTACTCAGATTAATGGGAACCATCAAATTTGCCTCAGTATTAAATTGCTCTTTCAGGCTGACACAATTACATAAGCCAAGCTCATAAATATAAGGGATTGGGGATTGGGGACTTGTACTGAGCAAAGCCGAAGTATTAGGGATTGGGGGTTGAGAAAACTCTTCTTTATTTATTAGTATGTCTCCTTGTTTCCTTGTCTCCTTGTCCTCAGCGATGCACTCAGCTTGTCGTTGGCGCAGCCTTTCGTAGAGAAGTGTCCCCAGCCCCCAGCGATGCACTAAGCTTGTCGTTGGCGCAGCCTCTGGTAGAGAAGTGTCCCTAGTCCCCAGCTCCAAGTCTTGCATCCCAATGCGATCGCACAATGCTACAGTGCGGTATGACTCAACTGAGGAGGCAACTATCTTACCGTCGGTATCTGGGGCGAACTGATATACCATGACGCGATCGCACTTCAGAAGTTGCTGTACCTCAGCTACAGCCGTATTCAAAATTTGCTCTAGGTTAAGAGACTGGCGAATTCTTAAAGCAGTCGTGGCTATTAAGCGTTGACGCTCCTGAGTTTTGTAGAGTTGGGCTTGCAAGCATGATTGCTTAATAGCGTTGCGGACTGTTAGTTGCAGTACATCCTGTGTTAGATTTTGCTTGACCAAATAATCCAAAGCACCCCGTTTCATTGCTTGCACAGCTATCTCTTCATCGCCGCGCCCTGTCAGCATAATCACAGGGACAGAAGTCTCAAATATCTGCTGCTGCATTTGATCGAAGAGTTCTAACCCACTCATATCAGGTAGGCAAAAATCCAGAAGGATGACATCAAAGTGCATTTTTTGGCACAAAGCAAGTGCTTCTTCTGCACAGTCTGCCTCTAAAATCTGGTAAGACTGGTGCGGATCTTTCAACAGATATCGACGATAGATTTTTCGATCTGCTGCACAATCATCGATGATGAGTAGCGTCCATGTGTCCAACATAATAAGTATGAGGATCGGGGAGCTATGTAGATCCCTTTTATCCAGATTGTGTTTTTATTGCATAATTCTATAAATAATATAAAATTAAGTGTAAATAAAATCTAAATTCTTTAAAATTTATAAAGCAATATAAGCGGTAAGATAAACAAGAAAATGGGAAAAACACATCTAAAAGACAAGCAGACACAGTGACTCAAAGAGGAAAGTGTTTCTATATCCTCTGAGCCGTCTTTTTTATGATCCTTTTTTCTTTACTACTTGATCAACAGAGAATAAACAAATTAACCCAAAACAGGCGGCATATTGGCTTCAAGCCAATAGTCCACAAATGCCTGAATCGTCTTTTTTAGTTCCTGAGCATCCATCGGCTTTACCAGATATCCATTTGCGCCCTTTTGGTAGCACAGTTCAATATCTTTGGGGTTAGATGATGTAGTAAAAACAACAATGGGGATTTCCTTAAAACTCTTGTCTTGCTTGAGCCGATCCAAAATGTCACGGCCATCAATACCTGGCAAATTCAGATCGAGCAAGATAACAGAGGGTCTTAGTGCTACTTTAGAATTGCGTAAGGGTTCGCTTCCTTGTTGATAGAGGAACTCTAACACCTCATCCCCATTGGTACAACGATGTATGGGGTTCTGGACGGACATGCGCTGCATCAGACGTTGTAGCATCCGAAAATCTTCATTGCTGTCCTCAACAACGAGCAGAGGTTCATGAAGTTTTTTTGTCATTCGTGGTCTTAAAAGAACTTAACAAAAATATATATTTGGTTATTATTTTAAACTATTCCAGGGTGAAATAGAAAGTTGAACCAATGCCTATGGTAGATTCAACCCAAATTTGGCCGTTATGAAGCTCAACAATCTTCTTAACAATCGCTAGTCCAGCACCTGCTCCTCCACCGTACTTTTCTTGAGAGTGGAGCCGCTTAAATAGTCGAAAGATAGTTTCTAGGTGATGCTGGGGAATTCCAATACCGTTATCTCGGATATAAAAGATTGGGGATTGGGCATGGGGCATTGGAAATTGGGGATTAGAGATTGGGTTAAGAAAAATCTTCCCTAGTCCCCAGTCCCTAGTCCCCAGTCCCTCATCTAAGTAGCCAATCTCAACCCATTGCTCTGCCTTATCGTTGTATTTGAAGGCATTACCAATGAGATTACTGAAGACTTCATTAACGAGAACTCGGTCACACTGAACTGTTGGTAAAGGTCGAGGAATACGAATATCCACAAATCTGGAGTCTTGGCGACTAGCACGAAAGACTTCAATCACTTGAGTAACTAATTCATTGAGGTCAGTTGCTTGCTCTCGCAGTTGTGCTTGTCCTAATTGCGATAACCGCAGTAGAGCATTAATAAGAGTTTCCATCCGTACAGATAAGGAAACTACTGTTTGCAAGCACTCAATTCCGTCATCATCTAAGACTTGGGCATAGTCTTCTAGCAGCACTGTCGAGAAGTTATAAATTCCCCGCAAAGGCTCTTTGAGGTCATGGGAAGCAGCGTAGGCAAAGGAGGCTAGTTCTTGGTTGCTGCGCTCTAACTCCAGGTTGATTTTAGCTAACTCATCTGCGTTAGATAGTACAATACCAACGATCGCATTACTCAGAGCGATCGCACTCTCAAGTTCACAAGTTTCCCAAGGTAGAGAAGTTAATCTAACCGTTTCTTGCCATTGTTCAAAGGATTTTCGTGGAGATAGGGTAAGGCTAGCATCTGTCTCGGCTTGAATAGTTTGGTTGGGATTACCTGCCCAGTTTACCGTTTGGATAACTTCGGGGCGAAACCAAAGAATATAATAACGCCGGACTTTAGAAATCCGCAGTAGCAGCAAGCCACTGGCAGTATCTTTAAATCTGAGCGCCTCTGAGTAAAGCTTGGGTAGAGAATCGGTGGAAAACAGGTTATCACTAACTTGAATATCTGCCCATTCAATTAATGCCTGAACTTCATCAATATTCGGTGTTGCTCCCACCAGGCTAATTTCATTATCCAGACAAACTGCCGCTCCAGTGGCACTAACAAGATCCAACAAGCGGATTTCAGGTTTAATTAGAGCATCAATAAAATTATCTGCCTGGGAAATAGACTCTAAAAAATCAGATTGTAGTGATTTGAGTTTTACCTTATAGTTCCATTCCGAATAATTAATTTTATGCGCTAATTCAGAAGACACAATCTGTCCCAAAAATTCGCAGATTTTTTGCACTTCGTAAGAAATATACTTTGGTGTTAAATGATGGCAAGATATTAATCCCCAAAGTTTCTGCTCTTGAATCAGCGAAATCACTAAAAGCGCCTTCACTCCCATATTTTGATGATATTCAGCACAACACCAATCAAAACTTCGTAGCAGAGAGTAACTTAAGTCAAGAGGCTGATGTGTTGTCGGATTTTCCGTTGGAACCAGCTTAACAGGTTCGGCTGTTAAATCGGGGAGAAATCGGAGAAAGCAGCGCCTGTATAACTCCCTAGCCTGCGCTGGAATATCTGTAGCAGGATAGTGGAGTCCTAAATAAGGTGATAAATCTTCCCGTTTGACTTCTGAAACAACACAACCCGCTCCCGACTGGTCAAATTGATAGATCATCACCCGATCAAAATCGATGATTTTTTGGACTTCTTGTGCCACTACATGCAAAAATTCTATCAGGTTTGATGTTTTTTGCATTTTTGCGATCGCTTCACCCGCCAAAGCATGAAAGTCTAAAAAACTCACCTCAGATTTTGAGTCAGTTGGTTCTAACTCCAGAATCACAGCCTCTTCTGTACGATGAGCAATAGCGTCAAAATCTCGTTGCTGATCCAAAATATTTATTGATACTTTGAAAGCATGAGGACTGCCAATTTTTTTTACCAAGCACTGCTTTACAGTTTCTATTTGTTGAGCTTCTAGTAAGTAGCTCAATGGTTTGCCAAACAAGTCTTCTGGCGCTTTGCCCAAGTGTTCTTGGGTATTGTTGCTCACTTGCAGTATCTCTAGTTGAGTACTGAGTGCCAAGAGAACGCCATGAGGTTGAATAGAGCCAGGTATATGAATAGGTTTGCGATCATGGTTAGTCAGAGCAGTAGCTTGGGTAGTAGTATTTTCAGGCTGGCTCATAAATCAACTTATGTAAAGCTGATTTTTACAATAGCGCAATTAAATGTGACATTTCTTTAAAGTATATGGTGATAAGAATGAATGCGATAAATTTTTTTTAAGTTCTATTTATACAATAAGGGTATTTAATGCGACTGGGTAATTACTGTATTCAGCACTGATTGCAAAGCATTTATGACGCTGAGAGAATGCTGATACCAGTATTGTTCCCTACGCTCTTCAAATAAATCTCATTAAAACCCATACCAGTATTCAACTGGAGCCATACAAATATTTATTTGGGAAGATAACTTTATGACCTCAACCACAACTTATACTTACGATGGCGACGGCAAACTGATATCCCAGAGCATAGACAACAATAGTGATGGGACAATAAACTCAGTTATTACCTACGGCTATAACCTGATATCGGAAAGCTCTGACTACAACGGCATTCCTTATTATGTCAAAACTTATACTTATTATGCCAACGGTAAGCAGATATCATCTAGCTATGACTACAACGGCGACGGCATCGCTGATTATGTCGAAACTTCTACTTATGATGCCAACGGTAACCAGACATCTTTAAATCGTGACACTAACGGCGATGGCATCGCTGATTATATCGAAATTTCTACTTATGATGCCAAGGGCAACAAGACATCCTTTAATCGTGACGACAACGGCGACGGCATCGCTGATTATTTCTATACCTATACTTATGATGCCAAGGGCAACCAGACATCAGAAAGCTATGACAACAACAGCGACGGCATCGCTGATTATGTCGAAACTTCTACTTATGATGCTAAGGGCAACCGCATATCCAAAACCTATGACAACAATGGTGACGGCATCTTTGATTCTGTCACAACCTATACTTATAATACCAACGGTAGGTTGACATCCGAAAGTCGTGACAACAACGGTGACGGCATCGCTGATAGTGTCACAACCTATGCTTATGATGCTAAGGGCAACCGGATATTGGAAAGCGAAGACACCAACGGCGACGGCATCCTTAATTCTGTCACAACCTATACTTATGATACCAACGGTAAGTTGACATCCGAAAGTCGTGACACCAACAGCGACGGCATCGGTGATAGTGTCACAACCTATGCTTATGATGCCAAGGGCAATCGGTTATCGGAAAGCGAAGACACCAACGGCGATGGCATTGCTGATTATGTATCAAAAAATACTTATATTTATGATATCAATGGTAAGTTGACATTTTTTAGCCGTGACGACAACGGCGACGGCATAGTTAATTATATCGAAACCTATACTTATGATGTCAACGGCAACCTGACATCGGAAAGCAAAGATTATAACGGCAACGGCATAGCTGATTCTGTCTATAATGGCGAAACTGAGAACCCTTCAATTGATTATGTCTATACCTATACTTATGATGCCAAGGGCAACCGCACATCCTTTAGCGAAGATTACAATGGCGACGGCATAGCTGATAGTGTCACAACCTATACTTATGATGCTAACGGCAATCTGACATCCTCTAGCCAAGACTACAAGGGCAAGGGCGAAATTATTAATAGTATTTATGACTACAAGCCCGATGGCATAGCTGATAATGTCAAAACCTATACCTATGGACGCACAACCGCCAGTTATGACTTCAATAATGATGGTGTAATTGATACGGTTGGTATTTATAGTTACGATGCTAAGGGAAAACTAACTACAGAAAAGATTGACAATAATCGTGATGGCATCATTGATGAGGTAACTGCTTACAGCTACGATGCTAACAACAGACTAGCAGCACAGGTGGTTGACAAAAATAATGATGGACTTGGTGACGAAATTACTACTTACAACTACGATGCCAATGGCAAACTAACTGACTCAGATATTGACAATAACAGCGATGGTATTATTGATGCAGTTACCAGTTATTTATATAATGCCAACGGTCAACTGCTTAGTACAACCACCAACGATGCAAATGTACCCAATAAAACCTTATACGGTAGCAACTGTAAAGATACACTCACTGGTGGAACTGGCAACGATCAAATTTTCGGGAAAAACGGCAACGACAAACTATTTGGATTAGCAGGGAATGACAAATTAGTTGGTGGTAAAGGTAATGATATCCTCAATGGTGGCGCTGGTAGTGATACCCTCACAGGCGGTTGTGGTAATGATAAATTTGTGATTAATAACCTAAGTGATTCGCTGCTGTCTGGTTTTGATAAAATTACTGACTTGAAAATCGGTGAAGATAAAATTGATGGTCTAAATGCAGTTTCTGCCACCAATTTGCTTCAACTTGGCACTGTTGCAAGTTTGAATCTGTCAGACATACAAAAAGTATTGACTGCAACTGCTTTTGTGGCTAAAGGTGCGGCAACTTTTACCTTAGGTACAAGCAGTCATCAACGGACTTTTGTAGCACTCAATGATAGTACTAATGGATTTTCTGCACTCACGGATGCTGTTATTGAAATTAGTGGCTACAAAGGCGACTTAACTAATTTAGCGATTGTCTAATACCAATTTTCCATAAGCTTGCACTCAATTATTACTCCTTGTCTCTTGGCGTACTTGGCGTACTTGGCGGTTCGTTTAATAATTAATGCTTCAGAAGTTGAAATAGTAAATTACCACTGACGCCTAAAAATAATTATGAACAACAACCCTCTGCCATGCTCTGATTAATTATATTTGTACAAAGTCAAATAAAAATCATCACATGCAGCAATGCAACACCAATATCCAACATCCAAAATCCGAAGCTGACTATGCTGTTAGGGAGTTTTTTTTTGCGAGTTTGGCTCCTTTGATATCGAGCAATTGTGCTAATTCGGTTGTATTCAATGACTTAACGAGACTTAAACCAAGCGACTTACTAGAAATGCTTTGAGTGTAGGCGGCGTTAAGATAGGAGGTGTATTGCGGTCTTCCTACAATGTATGTTTGGAAGAAAAGTAAACTTAAAACATTCATGTAACGACGCGCTTGGGAAGCATCGCCAATCATATCGGCAGGTAATGCTACTTGTTGATTTGCGGGGTTGGCATTGCCAATAGTGGAGAAGTGAGTACCACCTACAAGCATGACGAGATATTTTTGTGAATTCGCCAACCAGGAGAAAGGTAAAATTTGCTCAGATAAAGCTGGTGCAACTGTATCATCACTACTGCTGACAATCATTACTGGAGTTTTGATTTGACTTAAGCCAGCTTTGCCGAAAATAGAACTAGTAATGGGATTAACTGCGATCGCAGCTTTCACTCTCTCATCTTGCAGGTTATAATCCTTGCCAGACTTGCTGATGCTCAATTCTAAAGCGCGACACTGGAGCATTAAAGACATATTCCAGGTATTTTGCAGTGCTGCTGGTTGACAGTCTTGTTTTAGCTGCTCAAAGTTGATTTTAGCACCTGCTAGGGCTAAGGCTGTGTAGCCTCCCAAAGATTGACCAAATACTCCGACTTGTTGCAGATTTAGGCGACCTTTAAATCGTGAATCAGATTGATTGTCTTTTTCTAGTTGATTCAGGATGTATGTTACATCCAAAGGTCGGTCTTTAAATTCACTTGGTTCTGCTATTTCATTGACGTGTCCATTCAACAGAGAATGTAATTGTTTAGCATCACTACCAGGATGATTGGGAACAACGACGGCAAATCCGTAAGATGCTAGGTGCGTGGCTAAATATTGAAAGTTGCTGCTATCTAAACCCAAGCCGTGAGAAATCACAATTACGGGTGCGGTATTCTGGACATTGGGAATGTAAATATCAGTTAATAAAAGCCGATTGCGTGATGAGTCGAAAAACTTTAGGGTGTATTTTTGCGACTTAAACTTTCCTGGAACCTTTAAATCGGGCAATTGCGATAAATTCGGTTGTTTGATGGTAGCAGCTTCTATTTTAGACTCTTGCGAAACTGCTGCGATCGCTCGATGGGTTTGGTTAACAAGTTTATCTAATTCCGTAGCTATTTCCAAAGTCTGCGCTACGTCAAGGCGAATGCTGCTGGTGGGATATTTACGCAACACATTTAAAAGTGTCAAGCCTTCCGATTCACCAGAAGCTAAAATTAGTGCCGAACGCAAAGCAGCAAATCCTGGTTCTGGGTGACTGGTTTTAATGATTTGCGCTAACCGATGCAGCAACAATTCTCCTTGGGATGTGTAGAGGAGTTGCGAAACTACTACCGGACTAACTTTCACACGATTAAGTAAAATCCGCCGCAATTCTTGAAGCTGTTGAAGAGGCAGATATTGCTGATAGGCTGCCAAGTCTTGGTTAATTATACCTGTTTTGGCATAGTTTTCTAAAGTAGTGACTGAAATGGAAAGCTCTAAAGCTGAATAAGATGCATAAATCCGCTCTGCTGCCAAGACAGAATTGCTAATTCCAAACGTTGGCAGCACCATTGAAAGAGCCAGCAATAAGGAATTTTTTCTCAGGGTGCTGGCCCAATTACCAAACAAACTATTCATCGCTCAACTATTTCGGTAGTCTGGTTTTATCAGGTGTTGGCTTTGGTAGTTATTCTGGCGCCCTGCTTGGTTTACTTAAAGTTATTAGCCTGGATTTTATCAAAACAGAATTTAGGAGTCAGTAGTTAGAATTCTCTAGTAATTAATTCTGACTTCTGAATTCTGATTTTTGAATTCTTCTTCAAGAATTTTCTTTTGGCTATCAAGTCAAAAATCAGATCCTACAGAGTCACACAGATGGGTAAAGTATCCATCTTATAAGAGGCTGACCCCATAGTTTGCCTTCACTAGTAAATCATAACAAATAAAAAATACTCTGCCTCAGTATTTATGTTGTAGCTTTGAAGAGGGCACGAATTTACTAGATGAAAAGCCCAGTATAAATCCTGAAAAGTATTCTAATTAATTAGCTTTTCCCAAGGCGATCGCTACTGAACCTGTAACTACTAAACCCGCTCCTAATATTGCGATAAAAGTGAAGTTTTCTGATGGCATCCACTTAGATGCAATAACTGATACAGCTGCAATTGATATTAATGTCACAATGGGAGCAAGAGCTATTACTGCACTCACTCTTGATGCTTCCCAATGTTCTAATGATTCGGCAAAAGCACCGTAAGCAATTAAAGTATTCAAAGCACAAAAAACGAGCATTAATAAATGGAAGTTATCAAGTATAAAAAGTGATTGTATTTTGGCTAGAGGAGTGAATAATAAAGCACAACCCCCATAAATAATCAGCATGATACTAGGGGAAGATAAAGATTGTAATAACTGCTTTTGTGCCAAAGCATAAATAGCCCAAGCCGTTGCTCCTAGCACAATCAAGACACTACCTAGTATGTATGTGCCATGCGCTGTAATTAAATTTGTTAGTTGTTCTCGAAAAAATAAAAGATAACCGCAAGTCATAATACTGACACCAATCCATTGATACAGCCGATAACGTTCTTTAAAAATCACTAATCCTCCGAAACCTAATAAAAGGCTAGATAATTGAATGATAACTTCAGCATTACCAGGCGATGTTAGTGCTAAACCTTGCATGAATAAAAAGTAATTAGTTCCTAATAAGAGGGTAGCTATCGCTAATAATTTCCAAGAAGCAGAACGCAGTTGTTCTAACCTTGGTAATTTACCGCGTATTCCTAAATACATACCAAGCAGTAAAAAAGATATCAAAAAACGAAACCAAATGACTGTATAGACATCAAGCACTTGCAGAGCGATCGCCAGAGTAATAGGTAAAATGCCCCACAATAATACCGTTAATAGCGATAACGCTAGCCCTAAGCGCCAGCGACCAGAACTTTGATGTAGTGACATTCAAATATTTTATCCAAATTAGTGCTGATGTTAATAACCTGATTAATGCAGGTTAAATATAGAATACTTTACCTACCCAACTGAATTTATTTGTAGTCTTATAGGTTTTTTGCTCACATAAAATTTGTAAATTGTGTAGGTACTTTACATGAATATTACATTTGAAATTTGATTACAGATGTATAATTTTTTCGGTGTTAATTTACTACAAAAAATCTATGGGGATCATACCCATAATAAGCTTAGTAGTCTTTCTTACTGGCTTATCAATTTACTTGCTACTGACCTCAAGAGGTCGGTTTTTACTCAAATCTTTGCTGACAAAAATAAAACGTCAAGGGTGGAGATTCAGATATGACAAGCTTAATTACTTGAGATCAAGATTTTTAAAGACTATAACAATTGCTGCCATTATTCTGGCAGCAGTAATAGCTGGAAATACTGTATCAGCCCAAGTAACACTGCCGCTAGCTTCCCTCAAGAGCGTATCGGTTCCACAGCCTGACAATCTTGGAGACTTCGTAAAAGACAAAGCAGCTGCAATCAAATTAGGAAAAACTCTCTTTTGGGATATGCAGGTTGGGAGCGACGGACAAACCTCCTGTGCTAGTTGTCACTTCCATGCTGGAGCCGACAATAGATCCAAAAATCAGATTTCTCCTGGGCTTTTGCGGATTAACGCTGATGGTACTGTGAATCCGGATACAGTTTTTAATATAGGTGGTGCGCCAAACTACCAACTTAAACCGGGAGATTTTCCCTTCCACAAGCTGTCAGACCCGAATAATCCTAATACCGTTGTATCTGACCGAAATGATGTCAGTTCTTCTCAGGGTGTCTCCAATACTAAGTTTGTTGATGTCATCCCTGGTAGCGCGGAAGACAAAGTAAAAACGGAGCCAGATCCGGTGTTTAACGTCGGAGGTACAAATGTGCGCCGCGTCCAGCCGCGTAACACCCCAACCGTAATTAATTCAGCATTCAACTTCCGCAACTTTTGGGATGGAAGGGCACAGAACATCTTTAATGGGGTGAATCCCTTTGGTTTAAGAGATCCTAACGCCTCTGTGGTAAAAGCAGAAAAGCAAAATCAGCTTAAATTTGTCAAAATCAGGCTGAGTAATTCGTCTTTGGCTTCTCAGGCGCTCGGGCCGCCACTCAGTTCCTTCGAGTTGTCGGGTGATGGTCGCACTTTTCAAGAAATTGGTGATAAGTTCGGGCGAATTGACAACAAAAAATCTCTCACCAAACTGCCTCCAGATAATCTAGATAACATTGCTGATACTTTGGTTGGACCGCTACTCAATTCCGTTGATGAACTTACTGATAATTTGACGCAAATTGGCGACAGTAAATCTCTGAGCACACTGCTGCAAAATGTTCTGTCAATTAGAGGTACAAAGCTCCCCCGAGTCCTGGGGCAAAAGTTATCTCGCCTCAGACCGCTAGGCAAACAGATTGTGGATCCACAAGACAGCGTTTTAGGTGCAGACAGTAGATATCCTCAGCCCGGACTCAAGGATAAAACCTACGATCAGCTGATTAAAGATGCCTTTAACCCGGAGTGGTGGAAGTCTAATCAACTTATCCAGGTTGATGCTAAAGGTAGACGGACTTTTGTCAATAGCGCTGATAACTCTTCCAACACCGATGAGTACACGCTGTTGGAGTATAACTTCTCGCTGTTCTTTGGGCTGGCAATTCAGTTGTACGAGTCTACACTCATTGCCAACGATACGCCCTTTGATCGCTTCTTAGAGGGAAACACCACAGCCCTAACTAAGCAGCAGCAACTAGGTCAACAACTGTTCCAGGGCAAGGCTCTGTGTATTGGTTGTCACGTTGGATCGGAATTAACAGCTGCTTCAGTGAGCAGCGTGGCTAAAGACGGACGAATCAAACGTGCGCCGTTCGGTGCAAGACCCGCTGAAGACAATGGTTTCTTCAATATCGGCGTTAGACCTGTTACGGACGACCCCGGTTTGGGTGGTAATGACCCTGTGCAGAATAATCCGCTTTCAGAGGCACGATTGGCTCAGTTAGGGAAATTTCAGCTTCTCCTTGGCGAAAACCCTCCCGTCCTCAATCCACCGTTGAATTCTAGTGAAACTGTAACTGCAAACGGAGCTTTCAAAGCGCCTGGACTTCGCAATGTCGAACTCACTGCTCCCTACTTCCACAATGGAGGTCAAGCAACTTTAGAGCAAGTGGTTGATTTTTACAATCGAGGTGGTGACTTTGGAGTTCTTCCCCCACTGAATCTATCACCAGAAGAAAAACAGCAATTGGTCGCCTTTTTAAAGGCACTGACTGATGAGCGAGTTAGGTATGAGAAAGCGCCTTTTGATCATCCGCAACTTTTCGTGCCCAATGGACATCCAGGTAATCAGAAATTTGTTACCGACGATGGTACAGGCAAAGCTACAGATAGCTTCCTGGAAATTCCTGCTGTTGGTAGGTATGGCGGTAGTGCTATACGAAATTTCTTGAAATAACATTTCGCGAAATACCTGATACCGATAGATTATGTAGGGGCATACAGCTAACTGTAAGCCCCTATATTTATTTAAGGAGTGCGTAGGCGTAGCCCGCACTTCGATACCTTTCGGCTTCTCTACGAGACGCTACGCGTAGCTTGCTTCCCCGTAGGGGTACGCTCAAGGCAAGAAGCTCAGTGACCACCGGAGGCATCGCCAAGTATCGGTTCTATATTGCTAACTTTGGTATTGTCCAGATTGCTAACTTTGGTATTGTCCAGGTAATTATAGACTCTTCTGGAAACTTCACGGACAAAATCTCCAGCTTTGGGATCGTAGTTTGGTCTTTGCACCAAAACACCTGCTAAGTAGCTTTTGCCATTGGGCATTTGAATTATACCCGCATCACCAATGATAAATCTCAATGTACCAGTTTTGTGAGCGATCGTAGCTCCTTGACCAATACCAGCTGGTAGTAAACTATTAGTTTTGACATGGCGCATAATGCCTAAAACTTGATTGCGGCTATTTGGGGATAACAAACGATTATTAGAAACTAACGCCGCCAATCTGACCAGATCTTTAGAACTAGTGGTATTTGTGCCAGCGATGTCTGGAAGTAGATTCCGAAGTGCTGTATTTTGCAATCCCCAGCTACGAAAACGTTGGCTAACTTTTGCTGCACCACCCAAGCGATCGAGAATCAGATTTGTGGCGGTATTATCGCTGATTGTCATCATCAAGGTAGCAGTTTCTAAGACGTTAAATTTAGTACCGATGGGTTTGTATTGCATAGTTCCAGATTCACCAACCTTTAAATCGCGCCGCATCACTAATTTATCGGTGAGTTTAATTCTACCTGCATCTATTTCTTGGAAAAGAGCCACTAATAAGGGAAATTTAATTGTACTAGCAGCAGCAAATCTTTTTTCGCCATTAATATCTATATAGTTTCCTGTAGCTAAATCTAAGAAAAATATTCCTGAATTTAATGTTTTATAACTTGTTAATAAAGTGCGAATTTGAGAAGTGATGCCAATCATCTCTTGACCAAGATTTACAACTCCAGCAAATGTAGATGCATCTGTAGATTTGATGGCGATATCTTCTCTATTTTCCCCAATAATGGGATTGTTTTGGTGGTCAAATGAATTGAATTTGAAAATCCAATGAGAACGAGAATCTCCTTTAATTGATATATTTTGGGAAGTTACATCATAACCAGGAGCTAACTCTATGACAAAACGAGTTGTTTGAGACTCTGGTTTGCCGAGGCGAATTTCTCTCACCGCATTCCCAAAACTTTGTTTGACACTATCAGAATTAAAATTAGTTCCAGGTAAGTCAATTACCAATCGGCTAGGATTATCTAATAAAAAGGCTTTTGGTTCTATTCCCGAAGTGGTAGTTAGGTCTAATTGGTTTTGGCTAGAATCATAGTACCAAGACTGTAATTGTGAGGCTTTAGCTTGTTCTGCAACTAGAACCAAACTGCTTAAAGCAATCGCCAGTAGATGTGATTTCATGTTGTGAATGTGGGTGTGCAAGTAAAAAGCAACTAATCAGCTTTACTTAGATTTTTTTCTGATGATTGTGCTGAACTTCCGGAGAAAAATTCAGAAATTCCATTGAGTTATTTTTGGAGATGATATTTGGGATTAGATAAGCACGATAAATCATCATTACTTATTCAAAGTAAATCGCTGACAGTCTTGTTTGTGATATGAGTTGACAACAACAGAAATTGTTAATCTAGCGGAACGACGAGCCAAAGATTAATTATGTTTCCAACTTATATTTTGTATAGAGATAATTTTAAAGATGTTTGAAACGGTAGTGATTTAGGGTTAAAACACTTTGTAGTTGTTACTGACGGCAAAAAAGTTTCCAAGTATGATAACCCTAAACACCTTGCCAAACAAGAGAGAAACCTTAAACGTAAACAGAACAAATTGTTCAGCCGTATGCAACTATGAGTAGTTCACAATACCTCATCTTCAATACCACGCCACCATTCTCCCAAATTCATCAAGTCTTGGTAAATGTCTTTTAATTCTTTGTAGTAGGTATCGTCTGTCAGCGTGGCTCGACGCTCTTGCAGTTTCTTGAGACGCAATTGTACCAATAGCCAAGGTTTAGTGATGCCATCAGTTGCTTCGATATATTGGGCTAGTTCTTTGCTATCCATATATTTTGATTTTAATCTTACTACTTTTAAGATACAGGAGGCAGGGGAAATAGTGTCCTCAGCAAGAACTACAGCAACTAAAACAAGCAAGAGTATAAAGTCTCAGATTTGCTAGCTTGCAATTGATGAGGGTTGAAGGCTCTATGAGAATGGCGTCCTTCTCCTTACAATAAAAACTGCCTCCTTTATGATACAGGAGGCAGTTTAGAGAAACCAAAGGAAATCAGGGAGAGTAATTGTCAATTAACAGGCTGTTTACAATACCCTCTTATGTAAGACTTACGCGCACTCTAAGATTCTTCTTTGCCAGAGGCTGCAGGTTGGCGGAAGCCTACGCACCAGAAGGCGTCTTCTCCTTGAAAAACACGAAGCGCGAAGGCAGTTCGATAAATAAAGCTTTTTAGCAATTTTTGCGTAAGTCTTGTTAGAGATAGAAATCACCTCTGCTATTTACGGAGTCGCAAGGAAGTTAGAAGACGGAGTGCTGCGACCATTACGACCAACAGATGGGATCTTAAGAAAGTCAACTATAACTTTAATATTCTGTCCAGAAAGTCTCTGCTCTATATGCCTAGCCAATAAAAAACAGCCACGATGCTAATCATGGCTGCTGATAATCTTTACTATTAACTAATTATTTTTAATTTATATATAGGACTCGTATTTGATTTTTGAAAAAACTCAGTACACCTTTATTGCTTCTTCCCAGCGATGCACTGAGTTTCGACTTTGCAAAAATCGAGTTTCGGCTACGCGGTAATCGAGCCAAGTCGAGATTCAACTACCGCTAGTCTTTGTGTCCCCAGTCGCCGGTCTTTACGAGTAATTCTGGAATCAAATCGGATTGCTATATTTAGTAAAACCTCTTGTTAAAACCATTTATAATAAACAGTTTTTTAGTTATGATTAAAAAAATAATTATCAATTATTATTAATAACTGATAATTATTTTAAAACTTTTAGTTAATTAAACTTAAGCCAAGTTTTAGTCGGCAAAGTCCTAGTTCCCCAAGTTATCTAGGAAATTCTTGATGAACGCTGGACAGGCTTTTCTGTAATTAATAAGCTTGAGCCAAGTTTTCAGCAGCAAAGTCCCAGTTCACCAAGTTGTCTAGAAAATTCTTGATGAACGCTGGACGGGCGTTTCTGTAGTCAATGTAGTAGGCGTGTTCCCAAACATCCAAGGTTAAGAGTGCCTTCTTACCATGAGCTAAAGGGTTTTCTGCATTTGGTGTTTTGATCACCTTCAACGTACCACCATCATCAATAAGCCAAGACCAGCCACTACCGAATTGAGTTGTGGCCGCGTTAGAGAACTCTTCCTTGAATTTGTCAAAGCTGCCAAAATCTTTATCGATTTTGGCTGCGAGATCGCCAGTGGGTGTACCACCACCTGCTGGTTTCAAGGAATTCCAAAAGAAGGTGTGATTCCAAACTTGGGCAGCATTGTTGAAAATTCCGGCTTTAGAGGAGTCTTTGAAGGAAATTTGGATCACCTCTTCCAGAGATTTATCAGCAAGTTCTGTACCTTCGGTAAGCTTGTTGAGGTTGTCTACATAAGCTTTGTGATGTTTGCCATAGTGATACTCAAAAGTTTCAGCTTTCATGCCATAAGGCTCTAAAGCATTTTTATCGAAGGGTAGTGGTTCTTGTACAAATGCCATTGTGTCAAATCCTCTCTTTACCGATTTCTAGTTTTAAGCTATTGCAGAAGCTTAGGAAATTAACAGCTTTTATTTTTAAGGTTTTATGTTTTTAATGATGAAACATAAAACTTAACATTGTCATTTTACTACTAAAGTGAAGATAAAAACAAAGTACTTAGTCTAATAAGTAAAATAAGTCAAATCAATAGGAAATAATGACTATAAATAAAAATGACTAATATTTCCTAGATAAAAACCAATAAGTAATTAAGTAGGTAGGTAGACATAGTTAAACGTAAAATGCCAACCAGTGAAATCATCTTCCTGAGCAGCTTTTACCTTGTAGAGGTGGTGCAGTCTTTTCTACGAGACCTACACGTTGGCGAACGCGAGTAGCATGTCACAGACAAGCCTCTGGCAGAGAAGGGGTTTCTCCAAGCGGATCAACTGCTGTTCTTTTGCCTTCAGCAAAACTACCTTTTACTTAGCATTTAACAATTAAAGCTTTCTGGCTTCTACCTGTAGCGGGATTAATTCTAATTTTAAGGATCAGTCGAAAGCGTGATGATTTAGTACTTAAAATAAAGCTAAGGTTTAGAATAGGAAAATAAAAATTTTAATAAATATAGCTAATAGCAAAATTGTTAATCTTTTGCAGATGAGCTATTTTTGGGTGCAGTTTTAAGGATGGTAAGTGAATCATGACTCATCTACCACCCTTTTGAACTAAAAAACTAACAGCAAATAGTGGTATAGCGGTTATCAGTTGAGTAGCTGAAAGAACCCTACCCCAACTCCCTCCCTGTTCTTCGAGAGCTTGCTCTGATGTATCTCATTGGATTAGGAAAAGCTACAATCACCACTGATGAGATAAACGCTGCTGGTAGTAATTTACAATTTTTGCTGTGACTTCGGAAATATTCAGGCCATCGGTTTGAACTTCGATCGCATCTGCCGCTTTTTGCAAAGGGGAAACTTTACGTGTACTATCTTTCCAGTCACGTTCTGCAATATCGCGTTCCAGTTGCTCTAAACTCACTTCGGGTTGGCCTTGTTTGTGAAAGTCTTCCTGGCGGCGACGGGCGCGTTCACTTACAGAAGCGGTTAAGAAAATTTTCACTTCGGCATCGGGGAATACGTGAGTACCGATGTCTCGACCTTCAGCGACTAAACCGCCTTTCTTTCCCCAATTTTGCTGTTGTTTAACCAGTGCTTGACGGACAGCACTTTGTGCAGCGATCGCAGATACTTGAGATGTGACCTCAATCGTGCGAATTGCTTGGGTAACATCGATACCGTCAATCCAAACCCCCACGGACGATTGTAAATCCTGGGTAGGGGTAAGTTCAATTTTAGACTGGTTGGTTAATTCTGCGATCGCACACTCATCATCAATGGCAATCCCCTTTTGTAGTACTAACCAAGTCACAGCTCGGTACATCGCTCCTGTATCTAAATAGACTAAATTTAGATTTGCTGCCACTTGACGCGCCACTGTGGATTTTCCAGCCCCGGCTGGGCCATCAATGGCGATAATGGGTTGACGATCGCGCAATATAATATTGTCAATCAAACGTGTAGACCCAAGACGAGCTGCGATCGCCAACATTCCTTCCTCCTCAACTTTTTCTAAAGACATTAACGTAGTCGGTTCAACCAATTCAATATATTCCACTAAAATCGTCTTGACTATTGCCACTTCTTCCTGGACAAGTGCTATCAACCTGTTACTATTGCGATCGCCTGCAAGGAAAGCAGCTTGAGCTCGTCGCAAGCCGCGATATAATACCGCGGCTTGCTCTTTTGCCGTTGCAGTCAAATATTGATTACGAGAACTGAAGGCAAGACCCGAAGCTTCCCGTACTATTGGACAACTAACAATTTCTACTGACAAATTTAAGTCAGCTACTAAGCGTTTAATAATTGCCAGTTGCTGACCATCCTTTTGGCCAAAGTAGGCACGGTCAGGCTGTACCAAGTTGAAAAGTTTGGTCACAATCGTAGCGACACCTTGAAAGTGACCTTGCCGAGAACGACCACACAAGCCTGTTATCATAGCAGATGGTGGGATAACTTGTGTAACCTTTGATTCTTGTATACTCTTCTGGGGAACTGCCATCTCTTCCGGAGTTGGCGCAAAAATTGCATCTACCCCAGCTTGTTCACACAGTTTTTGGTCTTGCTCTAAAGTGCGGGGATAGCGTTGATAATCCTCATTGGGAGCAAATTGCAGGGGATTGACAAAAATACTCACAATCACCCTAGAATTTTCTTGCCGCGCCCGTTGAATTAAGCTTAAATGACCATGATGCAAATTTCCCATCGTTGGCACCAGACCGACTGCCGTCTGATACCAGCCAGTCATCTCATCTAGTTTTAGATCCTCAGTAACCGCAATTAGCTTGTTTTCTGAGCAGCGTTTAGTTAAATAGCAGCGTAAAGCTGCGACTGTTGTCAGCAGGCGCACAAAAATACCCCTAGTTCTTATCGATCCCTCCCCCGTTAGTTTATATCTGAAATAGAGGGAAGAGATAATTGAGCTAGGGGAATTGTTATGGGGAGTGGGCATTGGGCACTTGTACTCCCCTTCGACTACGCTCAGGAACCGCGACTTGTGCCAAGCGTTGCCGAGGTAAGCCGTTGGCGCAGCCTCTCGTAGAGAAGTATTGGGCATTGGGAAAAACCCTATTCCCTATTCCCTACTCGACTATTTCCCTAAGACTTCAATATGTACTGGTGCTACGCCACTGCCCATCATTCCCAAAACCCGAGCTGCCCCAGCAGACAGGTCTATGACTCGACCGCGAACGAATGGGCCTCGGTCATTAATCCGCACTACTACAGAACGACCGTTGCGGGTGTTGGTTACCCGGACTTGTGTACCAAAGGGTAAGCTGCGATGAGCAGCAGTCATTCCTTCTGGGTTAAATCTCTGTCCGCTAGCAGTACGATTACCAGAACCGTCATAGCCGTAATAAGAAGCTATGCCTCTCAAGGTGGCTCGCACTATTCCAACAGCCTCTTGAGGTAGCTTTTGTATTGATTCTGGCAGACGCACTGGTAAATTAGCAATTTCTTTTAAGGGAGATGCATTGCCTAGAAGTCTCCGCAGGCGATTGGTTGCTTGCAATGCATCTTGCGCTAGATTGTTGGTGGTATCTGCTAGTCGGGTATCTTCGTTGATTTCGACTAATTCTTCGTCATTAACTTTGATTACATAGCGATCGCCATTTTGTTGGACTGGGGCGCTTTTATTTTGCGCTTGATTGTCAGTCGATTTTTCCCCTGCTTTCCAACTTACGGTAATCTTACTCCCATCTACATTTTCCCGATTCAACTGGTTGATCTTAGCTGCTATTACACCAGCTATCTGAACCGGGTCATTGTCGGCGGAGCTAATCTGGTTACTCACATCTGTCATGTTCCCAGTATCAAGCCCATTTGATGAATTGCTAGCAATAAGGGCGTACTTTTGTACGCCCCCAGAATTTCCAATTGCACCAACTTTTTTAGTTTCAAGACTTGTATTTGATACAGAACTCAAAAAGGTGAGAACAGGTATATTTCGGATAAAAAGGGTTGCCGCCTTACGTCCTCTAATGTTGTGAGGATGAATTTCTGTAATCACAGCATCCAAGGTTTGTTTCCCTGCTCTGGATTGGTACTCTCCCACTTTCACCACATCAGAGGCGGCTGATTTCTGGGAAGCTAGCGCATTTCCCTTGATGGTTTGAGTGCAGCCAACTGAGGGTATGCCCAAAGCAGCCATAGACAGGGCAACAATAATCCACAAATGTCTTTGATTCATGCGTCCGTTTTTTAAAGCGACTGTAGAATTTAAGTTTTATAATTCGCAGGATTCTTTACTTTGTGTAAAGTGACTTCCCTACTGAAAAACTCGAACTCGTTCCGTTTCCACTTTGTTATTTATAACTGCAACAGACTAGCACGAACCTTTTGGCTTGGGGATCAGGGTTTTAGCGTAATTCTTGGCAGCTTTCTCAAATTCAATTCCAATTTTCAGGGCGAAACCTTTCTCAAATAAGGACTTTGCCTATGTAACGCTTTTTTTGGCAAGTCCAAAAATTATTAAAAAAACTTTATGCTTATTGCACGCTAAAGCAACGATACCCTATTCATATCGGTTCTAAAGGCTCGTTGCTAATCGTGTATTTTATGTTACATTTATTTTGGCTATTTACAATTAGAAGTTAATATAACTTTAATTGAATGGCATCGGCATAAATACTTAAAATTACTTATTTAACGAAATCTTTAGATTTCTCTATGAATAAGTCATGATATGAGTTACATCTTAAAAAATTATGTAAATTAATTTGGGTTTAATATCTTTTTTCAAAGTTTTTTCCACTTAGATTAATCATGACTTTTATTTTCTATAACTAGGCTAAAATAGTGATATATGTTACTTAGTAACCTAGTACTACTGAGTATAAAAAAAAGGAAGATACTCAACTGAATATTTTTCAGGATGAATGATAAAAAAATTAGCAAATCTTTGCGATCGCTTGCAGATTCAAGATAAAGGGTATCATAAAGCACAACATTTTATTGAGCTAAGTAGTTGCTCAAATATGATTTTATAGAGCAAGCTATCTGTTCAAAAATCTTTGCAACTGTAGGGATGTACAGCTGCACCCCTTCTATATATAGTAGGTATTTTGGGAAATGCCATCAGCCTAATGACAAATCACTGGAGTTTAGAAATAGAACCATCGCCATTAAAAGCTGTTCTCAACGAGTTGCATTCCCAGTACAAGTCACTGGGGGAGGGTGCAGTCGCAAAATACATTCCTGAACTAGCAAAGGCAAACCCGGATTTGTTCAGCATTTGCATTGTGACAGTAGATGGTCAGGTTTACAAAGTTGGGGACTACGAACAACTTTTTACTATTCAGTCAATTTCTAAGGTATTTGCTTATGGACTTGCCTTAGAAGATCATGGACTGGATTACGTTTTGACTAGAGTTGGCGTAGAACCGACAGGGGATGCATTCAACGCGATTGTTTTGGATGAGCAATCGAAGCGACCTTATAACCCAATGGTAAATGCAGGTGCGATCGCAACCACCAGTTTAATTAAAGGTTCCGGCCCCACCGAACGTCTGAACCGAATGCTAGATATGTTTCGGCGATATATTGGCCGTGACGTGTTCGTTGACATTTCAGTTTTTACCTCAGAACGCAGTACAGGGCATCGCAACCGGGCAATGGCACATCTGATGCTCAACTTTGGTATGATTGACCGCAATATTGAAGAGGCACTGGATCTTTATTTCCAGCAGTGTGCTGTGATGGTGAATTGCCAAGATTTAGCAGTGATGGCGGCTACCCTTGCTAACAGAGGTATTAACCCCATTACCAAAGAACAAGCGGTAGATAAGCGTTACATTAAAGATATTTTAAGTGTGATGTATACCTGCGGAATGTACAACTTTGCAGGTGAGTGGGCTTATAAAATTGGGATTCCGGCCAAAAGCGGAATTTGTGGTGGGATTATCGCCGTTGTACCCAATAAGATGGGCATTGGAGTTTTTTCGCCCCTGTTGGATGTGCGTGGTAATAGTGTGCGGGGGGTCAAAGTATGTGAAGAACTTTCCCAACGGTTAGGTTTACATCTATTTGATTGTTCAGACCAGGAGGCGAAATTTGGTTGAAAAAAGCAAAGGGGTAGAGGAAAATGTTCTATCTTTGTTGGGGATTTATTCTGAGTTTTATTAGCGCTAGTTGAAATTATCTATTATTGATTGTAAATATTTTGTAGAGGCAGCTTCTGCTTGAAAGTGGATAATCAAATCTGGTATTGTTAATTTAGAGCGAAGTTGGCAGTAAAAGCTTTATTTTATAGTTTTTTTAAGACAAGAGTCGGGATTAACATTATGCATGAAGTTTCAAAGCAGACTGTAGAGACAACACAAAAACATGCTCAAAAATCGATTGAGCATAGCAAAGAGATAGAAGAGTTGGGTCAGAGTTTACAAACAGATGACCGAATCGATGCGGAACAAAAAGAACGTATCCTAGCCTATGCAGAAACAATGCACGAGCACGCGCAGAAATTTCAAGATTTGGCGCACAAACTAATAGAAGAACCTTCAACAGATGTATATTCAGAAGCAGTAAACGAGCATACAAAGGTAAATCAAGCCCATATCGAAGCTATTAAAGAATTTCAAAACATACAGCCGCCTGCTTAAATGAGATATTAATTAAATATCTGGCGTTGCTGAATTGAAGTATGAATCCTTGTAGAGACGTAGCAGTGCTACGTCTCTACAAGGATTTTAGTATTATGCAAAATCATTTTCATACATGGCCCTTGTACTGAGCGCAGCGATGCACTGCACCACCCTGAGCTTGTCGTTCGCGTAGCGTCCCGCAGGGAAGGGAGCTTGCCGAAGTGTCGAAGTATGCCCCCTGCCTCTTCGGTCAAAATTCTTCTGCTTGGGGAAGCGGGAAGATTTCACCAGCTAAGTAAGCTTGAAAGTGTTTTTGGAAGTACAACCAGGAAGTCATATCTTCTCCATCTATCAATGCTTTTGGGGCTTTTTTATATAGAGGAATACGGTTATTAATTTCGTCTTGCAGCACTGGAGGCAGTTCTGGTAAACCATTCACCTTGCTGCCAACAGCACTGTAGATCAGTTGACCGGGGCGATCGCCCATTTTCATCCAGGGAAGCCATTGACCAATCCGATCCCAACTCAGTTTAAGTTGAGAAACTGAGGAGAGGGCTGTGTTGAATAAATCTGCGGTTGGCACTGTTAATTTAAACAATTCTGCTGCCTGATAAATTGGATTTGGGCTATATTCGGCAAATTTGGGATCGTCTGCTAAGGGATTAGGGTAATAGGGAAATATATCAAAAACAAAGGTTGTGCTGTCACCATCTACTTGTGCGGGGAAATTTCCCTTAAACTTCCCCTGCACTGGATTATTAGCAACGTGAATCACTGGAACTGTCTCGCCTGTCCAAGGATTCTCCCATTTGGGTAAGACTTCATCTGTTTGTGGGTTGAGGTAGTAAGTTAATTCCCTGGAAGTAAAATCCCAGCTACCCTCTGCTGTGGGAATACATCTGCTAACACTCAATCCCAGGATCTTAAACAGGAGTTGTCTTTTCTCACCGGGGATAAAAGCATAAATTTTACCTTTCCAAATCAGGAAAGTGGATTCGCTAGGGTCGAGGGAAGAACGAGTTTTAACCCAGTGCTGCGCTTCAAGTTCTTGGATTTGAGCAACCATCTAAAGTATCCTTTATATTTTGATAACAAAAGAATAAGCTAATCAGCATTCAAGTTGCATCTTTAAAAGTGGGGAATGGGGAATGGGGAGTGGGAAGTGGAGAGTAGAGACAAGGCAATACTGCGTAGGTTTTGCCTAAAGAATTACTCTGGTGTAGGTTGGGATGATTTAGCCCTTTCCCTACGGGACGCTGCGCGTAGCTTGCTTAAGAGCAGGGGTACGGGGAAGTCAAAAGTTAACACTGAGCTAAGTCGAAGTGTCAAAAGTCAAAATAATATGTAGTTTCAGAGAGAATTGGTATTAACTAAAAATGATGTCAATACTTGTATTTTATCTTGAATAAATAAAATTAATGTCAAGTTTAAACCCGAATTTTTATATCAAAAAAGCATTCAAAATAGAGATGAATTTTTCTATTCATAGAGGATAAATCAAGCTATCACAAATCCAGTGTATCTGGTAATATTTTCTAGAATTGACTTTTGTATATTCGGAACTTTGTTGAATCAAGTAACAAGCTTTTGGTCTGATGACGGAAGTCAAAGTTCTGTATATATGAGTGTTTGAATTCAAAATATGTCTGTAGTTTCATTATCCAGCAGTGTCTAACTCAAAAGAAAATACAGGAGTGAAAGTTGATGAAAACAAATCTTAGAATTCGAGAAGCTGTGACAACAGGCTTAATGGTGAGTGGCGTAGCGCTGTTATCACCAAGTGTAGCCCTTTCACAATCCGCTACTCCAGGTAATATTACAGGTCAGTGGAGTGGATTCAGCAACCAGACTCCAATTACTCTGCGAATTACACAAGCTTCAAACGGCGTCCTCTCTGGCACAATGATTGACGTTGGCACAACATCACCAATAAGTATCCAAGGTTTTTATATTCCTTCTGTGCGTCGTATTGTGTTTGTACGCATACCTGCTAATAGCAGCATTCCATTCCAATTTTATGAGGGATGGATTACTCCGAATGGATTACGCATAGGAGGAGAATTTAAAGTTTGGAGACCTCAAGATGGAGCCTCTGCTAATGGAGTTGATTTTAACTTTACAGCCACTAAAGTCTCTGATTTCGCCACCCCATAAGTAGTAAATTAATGCGATTCAGGTAAAGGGTAAAGGGTGAATTAAAACCTTTTCCCTTTCCCTTGGAACCGAGAAATATTGCTCTGTCCCCTGCTCCCGTTCGGCTACGCTCACGGCAAGCCTGCCCAATGCCCTTATTAATTAAACTGGCTTTGAAACTTGCTCATCCAGACGACGAAACAAATACACCCAAAGCGGTAGAGAACTATTAATCGCAATTAGTCGCACTAAATGACCAGTTGTGACAATTTCAACATTATGATTTAATGCCAAAGAAACCAAGATCATTTCTGCTGATCCTCCTGGTGCTGTGACTAAAAGACAGGTTAACCAGTCCCAAGAGGTTAATTGCATCGCAAGTATAGCAGCGATCGTTCCGGCTATTAAGGTCATTCCCACGGACATGAAGGCATAGCCGACAGTCCGCTTTCTAAAGTTGGGTTTGTCTCCCCAATACTCACCAATAGTAATTCCCAAAAGCATTTGACCTAATAAGTTTATTATTGGCGGGGGACTAAAGCTAATATCACCTACAAAAGGCAGCAAATGTAGCAAAGGATTAAACCCGATACCAATTAACAATGCACCAAAAAAATCGCCAGCTGGAATTTTAAATAATATAGCTGGATAAACTATTAATCCAGTAATTACCAGTACTAACAAGAGTAATTCTAGTTGAGATGGATCAAAATTGAGCCAAGCATTGTTGATTGGGAGTGTTTGCAAAGAGTAATTACCAGTTGATGTTTTAGCAATGAAGGGAATTAGAATAACTACTGAGGTGACGCGAATCGCCTGAACTAAGGCAACCAAAGTAACATTTTTGTTGTAATCGGCGGCGATCGCTGCCATAATTCCGACACCACCAGGAACTGTAGCCAGCATTGCTGTTAACAGGTTGGTTTTGCTAAGGCGCGAGTAAACATAACCAATAAAGCTGCCACTCAATAGCAAAAACAAGGTAAGAAAAATAAAGACGGGAATACCAGAAGCAATACTAGCTAGATTCCCGTGGGTATTGGAAGCGCCAACAGTTAAGCCTACAAGTGCCATTCCCACTTTTCTAGCAGTGCGGTTAGGTTGGGGGGAATATTGATAAAGAATTCGACATCCTTGAAGAACTACTGTACCAGCAGCAATTCCGCCAAATATCCAGGCAATCCTACCAATTTGGAACTTTGCCAGAAGTAAACCTAGAGGTAATGCCAGAAGCATTTCCAAGGTAAGGACAATTAGTTGCTTGGTAAATAGCTCTTGTTTGCTGACAACGGGATTTTCATGAGTGTGTTCTTCTAGACTGGGAGCAACACTTAGGCTTTGATTCATCGATATGAGCTTTTTTATTAATTTAACTTATGTACTTAAGCTAGGGCGATCGCACAAGATAACTAGTACTCTGTCAAGTCAAATTTACTAGGTTCGTAGTCAGCGCTTTAGCGCTCAAATCAAGGACTAAAGTCCTTACTACAAACTTATTCATCGATTAAAGTTGGTCTGGTGGACTACTAAGTACAGCTTGACGTAAATCAAGTGACCATTTTAAAACTTGCAAAAGCCTTAATATATAAAACTTTTGACTTTTGACTTTTGACTTTTGCCTTGCGGAACTAAGTGTAAATTTAGCGTGTGTTGCATTCAAACAAAAATGCCTATAGAGAGAGGATAGGGGCACAATGATCGTTGTGCCCCTACAAATAATTTATATTCCTTTTAATGGTTCAACCGTTTAATCTTCATCAAGGGCTGGGAAAGCTTCTTCAAGCTGCCACAACCTATCTTTATTTTCAACGAACCAAATACGAGTTTCTGGAGTTAATTTACTCCAAATGACTTCAATAGGGATGTGAGGAGATGCATATTGGTACTCCTGACCAAGTAATTTGAGATTTTCCGCGACTTCACGGGGAATTCCAAATTGTTCCCAGTCAACTCTGATATTTTTGCCCGAAACTCCTGCTGTCGGATCGAAAACTAATTGTGCTGATCTGATTAAATCAGCAAAGTGTTTCGGTTTTAGTTTGGTGATCTCCTGAATTTGGAGTAATTCATTATCCTCTTGAGACATTATCGCCGCAGTGGTAAAGATTAGTGATTCAGTTGAACTTACTGCCAGAGATTTTTATCCCAATATTTTTTAGTTTAGCGCAGAGCTACCAATATCGTGTCTGGCTAAAGACTTATCATTTAGACCGCACTTCTTGCTGAGGGCAGAGAGTAGTAAGCACTTTAGTGTATAAAAAATAAGGACTAAAGTCTTGACTACGAACTTTGCCTAGTCTCTATTTTAGTGACGAGTGTAAGAACGCTCAAAGTGAGTTTTGAGTGTATGAGCCATAGCGGACATTGCAACTGCTGCTATAGAAAGGGATATTGCTGCGATTCTAATTCTAGAATCATCTGCAAGTATCGCTACAGCAGCTAGAGCGATCGCTACCCCAATACAACTTTGCTTAACCCTATTTGTCACTTGATAAGTTCGATTGCAGGAATGACAAATAAGTGTATGTTGCGAGAATCGGTCTAAGGCGATCAACTTTTGATCGCATTCGCTACTATCGACATTTTTTGAGGTGGAATAACCTTGATAAAACGGCAAAGATGATCCAAATTTATCTAGCCACTTACGATACTCAACCACAAGAGTATCAGATGTTTTGAGCGGTAAATACACTTCTTTGAGATTTTGTCCCAAACGCTCAATTTGTGCCTTTTGTTCAACTACTAATTGCAAATCACCTTCTAAGACTTTATTTCGGATCAATATATGTTCTAACCAAGGAGGCATCAGCTTTATTTTTGTAGGAAACGAGTTACTATAATTTCTAACGAGAATCCGACATCTATCCTTACTTAGTGGAATTGAATACAAGGCTGTGCCCCAAAACTTACCTTGCTGTTCATTACGAAAGTTGTAGAGAATCGAATTAGGAGCAATGAAATCTAATGACGTCCAAGGCAGATTGGCTGTCTTTGTTCGCCGCCACCTTCCCTTAATTCCCTGAATGTTGCTCTCAATCACTTCTATTTCCAACGGTTGGGCATCTTTTCGATCTCCCATGACGCCATCATGGCTGATTGGAATATGAGCTGGGTCAATGATGTTTTCAATAAAATAGCTTTGGTCGTAAGGTAGGTCACGTATATAATCTAAGTTGAAGCATTCCGGCTTGTCCCAATCTGGTAGAGATGGAATTAGCTCATCAATAGCGGTTTCGGCTTCCCCTGCCCACATCCAAATGATACCTTTAAGTTCCAAGACTTTAAAGGATGACACACAAGCATTTACCGGAATTTTAGCATCGGTTGGTAATTGAGGAATGTGCAGACATTGACCATTATTGCCAAACTGCCAACCGTGGTATAAACACTCTATTTTGCCGTCAATAATTTGTCCATCAGAAAGTCTAGCTGCACGGTGGGGACAACGATCTGTTAAACAGATAAGCTGTCCATTTTGGTCTTTGAACAAAACGAAGGGTTCATCGTACAAAGAAAAGCTATAAGGACGATTTATGGGCAGGTCTTGCAGAAAACAGACAGGATACCAAGATTGTCTCCAGTTAAATTCTTGCTTATTCTCAAGCGTCTCAAAAGTATAAGTTGGTGCTGTCGCCTGTAGTATCTTTGTTTCTAATGACATAGTTTTCTCCAGGTTTCTATTATTTTATACTTTTGGATTAGAAAATTTTTAGTCTCAGAGATAGAACATTTATGAGTGAAACTTCAAAAAATAACCATGAGAAAGCATTCAAATTTTGAGTGAGTCAAAGTTCGTTTTGCTTGCGGAAAACACCAAAATCAGAAAGCAAACACAGCTTTTGAATAAGTCAAAGGTCATTTTACTTGCGGAAAACACCAAAATCAGAAAGCAAACACAGCTTTTGAATAAGTCAAAGGTCATTTTACTTGCGGAAAACACCAAAATCAGAAAGCAAAC
>NZ_JBALFV010000089.1:0-15403 GCF_036916735.1 Nostoc sp.
GAGCGAGTAAAGAAAGTACAGACGCTCGCGGACTCGCTCTAAGCGTTCGCGTAGCGTCTGGTAGAGAAGCTATGCCGTTGGCGCAGCCTCTCGTAGAGAAGGCTTTACGCTTTGCTATCATACGACTGTAATAAATTGGGTGAGAACTCTGGGAAATACCTTGCCTAATTCACCTGAATATAATCAAATACCAGAAATTACTCAAGTTGATCAACTCGAAACTTTTGTAGGTAAAAAAAACACTCATTGGTTGTGGACAGCAGTTGTAGGAGCATAATCCGGGAGTTATATCTTGGGTTTTAGGAGACCGCAGTTCCAAAACATTTAAGCTTTTGTGGCAAATTATAAGCTGTTGGCATTCTTATTTTTATGTGACACGAGGCTCCGCAGTTTACCCTGGTTTTATCAGCAATGAAGATCATATTGTTAGTAAGACTTATATGACACTCGTGATCTGCGAAAATAGCCGTTTTAGGCATTATTTGGCAAGACTACATCGAAAAATATGAGTGTTACTCCAAGTCCGAGGAAATGCTTAGACTCTCTATTCGATTGGTAATACATTATCTCAAGTATGGTTCCGTGGCCCTGCGGGCGTATAGCGCCCGCAAGCTTGAGGCAATCGCATGATTCATACTTCGATTCAGCAACGCCGTTAATTTATAATGCTGGTAGTTCGGATAATACTTATCAGTTTGCGGGTGAGCAGAGAGATAGCACTGGTTTGGATTATCTCAGAGCTAGATATTATAACTCAGATTTGGGCAGTTTATCTCGAAGGATGCGTTTGCTGGACATTTGACTAGTCCAATTAGTAAGAATCCTTATGTCTATGCCAATGCTAATCCTGTTAATTTTACTGACCCCTCTGGATATGAATCTTTAGGATAACTCTCTGCTGCTGAAGCGATTAATGACATTCTTAGCAGTATTAATTATACGAGTATTAGTCAAGGAATAATTGGTGGTGTTTTATTTGGAGCTGCTTAAAACTTACTTAAACAAGATGCTGAACTAATTGAAGGTCGTCGTAGTGAAGTTTCATCGACTGAAGTTTTAAAAAGTACTTATCAAAGTGCTGTTTTTGGCGCATTGTTAAGTCAATTTCCATTGGCAGGGATCGCTTTTGCTGCTCTAGGTGTTGCTAATGCTATTAAAGAGTGGAAAACCGGATATTAGGCTTCTGCTATTGTTGATCTTTCTTTTGCTATAGTTCCCTTTTTATTTAAAGAGATCAATGAACCAGTTCTTAATAAAATTAATGATATTTTAGCTCAAAATAGTGTAAAGGTTAGCGAAGGTTTTCCTCAGTTACTAGAGAACAATCCAGTATCAGACCTTTTATATGGAGCAAGACCTGGAGAAAGTTTACCAGGAAGTAATGGAGTATAAATTCCAGGTCGCCCTACTCCTGACGAATTAGAAAATCTTTCTGTAAAACATAATGTTGAATTTGCTGTAGTGTACAAGAGGGGATCTGGGAATGATGGAAGAGGAGGACAGTACTATTTATATTCGGGTAAAATTAACAGTGTTGAAATACCACTTGAAGCTGATATTATTTTGATTTATCACACACATCCAGGAGGTACAAATGCAGTTAGCAAAGCAGACCAGGACATCTTAGCCTTTCTTCAGTCGCTAGGTTCACCGCAACGCAGTTCTCAGATAGTTCCTGTATGTAAAAAAGTCATAAGATTCAGTATTGAAAAAAAAAGGTATTAATTATGAACACAAACTTAGAAGAATTCTCATATCTATGGAATAGCCCAGAATCTGATTGGGCATTGTTAAAATTCTATGCTTCACCTTCAGAAAAAGAACCAAGATATTTAATTGTAAACACACAAACTAAGCGAGGTTTGCTAGTTCATGATGATACTCTATATCAGCTTCTAAAAGAAACTATGCTTGAAAAAAAAGTTCGCATTGTCTCAAGTTTATAATAATGTTGTAGATCAAAACGGCACTTAAAAAAGCTATAAACTATACTCCATAAGCATTGCAGGTTATAATTTGCCAGTAATTGAAATGGTAATCGCTACTCATCCCACTTCATCAGCACCCCATCCACAACTACAAAACCCCATTGCGGAAACTTCGGCAGCAGTTTCTTGATCACAATCTGCAAAGCAGGGTCATCATTCCAGCACGAGAGCAAGAACTTAAACCCCGGATTCTGCCCCGAATTCGCCGCAACTTTCAGTTTCTGCATCCGCCCCGGTCGCATATTTGACCTCGCTACAATTGCCTCATGCGACCATTTTTCAGGATTTGGCACGAGCGCGACAGAACAAGTACCTTCTCCACGAAACGCTACGCGAACATGACAATCTTTCAGCTCAACACCATAGTCGTGGTTTTCAACCAATAATAAAGCAGATTGACTTGGTGCAGCATCTACGAACGTTAGCAATATGCAGTAAAAAGAAGTACAGCCCTTTATGAGATAGATTCTAGCAGTGTCAATGCTAGTGGGACTTTGTAAAAAAGTAGTGCCAAATCAGGCTAAAATGCAGTTCTAGAGTTAAGTTTACGTCAGTCTCGCAGGAGCAGCGTAAAATGAAACATCAAGTTGCGGCAGCAATGCCCAAATGTTTTGAGAATTGGTGTGGTCGCTTTGATGACTTATTCTCGCGGCAAGTACAACGCGAAAGCTTCAGGATGTATTTAGGAGGATTACTGGGAGAAAGCGATGCCTGCGGCGGGCTACGCCTACGCAAAAACCTGGCTCAGATTGCTGATAATACGGTAGATGGCTCGTACAATAGTTTGCGCCACTTCTTAAACAACGCACCGTGGGACGTATCAGCCCTAAATAACCGACGTTTAGAGGTGATGCAGCAGTGCCGTCAAACTGAACTACAGCAAGGTTTTACCCTAATTATTGATGACTCTCGTCATCGCAAAAGTGGGAATGCAACAGCAGGTGTCGGAAGGCAATACATTGGTGAAATAGGCAAAACAGATAATGGAGTGGTGCTATTAACAACGTACTTCTATGATGGGGTGCGGAAGTTGCCATTAGATGTGGCGTTATACCAACATGGCAGTTCTCTACCACAAGGAAAAGCTGACCCAAAATTTGTTAAAAAACCAGACTTGGCACTGCAACTAATAGACCAATGTCTCAAACGTGGCTATCGGACAAAAACAACTTTAATTGATGCGGGCTATGGTGATAACACACCATTTGTCAAACATTTGGAGTCAAGAAATCTGACTTATATTGCTGCCATTGCCAAAAACCGTCAAGTCACTTGTCAACTGACCACAGACCTACAACCACGCAAACATTCTGTAGAAGAAATCGCACAGGCATTGCCAGCAGAAGACTTCACAAAAGTGCAATTGGATTTAGAACAACCACGTACTGTTTGGGTAACGCTAATTCGGGTACATATACCGAAACTAGAAGGTTTGTGAGCTGTTGCAATTCAACTAAATGCTTCGACATGGGCAGAAGCGACGGAAATTGATTACTTTTTCACCAATGCTCCAACTCCTAGACTGAGTCCCATTTGGGTGGCAACCACTTACTCACAACGCAATTGGGTAGAAGTATTCTACCGTGAGGCCAAAGGTTGGTTAGGTTTGCGCGAGTATCAGGTACAAGATGCCAAAAGTCTCAAACGGCATTGGATTTTGGTGTTTACAGTCTACACATTTATCCTTTGGCATCAATTAACTGGAGGATTTCGCCGTCAGTGGGCAACTAAACCTTTACATACTTTTGTGGAAGCTCTGGAGGCTTTCCGTACCGCAGTAGAATTTCGCTTTGTAGGCTGGCTTAATACGCATATTGATGTATTTGCCGCTCACAAAGCTAAGTCTGGTTATGTTTGGGCTTAGAAAGTTGCAAAGTCCCACTAATCAATGTTTTGGTGGGTGGAAATACTGCCAGAATTTCGGCATGTTGGTCGGCGATCGCGGTCGATAAATTTCCACAAATCCTACATCATCAGCACCCGCATCCAAACAAAGTGTTCGGAGTGAATCAGAATTCAAAGCGACTATGCTTGTTTTTAGGTTGTTTGTAGACTGCTCACGCCACTATTTCACGGTAGGATGGTTATCAAATTTAACCATAGAAGCCTCTAGCGTTGATAATTATAAATCTGTATAGATTTTGGTGGATTTGGCTAACTCATAGTTTTTATATCAAGCAGTAGCAATTGCATTATTTGACATTTTTGTTCTCCAAAAAATCGCATTACTACAGTTCAAGATTGAAGTTGCGGCAGCAGACCTGCCGCATCGGAAACAGACCAATGCTCGGCGATCTTGCCATCTTGAACACGATCAATTCTGATCACTGATGTTGAGATGGTTTTGCCTGTTGGTGGAATGCCGTAGAATGCGCCACTATGTCTGCCTTTGCTTACGATATATGTAACAACCCGATTCCCTTCCGCAACCTGCTGTATGATTTCAATCTGGATGTCGGGGAAAGCAGAGAAAAAATCATCAAAGAACGAATCGTGATAAACCCTAAGCGCGTCAAGTCCTCGATTTTCTGATCGTGGCATTGCGTGATTGATACAATCTTCTGTCCAAAAGTCTTTCAAAGCAGCAAGGTTTCGGCCTTTCCAAACTACTTGAATAAAGTTCTGGATAATCTGCTTGTTTTTATTGATGTCGCTCATTATCTTTTCTCCATAGAGTAATTTTCAATTGGTTTTAATAGGTACTTTATACCCAGCGACGCACTCGTGCCTTGTAGCGTAAGTATTCATCGCCAAATTTACGCTCCAAGTAACTTTCTTCGCGCTGAACAACCCCGATTTGCACAATCACTAAAAGGGGCAATAATAGTAGCAATGCCCAGAGCGCACCCAATAGCAACGCGATGCCGATGTAAAGCAGCGTTAGAGACAAATAAATTGGGTTGCGGCTTAACCTAAAAACTCCGTCCGAAACGATCGCTGTTGTCGGACGTGAAGGGTTAACCTCTGTCTTTGCACGATTCATCGTCCGAAAAGCTGAAGTTACTATCAAACCCGCGCAAATAATCGCTAATACTCCCAAAACTAGTGCTACCGATCGCGATAAAAAGTCGATTGGAAACACGAAACTAAGTACTAATCCGATTAATAATGTTCCAGCATAGAGTACTGGCAAAAAAGCAATTACTCCAGGATTATCCGACATGCCCTCTTCCATAATGACCTACCTTTTTGTAATGATTTTGCTAATAATGCGATGATATCCTGATGATGGATTTCTCCAGGATCTTTGTTCCATCTGGCTTCTGCACGCAGACTCCTAAGCTTTTGGTCTGGCAGCCAGTTGTTCGGCAATCACTTTGGCGTTAATTTCATCAGTCTTGGCTGCCTGCCAATAGGCATTAAGCTTTTGATACTTGCTGATCAGATCCGAGTGGTCATAGACCGATACCATTAAACTGACTATATTGAGTATGGGAACGAGGGCACAGTCAGCGATTGACGGTCGATCACCCACTGCCCAGACATCATCGCTCAGGTAATGATCGATATATGACAAGCCCTGATCGAGAACTTCAAATTGAGTTTTAACCACGTCCTCATTGCGATTGGCTGGATCTCGCATACCTCTTAAAGCAAAGATGGATGGTCGAATATGAAAATCTGGGAGGCGCAAGAACAAACGAACACGGGCTAGATCCTCAACATCAGTCGGTCGCAAAGATGGTGTTGGGAAGACATCTTCTAAATATTCAAGGATCGTTGCTGATTCTGGGAGTGCAAAACCAGAGTCCAATAACAAAGTCGGCACCTGTCCCATAGGGTTCAGAGCTAAATAGGCATCACTTTTAATGCCGCCTTCTGGCGGTGGGACAATTTCAATGTTTAAACCTTTGCGATAGATGGACAATCGCACGCGGGCGGCAAAGGGTGAAATAGGAACACTATAAAGTTTCATGTGCCTCACTTTCGATGATTGGGTTGATGGAGCTGGAAATGCAATCGTTTGAATCGTGAAATTGCGCTTCGAGATCGGCGATTCGTCGTTCGAGACTTTCGATGCGATCACTCAGAATGTCCGTCTCTCTAAAATCCATCGCTTCCTCGAACGCGATGACCCAAGCCCTGAACTTCTGCCACCATGTCATCGGCGCTACGTCCGCAATCGTTTTCATGTTGCTGACTCCTTGACACGAGGTGCCGATGATTTCTTTGAATGCTTATCATCAACTGCCAACATAGAAAAATTAAGTGCATATACACTTTTTGGAGAAAAATTTTAGACTTAACGCAAGAGTGCTGTTGCTTCCACTAAATGCGCCAACAAAGTGTTCCATCGTTGCTGTCCAAGTGCTGTCTCAACCATGCTTTGAGCCTGTTTCCACAATGGTAAAGCTTTCGCTAAGACAGCTTCTCCAGCTTCAGTCAAGGCAATGATACGAGTTCGCTGGTCTTGCCCAGGTTCGGATTTTAACCATCCTTCGCGTTCAAGGGGCTTGAGATTCCTGGTTAAGGTCGTGCGATCCATCACTAGCATCTTTGCTAACTCGTTGACCGTGGCTGATTTTGCGCTCGCTACAGCAGCCAGAATGGTGAACTGAGTCACTAGCAATCCGCTCGGCTTGAGTACTTCGTCAAAGTGTTGTGTCATAACACGAGAAGCCTTTCGGAGATTGAAACAGGCGCACGCTGAACCCACTTGACCTAGAAGATCAGTGTTGATTGGGTTAGTGTGTTTATCCATAGTTTAAGTGTATATGCACTTATTTTTGATGTCAAGTGGCTGCATGAAGTTTTATGCTCACTCTCAGGCTAAAAACATTGTCTCGCCAATAGGCTAGAACTCTTGTAAAAGTCAGTAGCTCGAAAACTTTTGTGAGTGAACGAAAGAATCAGGGTTTCAGCCGAAGTTTTTGGGTTGACGATCGCGATGTCTACGATGGTCACTGAGCTTGTCGTACCCCTACGGGGAAGCAAGCTACGCGCAGCGTCTCGTAGAGAAGTGCGGGCTGTGCCTACGCTTGCACTGCACTCTTAACCCACCAACAACGCCCGTTCCTTGAAAAGCAGACTCCAATAGGATTCCGGCAGATTGTGTTCCTAAACTCAAATCAACACCTGGTAAAGGTTCTGGAAAACTTTTCGGTCTACTGATATTGCGATGATTCGTATCATGGTCAGACAATTGGCATGATTTTTGACTGGTTTGGACTTTTAAAATATCCTCTCAGATAGTTCATTGAAATCTTCATTACCTGCTTTTTTAGAACAGGTAAGAAGTAGTAATTTTTCCTAGAGTCAAAGGGTGATGCCTATGGCGGGCAGGGCAAACGCGGTTGGGGGTGCGATCGCCAAGGTGTAGGCATAGATAGCGATCCGGCTATAATTGTGACTGCTGTGACTAGACTTTGCGATAGTGCCTCAGCAGTTGGTCAATGTAATCGCTATATTGCTCTGCCAAGCTCGGATCATGTAACACAACGATATTTTCAGCATTTTGTGTTGCACTGCGAGAAAAGTTAAAACTGCCACTCACCACAATATTGTCACATACTACAACCTTATTGTGCATGAAGTTGTGCTTGCTATCCGGTTTATAAGGTTCGGAGTGCTTACCAACGAGATGGGATGACACCTCTTTAAAAGTTTCAGCAACACCAACACTTGCTTCAGTTTTGAGCCAAAGTTTTACCACATGAGACATTTGTGTAGCATCGTACACTCCACTCAAATCTTTCACCTGTTTGTGTCTGAGGGCATCATCAAGTGCAGCTAGAATTGTATGAGAAGTGATCATCATGGAAGCAATCTTGATTCGCTTTTTTGCCGAACCAATCAAGCTAGAAATAATGTGGTCGATAGTCTGACCCTCTCCTGGCGAGAAGGCGAAATCAACTTCTGTAGAACCAATATAAACTTTACCAGTATCCCCAACACCTGTGGTCTTGATATTGCCACTGACCCACAATTCCTGAAAGTCAGTTTCATAGTATGAGCAAAGCTGCGGCGAAGAAATTTGCAATATATTGTTGTCTTGGTAAGTCCAAGCATCGTCTGTGAAATTGGCTGAACCAGTCCACAGAGTTGCTTCGCTGGTATTCACATCTCGGATGACATATTTATTATGCATCAATTTTGAGCCAGCAATGCTCTCAATTTCAACTTGGGTTCCCTCAAATACACTTTCTAGGAATACTTTGGTTCCTTTGGGTGCTGGATCACTACCACTAGCAATGAAGGGGTCAACTGTTTTAGTTTCAGGTTTTCCATGATCAAAAGCAATTCTGACTTTGATACCCCCTTGGGCTTTATTCTTAAGTGCCATAATTACGGGTTCTGCAAGGGTTGGTTCTGTTAAACGAAAATCATAGATTGCAATGTGTAGATTTGACTTTGCTCCATCAATAAATTCAGCTAATTGTTCTGCAATCTTCTGTGGTTGCCCTTGATTTCCACCATGATTTACATCTGTTAAAAAAGTCGGATTAATTGCTGAACTAACTTTTTTCGACATCAGCCAGTTGTTTTGAGTTGTTTGCTTTTACTGTACTCTAGATTGATGAAGTAGTTTGACAAATAAGTGAAGTAAAGATATTAAATAAATCTGAAGTTTATCTAAAAAAACAGATAGATTAATCTTTGGTTATTCTGAGTTTAAGCTAAGTTTAACTAGAGGATTGTAGTGGGGTATTGGTGGGAGGTAAAGATTTTTTACAGTAATCACAGTAATTACTATATATTTAGCAGCAATTAATAGATTTGTAAATTTGTATCTAATGTATACTTATGAAAAGCTTGCTTCATGATTGACTAGAAAGTGCTAATAAAATTTTCCAAATCGAAAAAGTAGCGTTACTTATGAGCAAATTTACTAAAGCAACAGGATTCTTAAATCATCATCGTTTCAAGCATTCTTTGGGCGCACCACTAATTAGAGTAGTTGGGAACATTGAAAAATTGTTTCCGGCTCCAGAAAATCATCATGGTGCGAATCATCAGCATTTAATTTTAAATAATATTCAAGTCGAGCATACTGAGGGATTTCCAGAAGGACTGGAAGTGAGCAATGAAATTTTTGTGGCTATTCGCTTCGGAGATAATGAAGGGTTAGTAGATCCAGTACCATTCATCGCAGGAGAACTAGCACGGTTACAGGGTGAATACATAGACGCAGTTAATGCTTATGCGACAGAAGATAATCCCGGTTTGTCTGTACTGCATTTTACTCATCATCCAGTGGGATTCGTAGAATTTCCCATTCGTAGTCAAGATTCACATGGTCCAATTTACACCTAAATAAGTTGCGGTTGCTTCTAGGAAGTAAGTTTTCCAGAAGCAACTGCAATAGAGGATTAATCTTTTGTAATTAAAAGCTGATAATTTCCATGAAATCATCTCATCTTTTATTGTTAGTAAGCTTATGCTTGAGCTTATTATTGTTGCTCACACCTTTACAAGCAAAAGAGCACCATGCTTATCCTGGAGGACTACCAATACATGAAGCGTTTAATAATATTAGTAATTTGAGCTTTGCGAGTAACTATCGCCTAATATATGGTCAAACAAATCGCAGTGGTTTACCAATTGTCAATCCATATAGCCAAAGCAAAGTAAATTCAGATATTTATATCAGCAACGACCTATTAATTACAGCACCGATTTGGCATGACTGGGCCAAGTCAATCGTCTTTCAGTGGAACGCTTCTGGCACTGAGTTCCAGGAATTGAATTTCGGTGAGAATGGTAAAACAGACAATTACGGTGCATCGGGGGATTCCAGAACTGGTGGTCATCACATCATTAGTTTGGCAGAGACGATGAAGCGAAAGTTACCTCCAGAGCTTGTGATTACTCAAGCTTGCGCTCACTCATCTCCCACTCTCGGTAACGAGTACAAGGTAGTTAACTGGTTACGTGCAGCTGCAATTATTGCTGGAATTGACCCCGTAGGGATTGGTTACTTATTTATGGATAAGCAAAATCATTTGCGTTTGCCGATAGTCCGTAAGCTTGACAGTTTCGCACTAACTACAAATTTATCACAAACTAACTTCTTGGCTGAGTATGCTTTGCATAACCTGTCAGATGCCGATTTTGTTTTATCAATTCCAGCTGTTACTATTGTTCAAGAGCAATTGAGAGCGATCGCTCCCCAGTTTGGCTATAATCCTAGGGATACAACATATATTACAAAATTTCGCAACCCTGTGTTAAGTTACTTATCTGCTGAACGGTTGCTAATTATTTATGGTAACCGTGGGCTTGATGGTGTCATTGCAGAAATCCAAAAGCTTAATCAGAAAAAGATTATCTAGCGGGAGCGGTGTATCTTTCAAATCCGCACTATAAGAATCAACGCCTTGAATATCTGGATTTTACAGTTAGCAGCAGGAAGAGTGAAAAGTGCGTAGTTTACAGCCGTAGGCATCGCTGGCTACTACTTGAGGGGATTAAAAAGATATCTCTCTATAGAGGGTTGCGCTCAATCAAAGTTTAACTCGTTATTCAAAATATTAAATAAAACGTTAACTGAATCCCATTGCAGCCTATCTCTAGCGTGAATTTGGGTCAGCTTGATTTAATTTTTACCTACCTTGAACAAAGCTTAATCTCATTTTAATATTCACTTAAATTACAAAACTATGTTGAACAGTATTAATGAATATTACATATTGCCGAATGTGGATAATATTATATGGAGTTGTTTGGAGAGTCCATAACAATAGGTACTGTTTTCTTTTTAGTGTTGGCGGTGGGACTGGCGCTGTTTTTTGAAGCGATCAACGGTTTTCACGATACCGCTAATGCAGTTGCTACAGTCATCTACACTCACTCGTTAAAACCATCCTATGCCGTCGTCTGGTCGGGGGTTTGGAACCTGATTGGTGTGATGCTTTCAGCAGGGACAGTCGCTTTTGGGATCGTGGCGTTGCTGCCAGTTGAGTTGGTAATTAATGTTGGTTCGGGTCCTAGCTACGCGATGGTGTTTTCTCTTCTGATCTCAGCCATCATTTGGAACTTTGGAACTTGGTTCTTGGGATTACCAAATTCAAGTACGCACGCCTTGGTTGGAGCGATTATGGGAGTTGGTTTAGCACATTCAGTAATCTCGTCAGGCCATAGTTTAAGTCAGGGGATTAACTGGGAACAAGTGAAGCAAGTTTTCAGTTCTCTGCTGATTTCGCCAATTATTGGATTCTGCGGCGCAGGACTGTTGCTACTGCTAGCTAAGGCGCTACTCAAAAAACCACAACTGTATCAGCCAGCAGATCAAAAGCAAGCACCGCCACCTTGGATCAGGGGTTTATTAATCCTGACCTGTACTAGTGTCAGCTTTGCTCACGGTTCAAATGACGGGCAAAAAGGAATGGGTCTTCTTGTGCTGATCCTGGTCGGCATCCTGCCAGGTATATTTTCTCTGAATTTGGATACCAATGCCGCGACCATTGCTCAGTTAGCTGCTGTATCAAGCTCTGTAATGCCAGTCATCGAACACCACGCGCCTAAAATTTCCCTAAGTAGTCAAGATGCAACCAATGAGCTGACAAACTTCCTCGATCAGCAAAGCAAAGCTAGCGACAAAACCTTTGCAGCACTATCTAACAAGAGTCAGGAGATGGCAAATAGCCTGTCTGGAAAGACGAGTTTCAAAGCTTTTGCTAGTAATGATCGCCGCGTGCTACGTAGCAATATGTATTTTATCTCTTCAGCAATTGGGAAGTTGAACAAGCAGAACCAGTTGACTGATCCTAAAGAAAAGCAGGCACTTGTGAGCTACCAGAAACTGTTGGATGGACAGACCAAGTTCATTCCCAATTTTGTGAAAACAGCCGTCGCCCTTGCATTAGGTATTGGCACAATGGTTGGTTGGAAACGTGTTGTTGTAACAGTCGGTGAAAAGATTGGTAAACAGCACCTTTCTTATGGTCAAGGCGCTGCTGCTGAAATAGTGGCAGCCGTAACAATTGGTACTCTTGATCGCTTTGGGCTACCAGTCAGTACCACACATGTATTGTCGTCTGGTGTGGCAGGTACAATGGCGGCCAATGGTTCTGGTCTACAAGCGAATACGATCCGGAACATTATACTTGCGTGGGTACTGACACTGCCAGCTTGCACGCTGCTTGGTGCTTCGGTGTTCTCGGCAGCATTTTATCTCGTGCTGCATTCTGGCTTCGGCGTGGGATAGGTTAGACAAATCTGACTTTTCCCGTTATCTCCTTCACAGAGCGATATCTACGATGGTCACTGACTTGTACTGAGCGCAGTCGAAGTAGCCTTGTCGTACCACTTGCCTACGCACGGTACGCAAACGTGGAAGCAAACTACACGCAGCGTCTCGTAGAGAAGTGCGGGCTGCGCCAACGCTTATTATAGTTCTATCCAAAAGTCCTATTCTCTCGAACTCTTCTTCCAAGAGATTTAAACCGATGAATCATAATCATACAAAGTATAATGGCAATCGTACCCCGCATTTCAAAAAATGTCATCGGCGGACAGAACAAGTCGAAATCCAGGTGCAAGATGACCGCACGGGCATGGATGGAGTAACACTCAAACGCGCTCTTTTAGATAACCTCTACTACATCCAGGCGAAGGATCGAGACTGGGCAACTGCACATGATTACTACATGGCGTTGGCGTATACTGTACGCGATCGCCTACTGCACCGTTGGCTCAAAACTGTAGAACAAACCTATCTGCACAAAGATGTTAAAATCGTTTGTTACCTATCTGCCGAATACCTAATTGGGCCGCAGTTGGGGAAAAATTTAATGAATGTCGGACTCTATGAAGAAGCTCGTAATATTCTTCAAGAATTAGGCTTTAATCTTGATGATGTGTTGGAACAAGAAGACGAACCAGCATTGGGCAATGGTGGTTTAGGACGACTAGCGGCTTGCTTTTTAGATTCTCTTTCTAGCCTAGAAATGCCAGCGATTGGTTACGGCATTCGCTACGAATTCGGGATTTTTCAGCAAGTAATTCAAGACGGCTGGCAGGTAGAACGCCCAGATCGCTGGCTGCGATTTGGTAATCCTTGGGAAATTCCCCGTCTTGATTATATTGTAGAAGTCAAATTCGGTGGACACACTGAAGCTTACACTGACGAACGCGGACGCTATCAAGTACGCTGGATACCAGAGCGAACCGTGTTAGGCACACCCTACGATACGCCAATTTCTGGTTATAGCAGCAATACAGTGAATACGCTGCGTTTGTGGAGTGCGAAAGCCAGCGAAGATTTCAACTTGCAGATTTTTAACTCTGGTGACTTTACCGACGCTGTAGCAGATAAAGTTTTTTCCGAAAATATTACCAAAGTTCTTTATCCGAATGACCAAAACTATCAAGGTAAAGAACTGCGTTTAGAGCAGCAATACTTTTTTGTTTCTTGTTCGCTGCAAGATATGATTCGTAATTATCTACAGACACATAAGAATTTTGACCAATTCTCTGCAAAAGTTGCGATCCAAATCAACGACACTCACCCATCTATTGGCATTGCAGAAATGATGCGGTTGTTAGTGGATGTTCATCAATTAGATTGGGACAAAGCATGGGATATTACCGAGAATAGTTTTGGATTTACTAATCACACTTTGCTATCAGAAGCATTGGAACGTTGGAATATTGATTTGTTTGGTCATTTGTTGCCTAGACATTTAGAAATTATTTTTGAAATTAACAGCAGGTTATTAACACAGGTTCGTCTCAAGTATGGTGGAGATAATCAGAAAATAGCTAGACTTTCACTGATTGAGGAAGGTTCAGAGAAGAAAGTTCGGATGGCACATCTCGCTTGTATAGGTAGTCATGCCATTAATGGTGTTGCCGAACTACATACTGAACTACTAAAAAACAACTTGTTTCCAGATTTTTACGAGTTGTTTCCTCAAAAATTTAGCAATAAAACTAATGGGATTACTCCCCGACGTTGGATATTACTTGCTAATCCGAAATTAGCACTGTTAATTACTAACAAGATTGGCAAAAGCTGGATTAAGAATTTAGATGAACTCAAGCAATTAGAAGCTTTCATAGACAATGCGGATTTTCGACAATCTTGGTGGCAGATTAAACATGAAAACAAGCAAGATTTAGCAGAATATATTTTGCAAACAACTGGGATTGAGATAAATACCAATTCTTTGTTTGATATTCAAGTTAAACGCTTCCATGAGTATAAACGTCAGCATTTAAATATACTGTACATTATTACTCTCTATAATCGCATCAAGAAAAATCCCAACCTCGATATAATACCTCGGACTGTAATTTTTAGTGGAAAGTCAGCACCAGGTTATGCAATGGCGAAGTTAATTATCAAACTAATTAATTCTGTTGCTAATGTGATTAATAATGACGCTGATGTAGGTGACAAGCTAAAAGTAGTCTTTTTACCCAACTACAATGTTTCATTAGCACAGCGAATTTATCCTGCTGCTGACCTTTCCGAGCAAATTTCTACTGCTGGTAAGGAAGCTTCTGGCACAAGTAACATGAAGTTTGCAGTTAACGGAGCGCTGACAATTGGTACACAAGATGGAGCAAATATTGAAATCCGCGATCGCGTTGGTGCAGAAAACTTTTTTCAGTTTGGATTAACTGCTCCTGAAGTTGCTCATCTGAAAGCGCAAGGATACAATCCGTGGAACTATTACAACAATAATCCTGAACTCAAGCAAGCAATGGACCAAATTGCTGATGGCTATTTTTCTATTGGAAATACAGATTTATTTCAGCCATTAATAGATTCCTTAAAAAATCGGGATGAGTATATGTTATTTGTGGATTATCAATCTTATATCGAGTGTCAACAAAAAGTTACTCAAGCATATAACGAGCGGGATAACTGGATAAAAATGTCAATTTTTAATGCTGCTCGCACGGGTTATTTTTCATCAGATCGTACCATTCGTGAATATGCCCAAGATGTCTGGCATCTTCAGCCAGTGATGATTAATTTAAATGATACTCAAGAACAAAAGGCAGGTGTGAAAGTAAAAGAAGCACCATTACCAAGTTAGGGGTAATTAGTATAAAGCAAGTGGTTTATTTGGTAGTAACCAAAGATGAAGTCCTAATTGTTCGCCACGAGCCTTTATCAACCTAACTAGAGAACTTCCCCAATCCTTGAGTCGTTCCTGTTTCCCGTTGTTTCTGACCTTAGAGCTATCCAATCCACCGGAAGCTTCAGATGACATCAGGACAATCTACGGAATAGTTGTCCCATCTATTCTTCAAGTCCATATTTCGGACGCCGGATATCAGCCAATACAGTTCAGTTAAGGATTTTTGGTACTAATTTTTAACCTGGAGAGACGCGAAATTTCGCGTCTCTACAAAGATTTTGGGCTTAGAGGCTATTTATAAAGTAAATCTAAAGGTGAGTAGAAAGCAGTACTCACAACGATAGAATACTTTCTATGTAGTAGATTTACATAACTGTCTAT
>NZ_JBALFV010000090.1:0-35259 GCF_036916735.1 Nostoc sp.
CAGATGTAATTCTGTTTACCACGACGATGCCCGTTCTTACGGACATGATTAGATGCACAATTAGGACAGTTCATCCCTTAATTATGCAACGCCATAAATTTACTTGCTCTGTACCTTTTTCTTTCTGGTCAGGAGCAAAGCCAAAGACGTTTCCGTTAGCTTTGGTCAGAATTTATAAGGAATCTAGAATAATTAGTATATTTATTCATCAAATGTTTTTATGATTCTCTAACTATTCTAAATTCTGAATTCTGACTGGAGCTTCTTTGGCTTTGCTCCTGAATTCTTACAATTAAACTTTGCTCAACCACTCATTCTCCTCTGGGTCTTTAAACAGTGAAGTACTGAGGTAACGTTCCCCGAAGCTGGGCTGTATCATGACGATTAGGCGACCTGCATTTTCTGGCCGTTGTGCTACTTGAATAGCAGCATATAACGCAGCACCAGTAGAAATCCCCGATAGTAATCCTTCTTCTTTTGCGAGACGACGGCCGTAAGCGATCGCCTCCTCATCCGCTACCTGAATCACTTCATCTACCAGTTCTGAACGGTAAATTGCTGGGACAAATCCCGCACCAATACCCTGAATTTTGTGAGGCCCTGAGTTACCGCCTGCTAATACTGGGCTGTTGCTTGGTTCAACTGCGATCGCTTGAAAACTCGGCTTCCGTTTTTTAATAACTTCTGCAACTCCCGTAATCGTCCCACCAGTACCCACTCCGGCCACGAGAATATCTACCTCTCCATCGGTGTCATTCCAAATTTCTTCGGCTGTGGTTTCGGCGTGAACTTTTGGGTTAGCAGGGTTGCGAAACTGCTGTAACATATAAGCATTGGGCGTTTTAGCTACAATCTGCTCTGCATGAGCGATCGCTCCTCGCATCCCTTCTACCCCTGGCGTTAACTCTAGTTGAGCGCCATAAGCTTTGAGCATGGATCGCCTTTCGTGGCTCATTGTGTCAGGCATCGTTAGAATAAGATGGTAACCCTTTGCGGCTGCTACCATCGCCAGCGCAATTCCTGTATTTCCAGAAGTCGGCTCTACTAAAACGGTTTTTCCAGGGTGAATTAAGCCTGCTTCTTGTGCCACTTGCACCATACTCGCGCCAATCCGATCTTTCACAGAAGATGCTGGATTCATGCTTTCTAGCTTCATCACAATCTGAGCAACCGCTCCTGAAGCTTGGGGAATCTTATTTAATTGAACTAAAGGAGTTCGGCCGATTAACTCTGTGATATCTTTGGCTATCCGCATGTGGTTACTCCATCGTGTCTAAATATAATACATTGGACTTTGCTGTGCACGAGTTTCTCTTTCCTGGCACAAGTCTTGGAGTGTATAACGACCCAAAACTTCAATTGAGGCGGCGTTAGCTTGCTCCCAAACTTCATAAACCAGAGTCTTTTCTAGAGTCAAAGATTCAGAGGTATCTTTCTCTTTGTGCTCGCCTTCTACCAAAGTGACAATTTCAAGTATTGTAATCTGCCAAGGTTCACGAACTAAAACGAAACCTCCTTTAGAGCCGCGTTGACTATGCACCACACCAGCACGCCGGAGGTTGGTCAAAATTTGTTCCAAATAGCGCTCAGGTATGGGTTGCTTGGCAGTAATCTCACTCATGGTTAGAGGAAGTTTTTTACCGTGGTGGCTTGCCAGTTCTAAGAGTGCCAGCAGCGCGTATTCCACTTTGGAAGAGAGATCCAAGAGAGCGTAGTTTTGGCTATTCAAGGCTGTACTCAATATACTACGGTGAATTGGGGGATTTATCGCAGTTTATGCGAAATTAATTTTTCTCAAAGTGTGGAATGTGATAGCATCCCACTTAACTACCCACAAAATCACTATACGCTATCGGCTTACCGTAGATTATTATCCTACACAATTCCCATTAATCACTTGATCTTTTTGTGTGAATTATCCTGAGTTTCTGTTTTTAGAGCCTCACCCACCAACAAAAATCCTAACAGAGTATGCTACTAACTGATTTGCAAACCATTTTTGAGCGTGACCCAGCAGCCCGTAACTGGCTAGAAGTATTGTTCTGTTACCCTGGACTTCATGCCCTAGTGTTTCATCGATTGGCACACTGGCTGCATAAAATAGGAATTCCCTTCATACCTCGATTTATCTCTCATATTAGTCGGTTTTTAACCGGAATTGATATCCATCCTGGGGCATTAATTGGTCAAGGAGTGTTTATTGACCACGGGATGGGAGTAGTGATTGGTGAAACAGCGATCGTGGGTGACTATGCCCTAATTTATCAAGGCGTCACCCTTGGCGGGACGGGGAAAGAAAGCGGTAAACGCCATCCAACTTTAGGCTCTCATGTAGTTGTGGGATCGGGTGCGAAGGTTTTAGGAAATATTCAAATTGGCGATCGCGTCCGTATTGGAGCCGGTTCTGTGGTGCTACGAGATGTCCCCAGTAACACTACTGTAGTGGGAATTCCAGGGCGTGTGACTCGTCAGAACAACTTACCTACCAATGTTCTAGATCATAATAAAGTACGCGACGTAGAAGCTGAAGTCATCCGCGCTTTATTTGAACGCGTCAAGGCATTAGAAAAACAGTTCGAGGAATTGCAACAATCAAGTTTGTCCCTAACTGAGCTTGACGACGAACCAACTGACAACCCTAAGAGCAATAATTCTGATGGGATAATTGAAGATTTCCTTGATGGTGCAGGAATTTAATTTTGGGCATGGGGCATTGGGCACTTGTACTAAGCTTGTCCTGAGCTTGTCCTCTTGGTAGTCGTAAAGCCTGCGGTATAGCTACGCTTAGGGCACAGCCTCTGGTAGAGTTGGGCAAAGCCGTAAAGCCTGTGGCATAGCTACGCTTAGGGCGCAGCCTCTGGTAGAGTTGGGCGTAGTCGAAGTATGGGGATTAGGCAAATAATAATTCCTAACAGACGCGATTAATCGCGTCTCTACTCCTCTCTTTAAAATGCTTATAGCCTCTTAGAACCTGATATAAATATAATACTACGGTTAATTTATCGGAGAATAGTTTTATAGATTATGGTGGCTTTGTACACAAGCTTATCTAGCTCAACAAGTAATAATACTAAAGAAATTTTTGCCCGTAGGTCATTTTTACCAGAGCATCAAAACGGACTCTGGAAGATTGAAACGGGTTTTATCAGGACTTTTACTTATCTAGAAGATGGTACAACCGTTGCTCTGGGATTGTGGGGGCCTGGAGATGTCGTTGGTAAGGCTTTGTCAAAATTAGATCCTTACCAAATGGAATGCCTAACTAAAGTAGAGGCGACAGTCTTACCTCTAGAGGAATGGACTCAAATAACAGAAACTCTACTTACCCATATCCAACAGGCTCAAGAATTGATGGTTATTCGTAGCCATAAAAAAGTCGAAACTATGCTAATCAAGCTGTTGGCATGGTTATCTAAAAAGTTTGGTTTAGAAGTTGAAAAAGGACGTTTAATAGATATGCGTCTGACTCACGAAGACCTGGCGGAAATGCTCGGTTCAACTCGTGTGACTATCACTCGTATTCTTGGACAGTTTGAGCAAGAAGGGCTGATTGCTCGTCTTTCCCTGCATCGAATTGTGCTGCGAGAAGAAGAAATTTGGTACTACGAAATTTAGATTATTTCAGCAAAACCAGCTATCGCCATCAGCATTCGGTTTGCCCACAATTTTCAAATTCAGGGATTCCAGGTAAGCCAGACCGTTAGAGATTTGTGCCTCTGTTCCTCGTAGTTCAATGTCAAAGTATGCTTCTTGATCTGTATTTGGTTGTAACATAGCTTTAGTAATATTAACTACTAAGCTGTAAGCAGAAATTAATTGCGAAATCACAGGCGCTTGTAGATAGCATTTAGGAATATATATCCGCAGACGAATCTGGGTAACTTGGTTTTTTGTGTAAGCTGAAGAAACCAGTGATAATTTGGTTTGACGGTTATTTAATGCTGCCATTGGGTAGTGACTATTTTGTGAATTAGCGTAGGCGTAGCCCGTCGTAGACATCGCTATAAACGCTAGACAAATCCAGCCAAATTGGTAGCCCCAGTTTATTTAAATAACTCAGGCTAGAGTAGAGTTGCTTTGTTCTGCCCCACAAATCCAAATCAAACCAGCCGTCATCTTCCGTATCGGGTTGGAGTCTAGCACTGGTGATATTGACTGTTATCCCATAACGAGAAACTAACTTAGAAATCACTGGTTCTTCGTAATACGATTTTAAGATGCACAGTTGCAAGCGCAATCGATTGGTTTGACCAAGAGAAATCCATTGCTGGAATTGTTCTTGCCATTGATTTGTCAGCCATTCAGAGTCTTTGGAACTCAGTTTGCTAGTTGAATCTGGGAAAGGTAAAGAGTGTTGGTTAGGTTGAATCTGGGTAGCAAGCGCTAATTCCAGCAAATTTACGCCCAATCCTTGCAAGTAAGATAAGCTATTTGTCAGCTTTTGAGGATTTCCCGAAAGATCCAAATCAAACCAGCCATCGCTGTCACTGTCAGATGTCAGGGATGCAGCTTTGATATTGACGGTTAAACCATAACGAGACACCAGCCGGGAAATTACAGGTTGCCTGTGATACCTCTGAGGCACGAGAATACGGCTGTGGACTGAAGCGGGTTCTACAGATTTACTCTGAGACATCAGATTAATTCCCAATAGCGATGGCGGGCTGCGCCTACATAATTTTTAGGTTCGGCAGAGACTTCTGCTGATGCCGTACCCTTAAAACTCAACTGTGCTTCCTTGAATGTCAGCCTCATAGAGATTTTCATATTTCTGGCTTTTATTAAACTACGCTAACACTATCGGTTTAATGCATTTTTCATTATGTAAAGGAGATTCCCACAAAGAGCGCAAAAAAGCAATGAGTAAATGCACGTAACTATGCTCAGTTTATCTGGAGTATTAGTGATCGCATCAGGTATTTCAGTTAGCTCTACTCGAATTAAGATAAGTTCCTCTAAATGTAGTATTTGCGTTACCACATCGGGAATGCTCTCTAAAGGATTACCACTAATATCCAACTTACACAAATTAGGCAAACCCAATAGTTCGAGTCGAAGCGTTTTTAAATTGTTGCCTGAAACCTTTTCGAGATAGCGGTTTCCTACGTATTCATAACCTTCAACCCTCTTTCCCAAAATCAAAGACTCAAGCTGCTTCAGCTTACCAATTTCTACAGGTAACTCAGTCAACTCCTGCCCCGACAAGTCTAACTCTCGCCAACTCTCAGCGACAGCGCGATCTATCAGTACCAATAACTCATCCTACCTCATAATTCCAAGGAAAAGGGAGATTGAAAAAGAGGCAGGGAGCAAGGGGGATAAAACAGAAAAGATTCTACACTTCGGCTACGCAGTTCGACTGCGCTCACTGTAAACTCAGTGACCATATTCCGCAACGCTTGTCAGCTCAAAGCTTGGGCAAATGCCCCTGTTCCTTTTTTGCCTGCCTCTTGTTTATGAAGATTATCTTAACTGATTAGGGAAAAATGCTAGACCGTCACTTTTTAGTGATCGCGCATTGAGATTTTGTGATTAGCGATCGCGCTGACTTGTCAGTTCGCTGTTTGGGATATTGCGGATTTAGGTGATTGCATATATCAGTAAACCAAAAAGTTTTTCTTTAGAGAGCGATCGCTAAATACTTTCTTTTATTACTATGAAAAAATAAAATATTCATAGGTTGGGTTGAACAAACTGAAACCCAACAAAATAAAGGATTCTTGGTGTTGGATTACCCTGCGGGGATCTTGCTACGTTCCTCAACCCAATCTACGCTTAGATTTATAAAAACTAATCAGAAACATTGGTTTCTGATTTTTATCTTGTGAGAGTCATAAAATAGCGTTAGTAAGGTCAAAGTAATTTAATTTCACCTGCGTTCGATTTTACCAGTCACTAGCTTTAGTGTCATCCCAGACTTCTAATTCCAAGTCATGAAGATAGGTTAACCCATTCTGAATTTGTGCATCTGTTCCTTGTAATTCAAGGTCAAACCAACCATCACCGACAGCATTTGCTCCCAAAATTGCTGCCGTGATATTCACAGTTAGTCCACAGTCAGATACCAGGCGAGAAATTACAGGTTCCTGGTGATAATCTTTGGGAATTCTTAGTCGAATCCGTTTGTTGGTAAGTGTATTGTCAGTAGCCATATCTGAATTATTTCAATCCCTGATAGGGATTGGTACAGAACTACTCTTAACCCTAAGGGTAATTTCCTGATAGGTACTAAGTAGATCGTACCATATCCCATAATTTGCTTGTATCCTATTCAAAGGATAACTATAATCACTTGATTTTTCTATTCAACATCTTTAATGCGGGTTTTCCGTTCTAAAAGCTCCTTGAGTACTAGGGTTACTACTGCTAGTAAAGCTAACAGTACAGCCGCAGAGAAAGCAGCTTCGGTTTCATATTGTTTGTAAGCATCTTCTACAAACAGTGGTAGGCTCTGGGTTTGGTCAGCAATGTTGCCAGATACTACCGAAACTGCGCCGAATTCACCCATTGCTCTGGCATTGGTCAAAATTAAACCGTAGAGTAAACCCCAACGGATACTAGGCAAGGTGACACGCCAAAATATTTGCCAATCTTTCGCACCTAGAGTTCTAGCAGCTTCTTCTTGATCCTTACCAAATTCTTCTAAAACAGGAATTACTTCTCGCGCCACAAAGGGCATACTTACAAAGGCTGTAGCCAGCACCATACCTGGAAAAGCAAAGATTATTTTGATATCATGAGCCAAAAGCCAAGGGCCAAACCACCCATTGCGTCCGTAAAGTAGGACAATCATCAATCCTGCGACTACGGGCGAGATGGAAAAGGGCAAGTCAATAATGCTCAAAACTACAGCGCGTCCGGGAAATTTATGACGAGCGATCGCCCAAGCTGCACATAAACCAAATACTGTATTTAAAGGTAGAGAAATCACAGCCAGCAAAAGCGTTAGCCAAGCTGCATGGAGAAAAGCTGGTCGCGTCAGGTTGGATAGAAACGGTCCAACTCCTTTGCTAAAAGCTTGGACAAAAACGTTAATTGCCGGGATGTATTGAACTAAGGCTAAATAGGCGATGGCTATCCCAATTAAAAGTATTGGCACCCAACTTTTTTGCTCTTTAGGCTTGGCTGTATGTGTATCCGATGCAGATGAGTGAAAACTTGGCTTATCTACTGTCATATCGCCTTGCCCATGCTTGTAAGAAATTAATTGCCAATAGCAATACCAACGAAATTGATAGTAAAACTATGCCAATTACTGTTGCACCAGAATAGTCATATTGCTCTAATCGCTGGAAAATCAGTACAGGTGCGATTAAATCTTGATAAGGCGTATTGGAAGAGATGATTACAGTCGAACCATACTCTCCAACTGCACGAGAGAAACCCAAGGCAACACCAGTCAAAATCGTCGGAAATAAAGGTGGCAAAATCACTTTCCAAAAGGTCTGCCATTGAGAAGCACCCAGACACCAGGAGGCTTCTTCAATTTCACGTTCCATTTCCTGAAGCACGGGTTGCACAGTTCTCACGACAAAAGGTAGTGAGATAAATATCATTGCCACCGCTACTCCTGTGCGGGTAAAAGATACCTTAATTCCTAGTGGTGCTAGTAGCGAACCTATCCAGCCATTATCGCTGTAAACTGTTGCCAGTGTTAACCCAGCTACCGAAGTTGGTAGTGCAAATGGTAAATCTACTGTGGCGTCAATCAAGCGTTTTAAGGGAAAGTCGTAGCGAACCAGAACCCAAGCAATCAGAGTACCAAAAATACCATTAAGTAAAGCAGCAAATATTGCAGTCACAAAAGTGACATTGTAAGTAGCTAATGCGATCTCACTGGTTGCGATCGCCCAAAATCTCGCCGGAGGTTCCGTACTTGCTTTCAGGAACATGGCAGCTATCGGGATAAACAACATCACCGTCAGGTATGCGATGGTGATTCGCCAAGTCCAAGGAACCCGCCCCAATTTATTCCAAAACGGTGTTTTGCGTTCAACTTCCACAGAAGGATATATAGTCGTCACGTCGCTTCGCTCCGAATTCCAAACTTGTACTGAGCTTGTCGAAGTATTCCAAATTAAAAAAAAGTTTTTTATCAGTATTCGTAATTCGTAATTATTACTGCACAAATTAAGCTGTTCTACATTTAACTTGCATCATTATGACGGGCAAGATACCGAAATCACAAGAGTTTGATTTACCCTGAATTACGCAATTTAGCTGTTTTTCAACTTATTTATTCTGTTCTGAAATTACGAATTACGAATTACGTAAAGCCTGCGGCATAGCTTTGCTTAGAGCGTAGCCCATTACGAATTACTTTTTCTTGGCTTGAATCTGGTCAAAAATTGCTCCATCAGCGAAGAACTTCTTATTGATTCCATCCCAACCTCCGAAGTCTGCAACTGTACCTAAAGTTTTTACCTTGGGAAATTTGTCTGCAACTTCTTTACTTAAGGTCAAAGTATTATCCACTGGTCGGAATCCCAATCTTGCAAACTCTTGTTGAGCCTCTGGAGTATATAGATATTTGACAAAGCCTTCGGCAACTTCACGCGTCCCGTGCTTATCAACATTTTTATCTACTACTGCGATGGGATTATCGATGGAGATATTGACATCAGGGATAATAGCACTCAACTTTTCACCCTTTTGTTCTGCCAAGATAATCTCATTTTCATAGTTAATCAGGGCATCACCTTGACCCTGCTTGAAAAATGCATCAGTAGCTTCACGGGCATCTTTAGTCAACAAAGGCACATTTTTATATACTTTGCTAACAAACTCAGTCGCTTTCGCATCATCTCCACCAGTTTTAATCACTGAATTCCAAAGAGCTAAGAAATTCCAACGAGCAACTCCTGATGTTTTAGGATCGGCGGTAATTAGTTTGACACCATCTTTAGATAAATCTTGCCAGGTCTTAATGTTTTTTGGATTTCCTGGACGTGTGACTAATGCTGCCACTGATTTAGAGACAATACCATTGTTGGGAACTTCTTTCTCCCATCCTGGCTGAATCAATCCAGCCTTCTCAATCTTTGAGGTGTCTCCAGCTAGTGCCAAGTGGACAACATCTGCTTCCAAACCATCGATAACGGCGCGAGTTTGGGAACCAGAACCGCCATAGCTTTGCTTGAAGACGACAGTTTGGTTATGATCTTTCTTCCACTGTTCGACAAATTTAGGAATAATTGCTTCGTGAACCGCTTTGGTAACTGCAAAAGAAACCAGAGTTAGTTCAACATTATCTTTGCTTGCAGCTACAGGAGTAGCACTAGGGGTTTCAGAGGAGGAATTACTTGCAGTTCCACCAGAGCAGGCGGCAAGTGCCATACTCAATACAGTCCCTACTAAAAAGAGTGATACAAAGCCTTTGAGCGAATTTAGTCTGAACCGATAGGTTCTATATCCAGCGTAGATGCGTTCGCCTTTGGCGTTGCCGTAGGCTAGCAGCTTGTCGTAAGATATCGCTTGTAACCTTTTCAGTGGGCGTTGCCACAAACTCATTCTATTTCCTCCACTAAATCTACAGATAATTGATGGGAATACAGTTATATAGTGTTTATCATACTGGATGATTACATGTATCTAGTTGCAAACACCAAAAAACATCACATTCTTTATCAAGAACATGGTGATTTTACCAGTTTTGTGAGGAATTAGAAATGCTTTTATTTTCAACTATCAAATTGCGTAGGCGCAGCCCGCCTTCGGCATCGCAATTCGATACCTAGTGTATCAAGCAACTTGCTAGTTAACGGGTTATTTACCGTTGCTCTCATGCTCCAATGAAACAGTAGTCAGATACTTTATACCAATTCTTTCTAAAGCTGTACAAAATCAACCTTGGTAAGACAATAGACTTGAGCAACTGGCTCTATACAAGCTTACAGATAATCGGTATTAGATGTTTTGAGTACGAGTTTTCGGTGTGGAAATAAAACTTTTTAGTCTAAACTCCAGTATTTCAGGTAAATGAAGTACATGGATAGGGGCAGAACATGTTGTACTTCTACGATTATCTGTACCTCACCAAGTTGCAGTCTAGTGTATAAAAAATAGTTGAATTTTGAGAATTAATCTGATAATCTCTTTCTAAAGTTAAACAACGATAAATCGGTCTATTTACCGTTGTTTAGTTAAGCAACTACACAACATCCAGCTTCCATGACACATCTGCAAGCCAATAAGTTACAAGTTTCCCGCCCAGCCAGACAGGTATTTCTGCAATTAAAGTTCACCTCAATTAAAACCTCTGCGTTATTATTAGCAACTGGCTTGAGCTTAAGTGTCCTCATTCCTGCTTATGCTGCGGGCAGTGCTGATAAAACTATTTCTGTTAACCAGAAGCCTCAATTGATTAGTCAAAGCGGTAAGACAGTTGAAATAACTCTAGTTTCCTACGCAGTCACCAAAGCTGCTTACCAGAAAATCATTCCTGAATTTGTAGCCAAATGGAAACGCGAAAAAGGTCAAAATGTAGTGATTCGGGAAAGCTATGGTGGTTCTGGCTCTCAAACCCGTGCAGTAATTGACGGATTAGAAGCAGATATTGTAGCTTTGGCGCTGGCTTTGGATACCAAAAAAATTGAAAAAGCCGGATTGATTCAACCAGGTTGGGAGAAGGAAGCACCAAATAACTCAATTGTGACTCACTCAGTAGTTGCCCTAGAAACGCGTCAAGGTAATCCGAAAAAGATCCAAACTTGGAGTGATTTAAGCAAACCAGGGGTCAAGGTGATTACAGCCAACCCTAAGACTTCAGGAGGGGCGCGGTGGAATTTCCTAGCTTTGTGGGGTGCAATCATCAAAAATGGTGGAAGTGAAGCTCAAGCTTTTAACTATGTTAGCCAAGTCTTTCGGAATGTCCCGGTGTTACCTAAAGATGCGCGGGAATCAAGCGATGTCTTTTACAAAAAAGGTCAAGGGGATGTTCTGCTTAACTACGAAAATGAGATTATCTTAGCAGCACAACAAGGAAAAACTTCACCTTCTTATGTGGTTCCCCAGGTAAACATTTCTATAGATGCCCCGGTAGCAGTTGTGGATAAGAATGTTGACAAGCACCGTACCCGCGAGGTTTCGGAAGGTTTTGTCAAGTTTCTGTTTACACCGCAAGCTCAACGTGAGTTTGCCAAAGTTGGTTTTCGGCCTGTTAACTCTGCTGTAACAAAGGAAGTACAGAATAAATTTCCTAAGATTTCTAAGCTTTATAACGTTCAGAGTTTAGGAGGCTGGGATACTATTCAGAAGAAGTTTTTTGATGACGGCGCAATCTTCGACAAAATACAAAGTGGGCAACGCTAACGTAGCCTTTCTGATCTAAATTTGTATTGAACAGCTGTTCATAAGCGCACCTTTTATGAACAGCGTTTTAAGTACAGGACTTACACAAACAAACGGCACGCGATCACGTTTTGCAATTGTATTTGAAAATTTAGATAGTGACAAAATCGGCTTGCCAAGATTTCACTTGCCATAAATAATTAGCGTGTTGCTGCCCAGACATTAGTGCAATTACCTTGTTGACTGAAGAATATGGTACCGACCGTGCCGCAAGCCAAATTGCTCGAAGCACTAGAGTCATTGAGTTGGCGAAATTTAATTGAGCGCAGACAAGGCAGCTACACGCAGCAGCCCGTGGTGATGGAATACTGTGTAGTAATTTATTTGCTGAAAATCCCTAATTCAGAATCCCAAGCACACTGTGCTGTGGAGTAACGCCGAGAAAGTCGATTTGCTCAACATTCAAGACATTCAATGTAAACTGATCGCGCTTAACGGTGTAATTGTTAGAGTTGCCTGTAATAATGTAATCACTTTTTAAGTCAGGCAGAATTAGCTTGTCCCATCCCGAACCACCATTGATCGTTGCATTACCGTAACCTACATCAAATGTGTCGTCTCCACATCCACCTTTAATTAAGACATCGGCAATATCGCCCCCTTGGTTTGAAATGGGATTACCGTTAGCATCTATTCGACGGGCTTTGAAGTAATCGTTACCGCTTCCGCCATCAATAGTGCCGCCTTGGATGCCAATGCTGATACCGTAGCCAGCAAGGGTATCATCTCCAGCCCCTCCATAGATAATGCCATTAGTATTAACAATACCTATGCCTAGACTAATGCCAGTACCAATTATAGTATCGTTGCCAGTGCCTAAACTGATGATGCCACTGTTAACAATACCTATACCTACACCAGGCCCAAGCATTCCAAAGCTGCCCGCGTCGTCCTCTGCACCGCCTGTACCCGTGCCAGAAATCAAGTCGTTTCCCTGCCCTGTACAAATTAAGCTACCCAAGCTGTTGGAGATGCCTATACCTTCCCCCGCAGGGAAATCACCACGATAGGGATCTAGTGCCGCTCCACCGCCCTTGCCGATACCAATAATAGAATCGTTTCCAAAGCCTCCACTAATCACGCTGCTACCACTGTTGAGGATACCTGTACCAGATGATATAAATCCTACAGCGTCAGCAGTTCCCTTGATGGAATCATTTCCGTCTCCTCCATTAATATCGCTGCCCTCAGTGTTGGAGATTCCTGTAAAACTAGAGTTATCGTCAAATATGTTCCCTTCTCCAATTCCAGTTCCCTCGATAGAGTCGTCCCCAAATCCTCCATCAATGCGGCTATGCTGAGTATTATTGATGCCCGTATTAAGGATAATGAAATTATTTTCGCCTCCCGTTTCGGTTCCCTTGATCAAATCATTTCCGTCTCCTCCATTAATGTAGCCACCCTGAGTGTTAGAGATACCTATGCCAGATTCCTCCTCGCGTGGTTCCTGTGCACCAGTGCCTGTGCCAAAAATAGTATCGTCTCCCGTTCCTGCATTGATGATGCCACTGTTAACAATGCCTGTGTCCAGAATCTCGCCAGAGGAGTTTCCTCCGATACTACTACCCTCGATAGTGTCGTTACCTGCTTGAGTATCAATGAGTCCGTTTTTTAGAACCTGAATTCCAATTGCTACCTGAGCTCCAAGTGCTACGGGTAATACATTATCCTCTTTGCCCACCAAAAGATCGGAACCCGAAGTGCCTATGAATGGGGGGGAAAAAACAATTAGTCTGGACATAATAATATAATTCTCCGAAATTGAGTGTTATGAAGTTTTAATCCCTGAAAGTCTTGCTCTTTAAAGAAGAATTCTCCTCCTCAGAATTTCCGAATCAGGAAAAGTTTTCCTATCTCCTCAAAGATTCGGGGTAAGCAATTATTCTGCTGACCACAACCTTTTTCCTAGGCCTATTACAAAAATCCAAAAATCAGGAATGTCATTTTGAGCAGAACGCAGTGGAAAGAAGAATATAACAGATGTTTTGCTTTGCGAAACATGAGAATTTAAGCATTTATGCAAGAGGTCTAAACCAATTCCTGCATTGTTGCGCGATCGCCTTTCCTCCCCTAACGATTTGCTGCTACAACACCCTAAGACCAATTTTTTCTAATAGTATATTGTATTGATTGCCTCATCAGGCTTATAGCGGTCACTCTCCCGGAAAGTGACAGAAGAGGGATATAGCAGTTGCCAGGTAGATTGGGACATTTATGACACTTATTAGAAAGAAAAACCCATCTAGAAAATATCTAAATGGGAAAATATCTGGTTAATTTTTAAATTCACCCACAACATCAGATTCTTAATTTAAAGAATATTTCAGGGGCAGCCCGTCCTGAAAAACTAATAACTCTCCCGGTTGGATTTGTGTCCAAACTTCATTGTCAGTCAGGGGTGTGGTGGCAATGACAGCGACGCGATCGCGTTCAGTAGTCACCTCCCGAAAATCTACAGTCATGTCTTGGTCAATTAAATGGGCAGCTGCAAAGGGCGCTTGGCGAACAATGTAGCTGAGTTTAGTTGAGCAATAAGCAAACAAGTGGAGTCCATCTGATAATAAGTAATTAAATATACCCAATCTAGCAATTATAGCAGTAATTTCTTGCAGTACAGGGTACAGTTCCTTTATCTCAGGCTTACCCCCAGGAAAGCGCGATCGCAATGTTTCTAGCATCATACAGAATGCTTTTTCGCTATCGGTGTCACCTACGGCTTGATAAAAGCCCAAATTTTCTGGTTCAAAATTTGGCAAATTACCGTTATGGGCAAACACCCAATATTGACCCCACAATTCTCTGCGGAAAGGATGACAGTTGTGTAAGGCAACTTCACCCTGAGTAGCTTTACGGATATGGGCAATGACATGGGTTGAGTGGATAGGATAACTCCGCACAAACTCCGCTACCGGAGAAGCAACAGAAGGCTGGGCATCTAAAAACATTCGACATCCCTTTCCTTCAAAGAAAGCAATGCCCCAACCATCGCTATGATCATCCGTTTTTCCTCCCCGTGCAGAAAACCCTTCAAAAGAAAAGCAAATATCCGTTGGAACATTGCAATTCATTCCGAGCAGTTGACACATGGATGTTGCAGCTCTCAATTTTTGACTAAGGCCTCAGCATAAAGATACTTCAGAATGCTGTATTGATTCTGGAGCGATCGCTTCAATCTTAGAATTTAAGGCTGAGATATTCCAAAATGATCCCCAACAATAAAGAATCTGCTTCAAGTTAGCAATATCACACTATGCCAAAAGATGGTAGTAGCGGATATCTGGTGTAGCAGTTATTAAACCTTCAAATTTGGCTGTTACTGCTTGGAAATGGGGTGAATCTAGATGAGTATTCAAGGCTTCATCAGAAGTCCATTCCTCTATAAAAGTAAAGTCTGTTGGCTCGTCTTGGTTTTGCAAAAGTTTATACTCAATCACACCTGCTTCCTGACGGGTTGGCTCAATGAGTTCCAACAGTACAGCTTTTAGTTCTTCTACTTTGTTAGGCAAAGCAATAATATGAACAACAATGCGAATAGTTTGGTTAGTCATTAGTCATTAGTCATTTGTCACTTGTACTGAGCGATTTGTACTGGGCTTGTCCTCTTGGTAGTCGTAAAGCCTGCGGCATAGCTACGCTTAGGGCGCAGCTTCTGGTAGAGTTGGGCGTAGTCGAAGTAAGCCGAGGTGAGTCGAAGTATTGGGCATGGGGGAAAGACTTTCTGTTCACCTCCTACTCTGCTATTAATTTTTATTAAAACATCTGCTGTAAATATTGCTCATAGCCTAATTCTTCTAATTTTGCTTGCTTTGCAATTACTGATTTACATAGACTTTGGCGATATTCTTGCACTCTTTCCAATAATTGTGGTTGATGAGTTGCAAGGATTTGTACTGCTAAAAGTCCGGCATTTTTGGCATTACCGATCGCCACTGTTGCTACAGGAATACCCGCAGGCATTTGTAAAATAGAATACAAAGAATCCACACCTTGTAAGTTACGGGTGAGTACAGGAACACCAATAACAGGAAGTGGAGTTAAAGACGCTACCATTCCCGGCAGATGGGCGGCACCACCAGCGCCAGCAATAATCACTTTAATACCACGTTGGTGTGCAAATTGAGCATATTGTACCATGCGTTCTGGGGTACGATGAGCAGAAATGATCGCCACTTCGCTTTCAACGCCAAATTCTTCACAAACTGCGATCGCGTCTTTCATGGTGGGCAAATCGGAATCGCTGCCCATGATAATACCAACTAAGGAAGTCATAATAATTCAAAATTCAAAACTTGTACTGAGCGTAGCCGAAGTATTCAAAATTCAAAATTATTTGAGCTAGCTTATGGAAACTAAATAATACCAATCATCATCTCATTTATTGGCGTTATTTGAATTGACTTAAAGAGTTTTTGGTATATACCAATGACTTTGCAAAGCGGTTTGATATTGGTTGCATCTAAAATCAGATTTAGCTATCTTCTTGTCAGTGTAATGACCCAAGCAAAACAAAATCCTGTAGATATTATCAATGCTAAAGTGCCTGGTTACAAAGATTTGCAGATGCTCTTGATTAACAAAGAGGGCATAATTGAGCAAATCTTGCCAATGGGTACGGTAGAGATGCACAGATGTACCTCCCTACTAGATGTTGGTGGTGACTGGATTTCTTTAGGCGGCGTTGATTTGCAAATTAACGGTGCGTTGGGTTTGGCATTTCCCGAATTGACGGCTGAAAATGCTCATATACTCCAGAAAATCTCACAATTTTTGTGGGATGTTGGGGTAGATGGATTTTTACCAACACTTGTAACAACTTCAGTAGAAAATATTCAGCGATCGCTTGCTATTATTGCTGAAGTTATCCCCACTCAAAAAGCTGCTGCCAAGATTCTTGGAGTACATCTAGAAGGCCCATTTTTGAATTTCCAAAAGCGCGGCGCACATCCGGCAGAGTATTTGTTACCCCTAACAATTGATCGGGTAAAGCGGGTTTTGGGTAATTATGCTCATATTGTGAAAGTTATCACCTTAGCACCAGAGTTAGATTTAACTGGTGAAGTAATTCCATATTTGCGTTCTCTGGGAATTACTGTCAGTTTAGGACATTCTCAAGCGACAGCCGCCCAAGGGCAACGTGCCTTTAAAGAAGGTGCAACGATGGTAACTCATACTTTTAACGCCATGCCAGCATTACATCACCGCGAACCAGGGTTATTAGGGGCAGCAATTATCCATCCTGATGTCATGTGTGGTTTTATTGCTGATGGTGAACACGTTTCACCTACAATGCTGCAAATTTTACTTCGCGCTAGCTATCAAGAAAAAGGGCTGTTCCTCGTCAGCGATGCCCTTTCACCTCTGGGGCTACCCGATGGCGTGTATCCTTGGGATACTCGGCAAATTGAAGTTAAAAACGGTACTGCACGACTGCCAGATGGCACTTTGTCAGGGACTACTTTACCTTTGTTGGTGGGAGTACAGAATTTGGTGAAGTGGGGAATTTGTGACGTAGAAAGTGCAATTTTACTAGCTACTAATGCACCTAGAAAAGCGATTGGTTTACCAGGAATTGTCAAGAGTCAACCCGCTAATTTATTACGCTGGCATTGGGATGAGACTACAAAAGAATTAACTTGGCAACGGTTTCTCACCGCAGAGATGGTCAAAAAGGTAGAAAGTTGGAATTTATCTATTGCTCTCAATCCCATCTAATATAATGTCCGCATAATTATAGAACTTACACAAAAAGGCAGTGAAAACCTTGATTTCCCATAGGGGAAATTCATGAATTGCCCCAGAACGGGTGTACTTTTGCGTAAGTCCTATTCTATCTAATTACGAATTACAAATTAGTAATCATTATGCAGGGTTAGGCTGGGTTCGGCTTTGAAGTAGCTGAATAATTGCAGCTTTTTCTAAGATTCCAACTAGAACACCATTCTTACGAATCACAGGAAGTACAGATAGCTTTTGTTGTTCAAGTACCTGCATAACTTCCAGCAAAGGTTGATCAGATTGAACTGTGGTAGATTCGGTAATTGGTCGCATGACTTCTTTTACTTGAGTTTCTGACCACAATACTGTTGGGATAGTTCGTAAATTATCAATTGCAATCGCACCTACTAATTGTCCATCATCATCTGTCACTAAGAACCGATGCCAGTTTTGTCCACTTATGACTCGCTCATCGGCAAACTCTCTTAAGCTAAGATTAGCAGATACAATCGGGCTATCATGGGTTACAGCATCTTCGGCTGTCAAACCTGTGAGTTTTTCTTGCACTCTGGCGAATTGAGCCGCATTACCAGCATTTTGCAACAAGAAAAAGCCAATTAATAAGTTCCAGAAGTTACCAGCGCTGCCAAATAATACTAAAGGAAGTAGACCTGAAAGAATTGCTACCCAACCAAAGATTTGCCCAACTCGACTAGCAAAAGTCACACCTTTATAAGGATTACCTGTAATTTTCCAAACGAGGGCTTTCAGTATATTTCCGCCATCTAAAGGCAAGCCAGGAATCAGGTTAAATAAAGCTAATGCCAAGTTAACAGAAGCTAAAACACCTAGAATTGCAGCCAACGGTCCTGATGCAGTAGTAGTAACACCAATAGCTGTAACAATACCGCATAGTAGTAAGCTAACTAAGGGACCGGCGATCGCTACCCAGAAAGCTTCACCTGGAGTTTTCGACTCTTTTTCTAAGCTAGCTAAACCGCCAAATATAAACAGCGTAATAGATTTGACATCGATTCCCTGACGAATCGCAACAAAACTATGACCTAATTCATGCGCGACGACAGAGGCAAACAACATCAGCGCTGTCATCAATCCCAGTAGCAAAGCTAATCCTGCAGACAATTGGGGAAATTGTGCCGCCAGCCCACTGCTATAGCTCCAAGTTACCAGACCCAGAACTAAAAACCATGACGGATGGATATAGAAGGGAATTCCGAAGAGATTACCAACGCGAATTGTGCCATTCATATCGTTCACCTTTGATTTCAGCTTCGAGAAGTTTGCTTTCATCCTTCTCGATGTCTTCAGTGTAACGAGATGTTAAGAGATTTTAATCTTGATGGCGGTAGTGGTGTCCGTCCGTAAAGGTGCGGTTATTGGGAATATTGGCAGCAAGAGTAATGACATTTCCAAACGGTTCCTAGAGGACTAGGGGATAAACAGGATAAACTCTAGTAATAGCTAAGTACGTACAGTTTTGTATTGAAGCGTAGCGTTTTTAATGCAAGCTGATGCATTCACAATGTAAACCGATGCATTAACAATGCAAGCTGACGCATTAACAATGTAAGCCGATGCATTCACAATGCAAGCCGACGCATTCACAATGCAAGCCGATGCATTCACAATGTAAGCCAATGCATTGGCATTGCAGGGTATTGCCAAATTTAATTTGCAGGGTTTTGGAGATTTTAAGTTGTCGTTGTGGAAGACAACAACGACAACTTAAAAGCTCCCTGTTTTTTCATACTCTTTCTTTGGCGAAGGTATGAGAAAAGCAAGTATATTCCCAAATAATTCTCACTACGTCTCAATTGCTGCATCAGGCAGTCGGCTCCACTCATTCCAAGAGCCATCGTAATTCCGAACATTCGGATAGCCTAATAAATACTTTAAGACAAACCAGGTATATCCAGAACGCGCACCGATCGCACAGTAGGGAAACACTTTCTTATCAGCCGTAATGCCCTTACTTGTATAAAGATTTTTCAATTCATTGAATGATTTAAAAGTTCCATCCTCGTTAAGAGTTAAAATATGCTCAACATGGACTGCACCTGGAATATGGCCAGTAAGTTGACCTTCTTTTGGTGGCTGATCGAAAAACCACTCACCAGAGTATTCTTGAAGTGTTCGGACATCCAACAACACGGGTAGGCGTGGTTTGTCGTAGACATCGCTTCGACCAATTGATGCCTGAACTTCATTATGTAATACTCGCAGATGAGCATCAGTAGCTTTGGCACGGTAATCAGTGGTAGAAAATGTGGATAACTCAATTGCCAGTGGACAACCATCTGATTTCCATTTCTGGTAACCGCCATTAAGAACTCGTACATTTTCATGCCTAAAGACTTTTAATAACCAAAAAATCCAGGCTCCTATTCCAGGATAACTACCATAGGCAATCACTGTTGTATCATTGGTAATGCCTGAGCGTGTCATCAGCCTCTCAAAAGCTCCTGCATCCCAATTCATCTTCAAATCGGGCAATAGTAAGTCTGTAAAAATGTTCCAGAAAATAGCACCAGGTATGTGAGCATTTTTGTACGGCTCTGGACTGATATCCACTTCGATAATGCGGACGTTTGGATCGTTGAGATGATTTGCAAGCCACCGGGTATCAATGAGAACAGATGGATGAGCGTATTGAGACACTTGTATTTCTCCTGTAATAGCGTTAAGGGAATTGAAAATTGTGTTTAGTCTTCGGATTTAGTCTTGGTTGTGGTTGGGAAATACAATGTGTAATGTCCGATGAACTAAAGTTGTAGAAATAGAGAATAAGGAAAAGCCGATGAGTGGATGGAAGACTGCTAAAGGAAAAGAAGTCTTCAAATGAATTGTGAGAAATTGCAATCCAAGCAGGACTGGGAGACTTGCTGTAAGGCTTTGGATTCTTCGAGGTAACGGCATCAAAAACACCCATACCAACAAAATTAGTGAGAGTCCGCTATATCCTCGCACGAGCCAAATATGTAGGTTCCACCAATCAGAGTTGTAAAAGTAAGCTAGTCCAACACTGAATACTTGGATTGCTAAACAGAGATTGAAAAATATTGCTGGGATAAAAAAACTGATTTGAATCCAACGCCCGGATATCTGTCTATCATCAATGCCAGAATTTACAGTCATGGTAAAGTAATCTAAAAAAAGCAAACAAAGCAAAAGACTTGATGTAACAAAAGCTAGGATAGGTCTGGTTGCTATACTGCGCCTAGACCTCGAAAGAGTACAATTTGCTAATCATGATTGCATTACAAACTCTATTTCATGCAATTGCTCAAGCTGAAGATGAACAGACATTGCGATCGCACATACCCGCAGAAATGAGTGAGTATTTTTCGGCTACACGATGTGGGTTATTTTTCTTTGCTCAAATTCCTCTAGTTAACAGCAAGCTCCAAAAAGCGCTGCAAATTGCATTATCACCCCAACACAATCCAGTTGCACGCTACTTGCTAGAACGCCATGCCCCTGTTCATGAAGCTTTGATAGTAGAACCTAAGACATGGCAGTTGATTTGTCCTCGTGCTGACCACTGGCACGTCATGGCAGGGCCAATTGTCAGCAATGGTGAGTTAGTGGGGGTGGTAGGTTTTACCCGTGAGCAAGGAATGCCCGCATTCGACTCACAAAATCTCACAGATTTGAGTGCGCTTTGTCTGCACATTTCAACTTGGGTGACAATGACGCGATTGCAACGCCCATTACTATTACATACAGAGCGTTTAACGCCTCGTGAAATGCAAATTGCTTCTTTGGTAGCTCAAGGACAAACCAATGCAGAAATTAGTACTGAACTTTGGATTACTGAAAACTCTGTTAAGCAAGCCTTAAAAAGGATGTTTCGCAAGCTTGAGGTTTCATCTCGTACTCAGATGGTTGCAAAGCTTTCCACAGTTTCAAAATAAATGCCCTGTCTTAATAACCATTTCTATCAAAATTAACGTGAAACAGCTGAAGGGGAAAAGGAAAAGCTTTTGAATACATCTTTTACCTTTTCCCAGAACACAAGCAATTTTTGACTTTTGACTTTTGACACTTCGACTACCTCGGCTACTTCGACTACGCCCTTCTCTTTCAGAGACGCTAGCGCGAACGACTACCAAGAGGACAAGCTCAGTACAAGTCGCTACCTCGGCTTACTTCGACTACGCTCAGTACAAGTCGCTCGGCACAAGTCGGCACAAGTCCGCTCAGTGTTAAGTTTTGACTTCCCCGAACGCGAGTGCATCTCGTAAAGCCTGCGGCATAGCTACGCTTAGGGCACAGCCTAAGAAGAGAAGAGAAGGGGTTGACTCTCTGGCTTAGACATCCAGCTATACTGCAATTGTCTCTATCTGCTGAGAACTTTTCTGCAACATCGGGGCAATTATATCAGCAGGGACAGGACGACTGAAGTAATAACCCTGACCTTCGTCACATCCCTGCATTTTCAGGTAGTCAAGCTGTTCTTGGGTTTCCACGCCCTCTGCGGTGATACTCAACCGGAGGCTTTTTGCCAGGGCAATAATGGCATTAGTGACGGTAGCGCTATCAGGATTGGACATGACATCTTGCACAAATGACTGATCGATCTTCAGTATATTCACAGAAAAGCGCTTTAAGTAGCTCAGGGAGGAATAACCGGTGCCGAAGTCGTCTAGAGCCAACCATATACCCAGTTCTCCTAATTGTTTCAAGGTTTTAATTGATCGCTCAATGTTACCCATCAAAAAGCTTTCTGTTACTTCCAGTTCCAGATCAGATGCTTGGAGTTCAGTTTCCTCAAGAATTTGGTTGATGACTTCAACTAGATACGGTTGTTCAAACTGTCGAGCTGATAGATTTACAGACATCCGAATTGGGGTAAATCCAGCAAGCTGCCAAGCACGATTTTGGGCGCAAGCAGTTCGTAAGACCCATTCGCCAATTGGTACGATCGCACCATTGGCTTCTGCAATCGGAATAAACTTTGCTGGAGAAATCATACCTAAAGTAGGATGCCGCCAGCGAATCAACGCTTCCACAGCTGTAACTTGTCCGCTATGTAAATCAATTAGAGGCTGATAATAAACCAGCATTTCATTACGTTTAAGCGCCCCATGTAATTCATTTTCTAATGTCAGCCGCTCTTGCAACTGAGCATCAATTTCCAGTGAATAAAATTGGTGTTGGCTACGCCCTTGCTGCTTTGCTTGGTAAAGGGCTATATGAGCCTGTTGTAAAAGTTGATCTACGCTATTACGATCGTTTCCGTTAATTGTGATCCCAATGCTGACGGTGATACAAATCGAGTTATTCTCAACACAAAAGGGTTTACTCAGGGTACTCAACAGCACCTGAGATAACTTAATCACACTTTCAAAAGAATGAATCTCTGTTCGGGCAAGGGCAAATTCATCTCCACTTAAATGGGCAAGAATATCTGTTTGTGCCATGCAGGTTGACAACCTCTGAGCAACTGCTCTTAACAACAAATTTGTTGCCTCATGCTCTAATCCATGACTTATACCAGTGAAATCATCAATACTTAGCAAAAAGACAGCTACAAGACGCTGGTTATTTTCAGGTTTGGATAGAATTTTACAGAGGCGATCGCAAAATAAATCACGATTAGGCAATCCAGTCAGGTCATCATAATTAGTGATGTACTGAATTAACTCATCTAATTTGTGAAGAGTTTGTGAGGTATCTGCCATCAATGTACCCGCTTCATCTGCAAATTCTATAGGCAATTCAGGTAGAGTTTTGGTGTTTAGATAATTTTGCAATGTAGCAGATGTCAAAATAATCGGTTTGAGGAGATGGTTTAGCGCATACAGGGTGGCAGCTGTACCCGCTAACGTCGCCAACAGAGCAATGATCATAACTCGCGCCGCCATTTCCAAGGAATAAGAGTTTGAAATGACAAAACTCAAAAGTAAGGTCAAAAGTGGTACATGAGTTCCCAAAAATGCCACCAACATGATTTTAGCGGTGTAACTTTTCTTGAACCATGCGAAACGAGCTAGGAACGAGTACAAGTAGAGCTTGTGATTGAGCTTCATAAATAATGTTCGATAGGAGAGCAAATTAGTTCCGAGCTATCCTCGCAAACAATCCAGTAGAATTAGCTCTCGTGGAACCCAACCCTGATCAGGTCACATATTATCCTTCCCAATATCGTTTTCTACTTGATATGTATAACGATAAAGTTTATGTAAAACTTATTCCACAAACAATTGCATAATCAAAAAATCTTTGTATTTATGATTACACTGTCAGTATTTATTAGCTTGTCTTCATGTCATATCAAAGCTTGTGGAAATTTATATCTCCGACAACTTTTACGAAGTCGGGGATCTGGACACTAGTTAAGCTTATTGTCTCACCAAGCCTGATTTTATTCAGCCTCTCAGATAATTGGTACTATTCGGATTTGTGCAAAAAGTCAAGTTGATTAAGTTAATTATAAATATTTTTTACTTTTTTAAATTTTTTGATTTACTTAATATCCATAAAATTTTATTCTGAAAAATGATGTTTATAGCCAGTCAACTTGTATGAGTAGCGAAAAAACTACAGAATTGCCGCTCTGGTTACAAGATAGAGATATAGTCATAGCTCATGATGAAGAAGTACAGTGGCGAGAAGGAAAACGCCCGGATTATTCTTACACCAATGAATTTCTTCATCAAGAGAGTAAATTTCAGCATCCAGAAGGTTCTTTAGAAGCGATCGCACAAAACTTAGTCCGAAATTTTGAGATGGAAGCTTCTAATAAATCTAATCCTCAACAGTGGCTTTCGATTGTTACTGATAAGTTTAAGATGAGTACCAATGGAGGACAACAATACACTGCTCAGGATGTAGCAGTCGAAGGTACTTATAATCTATTCCTGGGTGAAAGTGAGCAGTATAGCTCTGAAACAGAAACCTTTGAATCTTCATTTCAGGTTTTTCATAATGCTTTTCGTAATGGCTTTCTTTGGGAATTAACAGAAGTCCTTTCGGGGCCACCTAATGTTACTTTTAAGTGGCGACATTGGGGAACATTTAATGGTTCTTATAAAGACTATGCACCTACAGGAGAAACAGTAGAAATCGTAGGAGTTAGTATTGCTCGTGTAAGTGATGAATTGAAGATTGAGTCTTTAGAGCATTATTTTGATAATAATGTCTTTCTTCAGAAATTAACGGCGGGAGGTTGTCCCTTCCATTCCCAAAATCAGTAGCCCTAGTTACTAGAAGTCGCACTAGCTTGACTACACGAGACAAAATCTGCCTTTGCAGGTTAGCAAACCTCTAATTTTTTATTAGTCCACGGAGGCGGACTTTGTTTGTATAGTAGCGACTTATAGTACAGCGCGGCGGAAATAAACATACTATTTCAAATGGTGTAAGAGCTTGGAATACAATTATGCGTGAATGGGTGAATGCGTAACTTCTCCGAACGCGAATTTATTTCCAAGAGTTGGGGCTGACTTCCGCCTTGCGGTACTAGTCGCCTAATACTTATTCCAGTTTATTGCTAGAAAAGAGCTGATTTGTCACTTGCTCTAACACTTTTAATGCTGTTAATGAACCTCGAATCAGCCGAGTTGCAGCAAGGGGTTGTCGAAGCATTCCCATCGCTAAAGGAAAAGGGTTTAGAGAGCCATTAGAGTTAATTGCTGGTGTGAGATCGGGGATATTATGTTGACAATCGTCGCTAACTACTCGCAGTATTGCCACCGCAACTCCAGCTGCATTGAAAAACTCTAAAGCGGTAAATCCTTCCATATCAACAACATCAGCTGCCAAAGTCTCACCTAAATGGCGTTTTTCAGCAGCAGACCAAATTACACGATCGCTCGTTAATGATTTGACTAATGAGGCTTTTTTTGATAGGGCAGAATGCAATTGTGCTGTGAAAGAGCGATCACATTCTTGCGACTTTTCCTGATAAACACAATCTTGATACAGGACAATATCACCAACTGTATAGCGATAGCTCAAGCTACCACAGATACCCATAATCAGCACTCTGGATTTTGGAGCTAAAAATTGTCCTTGTTGTAGGTATTTAAGTAAAGGTTTCATCCCAACAGGTATAGCTACTAACGTTGGGATGGAATCAGTAACATCGCTTAATCCGCGACAGACAGCTTTATATTCTGCTCCTTGAGGCACCAAAATTGTGTTGATGGGGAAAAAATTAGGCACTAGCCCTCTCGACAGTTTCAAGTTTGTGTAAAGCTACAACAGAATAATTCCTTATGCTCAACAGAACCAAGTTTCATGTCTCAAGTTCCATTTTGGATTAAAAATTTTGCCACATCTGAGTGACAATAAGTAATATTGCTGTTTTGTAATGAGCAAAACTCGCAAACCGAAAGTGATTGCTGTAGCATGACTAAATAATTGTGTCACCCACACGATAATTTTCCAAGATGGTAAAGCTTGATCGCTCAAAATCTGCACGAGAACTCTTCAATATTTCCAAATTGGCGATTCAATTTTCGTGGTTGACGGTAAGTTTTTGGATTGCCGTAACGGTAGCTGGTGTTCTGGCTTTCAGTTCCCTCAAATATGCCTTGTTTCCAGATATTACCTTTCCAGTGGTGGTTGTGAATGCTACAGCCCCCCTGACAACTGCCCTGGATACGGAGGCGAAACTCACCCGACCCTTAGAAGAACGCCTCCGCTCCCTAGAAGGATTAGAGAATATTCGCTCATCCACTTATCCTAGGCAAACAGCCGTTAGCCTTTCTTTTGCCGTTGGGACGAATTTAGAAACGTCGACCAAAGAAGTTGAAACTGCGCTCAAACAGTTGACTCTACCTCAAGGAGCAACTTCTAAAATTATTCCTCTAAATTTAAATGAGTCAGCTGCCATTAGTTATGCCATTGAGAGTACCACACGGAATCTCACAGATTTGACAAAGTTGACCAAAGACGAGATTGTCAGTGCGATCGCTAAACTGCCAGGTGTCCTGAAAGTCTCACTGTTAGGTGGTGCTACTGCAACTCCTCCCATAAATCCATTGAATACAAGTGCAGCTATCCCCCAAGCAGGGGCAACATTAGTCCGGTTTAACGGGCAAGATGCACTCGCATTTCAGGTAATCAAACGTGGTAATGCTAACACCTTAGAAGTAGTAAGTCGAGTTGAAAAAGAAGTCCAAAGGCTGCGGTCTAGTCTGAAGGATGTCAAACTCACTTTAGCTGCTACTCAAGCAGAATATATCCGTCGAGCCACACAGTCAACAATAGATGCGCTGATGGAAGCAGTCTTGTTGTCCATCATAGTAATTTTTCCTTTTTTATGGAATTGGCGAGCTACCCTAATCTCTGCCTTAGCGATTCCTACGTCTTTGTTGGCGACGTTTATCGTTATGGCGATTTTCGGCTTTAACTTAGAAACAATTACCCTGCTGGCTTTAGCTTTGGTGATTGGTAGTATTGTTGATGATGCGATCGTTGATGTGGAAAACATCATGCGACACGTAGAAGATGGAGAAACTCCTCGTCAAGCAGCGCTTTTAGCTACAAACGAAATTGGGTTGACAGTCACCGCCGCCACCTTGACAGCAGTAGCAGTTTTTCTACCTATAGGTTTGATGGGTGGGGTAATCGGTCAGTTCTTTAAGCCCTTTGGGATCACAGTTTCAGCCGCGATGCTTGCTTCTATGCTAGTTGCTCGGACTTTATCTCCAGTCTTGGCTATCTACTGGCTGAAACCTAAATCCTCGCTCTCTCCTCGTCGAGAAGCAAAAATCTGGGTAGCGTTTACCCAATTTTACAGAAATTTGCTGAGTTGGTCTTTGAATCACCGCAAGATAGTTATTGGGTTAGCTGTACTGAGCTTCATCGCAGGTATAGCACTGATTCCACTAATTCCCAAAGGCTTTATTCCTAAACTAGATCGCGGCGAATTTAATATTGCTTATACGGCTCCTTTGCCGAGTATCCCCGATTTGGGTAGAGGAAGACAAGGAGGACAAGGCAGCGATATTCCCAATCCCCAATACTTCGGCTCCTTTCGACTTCGCTCAAGGCAAGTTGCTCAGTACAAGTCCCCAATTCCCAATCCCTTGACCGATTCTCTTGAGATTGCAAAGAAACTAGAAGAGGTTGTAAGAAAATCACCCGCAGTTGAAACCGTATTTACCACTGTTGGTTCTCGTGAGGGTGAGCCGAATAAAGGGATACTATATGTAAAGCTTAAAAAAGATCGCACAATTAGCACTGCCGAACTACAAGACCAATTCCGCTCCTCATTACCTACTCTTTCTGGAGTAACTACTAGTGTCGAAGATATTCAATTTGTCGATTCTGGCGGTCAAAAACCTCTCCAAGTAGCTTTAAGCGGTAACGATCTCCAAGCCTTGAGTAAAGCAGTCAAAGCAATTAAAGAAAGAATTCAGAGACTACCCGGATTCGCTGATGTCACAGTTACAGGTGAAACAAATCCAGAGGGTACAGTTTTTCAAATCGAGCATTTGAATAATCAACGGGTGGCATACGTCAGTGCTAATCTTGGCAAGGATTTATCCTTGGGTGATGCTACTGACAAAGTGGTAGCTGAAGCTGAGGCGGTATTACCCCCTAATGTTTCCTTAAATTTAGGAGGAGACTCTGCTAGCCAAGGCAAGGTTTTTAGCAGTTTTGGCAGTACTTTAGCTCTATCTGCTCTTTGTATTGTCATAGTACTAATTTTGCTGTTCAAAAGCTGGGTAGACCCTTTGGTAATTGGTGTCTCTTTACCTTTAGCACTTGTGGGGGCAATGTTGGCATTACTAATCACCAAAAGCGACTTTGGCATGATTTCACTGATCGGCTTCGTCTTTTTGCTGGGGCTGGCCAATAAAAATGCCATCTTGCTGGTAGATTACATCAATCAGTTACGCAATGCTGGCTTAAACCGCACCGAGGCAATCCTCAACACAGGATTAGTGCGCCTCAGACCAATTATGATGACCACTGCCTCCACTATTTTAGGGATGCTACCGATCGCATTAGGTTTTGGTGCTGGTTCAGAATTGCGATCGCCTATGGCTGTAGCGATCGCAGGTGGATTAGTGACTTCAACTATCCTCAGTTTGATTGTTGTACCAGTAGTCTACGCTATTTTGGATGATTGGTTTCCCCGATTTCAGACCAGGGAGAAAAGTTGATGCAAGTTTTTGTCACCGGGGGTACGGGCTTTATTGGTGCCCACTTAGTACGGTTGTTATTGCAACAGGGATATGATGTCAAAGCTCTGGTACGCTCAAGCAGCAATTTGGATAATTTATGTGGTTTAGAGGTGGAAATTGTCAAAGGCGATTTGAACGATCCAAATCTCTGGCAACAGATGAGAGGTTGTCAATATCTATTTCATGTGGCGGCTCATTATTCTCTGTGGCAAACAGACCGAGAGTTACTCCAGTATAACAATGTCCTGGGTACGCGCAATGTATTGGCAGCTGCTTGCAAAGCTGGCATTGAGCGCACCGTTTATACTAGTTCAGTAGCAGCAATTGGGGTGGGAGCATCTGGTCAAGTCGTCGATGAAACACATCAGAGTCCCTTAGAAAAGTTGGTGGGTAACTACAAAAAGTCTAAGTTTCTCGCTGAACAAGAAGCCATGCAAGCCGTTGCTAAAGGTCAAGAGGTAGTCATAGTCAATCCCAGCAGCCCGATTGGCTCGCTGGATGTCAAACCTACCCCGACAGGTGATATAATACTGCGGTTTTTACGAGGGCAAATGCCGTTTTATTTAGATACTGGTTTGAATTTTATCGATGTGCGGGATGTGGCATGGGGGCATTTGCTGGCTTTGCAACGGGGTAAATCAGGCGATCGCTATATCTTAGGTCATCAAAACCTAAGCCTTAAGGAACTACTTGAACAACTCGCCGATATCACAGGTATAATAGCACCTCAACGAACAGTACCCCCTTGGTTGCCCCTTAGTGCTGCCTGGGTTGATGAAAAGATTCTCGCACCCTTAGGGAAATCGCCCTCAGTGCCATTGGATGGCGTTCGGATGGCGAAACAACCTATGTATTATGATGCCGCCAAAGCTGTACAAGAGTTGGGTCTACCTCAATCTCCTTTAAAGGTGGCACTCGAGGAGGCCGTGGATTGGTTTGTTGCTCAGGGGTATGTCAACCCCTCTATGAAATTTAAAATTCAAAATTCAAAACTTGTACTGAGCTTGTCGAAGTATTCAAAATTCAAAATTAAAGACCCCACAGATAAATCTTAGGGTTGAGAACGTGGTGTTTTGATCAACAGAGGAGTAATAGAATGGCAGTTAATTTACAACAGGCTATAGATATTGGGAAGTATCTTGTTACCCAGCGTTTGAAAGGACGTAAACGCTTCCCTTTAGTATTGATGTTGGAACCTCTTTTTCGGTGTAATCTAGCCTGTAATGGTTGTGGTAAAATTCAACATCCAAAGGAAATTTTAAAGCAAAATCTCACCCCAGAACAGTGCTTTGCCGCAGTGGAAGAGTGTGGCGCACCGGTTGTCTCAATTCCTGGCGGAGAACCGCTTCTCCATCCCCAGATTGATGAGATTGTTCAAGGATTAATTGAGCGCAAAAAATATATTTATTTGTGTACCAATGGCTTGTTGTTAGAAAAGAGCTTGGATAAGTTTCAACCTTCTCCTTACCTGACTTTTAGTGTGCATTTAGATGGGATGCGAGAGTTGCACGATCAGTGCGTTGATCGCAAAGGTGTTTTTGAGATTGCTGTTAAAGCCATTCGCGCTGCTAAAGCTAAAGGCTTTCGTGTCACCACTAACACTACTATTTTTGAAGGTACTCAACCCAAAGACATGCAAGAGTTCTTCGACTTTCTAGACACACTTAATACTGACGGAATGATGATTTCTCCCGGCTATAGTTACGAGTGGGCACCAGATCAAGATCATTTTCTCCACCGAGAACAAACACGCGCCCTCTTCCGGCAAATTCTGGCTCCATACAAAGCTGGTGAAAAAAACTGGAACTTCAATCACAATCCACTGTTCTTAGATTTTCTCACTGGTGAAAAGGATTACGAATGCACACCTTGGGGTAGCCCTAGTTATAGCGTTCTCGGCTGGCAAAAACCTTGCTATCTGCTGAACGAAGGTTATTACTCTACCTTTAAGGAATTAATAGCACAAACAGACTGGAGTCAATACGGTCAGAAGAGTGGTAATCCCAAGTGTGCTGATTGCATGGTTCACTGCGGCTACGAACCCACCGCCGCAATGGATGCAATGCAACCGCAAAATATGGCGCGTGCCATTGGCAGTGTGTTTGGCAGGACCTAGTACGCTACGGCGGAAATACAGCAACCATTTAAAATTCCTAAAAAGCGCATTTCATAATACTTTTGACTTTTGTCTTGCAGTACTTGTGGTCTGTCTCATTTACTTTGATGAGTTCGTGGTAAACACTGAAGTAATTAAAAATCTAGCACTAAAGTTTTTACTACAAACTTTTTTACTCCTCAAAATTAATGCGATAGACTACTAGTACAGCAGGCGCAAAAACAAACATACCATTTCAAATGGCGCAAGAGCTTGAAATACAATTATGCGTAACTTTTGACATTTCGACGCCTTTTGGCTACGCCCTTCGACTACGCCCTTCTCTTTCAGAGACGCTAGCGCGAACGACTACGCTCAGGACAGACTCAAGGTAAGTTGCTCAGTGTTAGCTTTTGACTTTCTGGTTCGTGCAGCGTTATGTAGGGAAGAGGCTGACTTCTGCCTTGTGGTACTAACCCTACAAGACATAAGCCCTTTCTATTTCTACATAAAACTTAATATTGACTGAATTTTAACCAAATGTCCTCTCAGTATTACTCTGGGAGTGTTTGGACTTTGTTTTAAAAATCTAATTAATGAAAGATACTTGATTATTATTAACAAAACCTATGAATCGCCTCTACCCTTTGGTAGATTTAACATAGACAAGAAATTTTTTATACAATACGTAGATTATACGGTCAATGCCCCAGGTAGTTTTAGTTAACCCACAAATTCCTCCTAATACAGGTAATATTGCCCGTACTTGTGCTGCTACGGGTACAGAGTTGCATTTGGTAGGGCCTTTGGGATTTGAAATTAGCGATCGCTACCTCAAAAGAGCCGGATTAGATTACTGGCCTTACGTCAAACTGCACTATCACGAATCGCTAGAAGCTTTTAAAACCGTGCATCAGCAGCGTGGAGGCAGATGGTTGGGTTTTTCTGTCGGTGGCAATTGTAATTACGTCAGCTTTCAGTTTCAACCAGATGATTGGTTGTTGTTTGGTAGTGAAACTACGGGCTTACCACCAGCAATTTTGTCAGATTGCGATGCTACTCTGTATATTCCCATGAGCCAACCAGGGGTTCGCAGCTTGAATCTTTCAGTGAGTGTAGCAATTAGCTTATTTGAAACCCGTCGTCAATTAGGCTATTTATAATAGTTATTTACTTTTACATATATAAGTAAATATACTTAAAAAACTTATATATATCTATTTAGATAAAGGATTTTTGGCAGTAAAATTTTCTTAATTACTGCAATAATATGTAAAACAAGATACCTAAAATTGATGTTTTGACGAAATTGTAGTGGAAGATACTTACAAAGATAGTCCGCTTATTATAAGAAATTTGTATATAAAACTTGGGATATTGCCAAATTTGAATGATAGATTTTGATGAATCTGAAACATCCTAAATTGGGGGTAAAAAGGGCTAAATCCATTCAATATTAAGCATTTGAGCAATTTTAGTTTGAGCGACGCTAGAAAGCAGCTCCAAAGTAGCCGATAGATCATACGGTTGTTTTTTAGGGAATAATCAACGTAAAGTCTCGTGTTAAGAAGACTGATTGGGTAGAAATATCTTGAAGATATCTACAGTGGGGGGCATCACTTTTCCTGAAGTCGCAGCAATTTAATTCTCGGCAGCGACTATAGACTTGGCAAAAAGTTTGTCCAGTCCCCGCGATTGACGCAAGACAATAGCGGACAATGGTAAAAAGTAAAACGTCCTAAGTGGTGTGAGGAGTGGTTCGGACAAGTAAACACAGCAAAATTTAAGTTTTGCTAATACGTGTGAACTTGTTTAAATCAGAGAAGCAGGTTAATCTTGCGTAAGCATCTCTGGTGAATGTGATCTTGATCTATCATTTGTTGTGATCTAAATCATTGACTAGTATCCAACTGAAAATCGAGGTCAGTTAAGCGCTAGTGATCATAGGAGGTCGTCTTTGAAACGAGCATTGAAAAAGAGAGTGAAAGCTGTGTTGAACAATAACCTCAGCAGCGATGATGCCCCGGTAGAACTGCTAAATGTAACAAATCCAAAAGTTAATCGCCGGGTGCGGACAAAAGCCGCCATGATTGGCTTGGCAATCTCTATGGGAGCAACCAGCCTTTTGGTGACTCGACAAAGCGATCAAGCCCAAGCAGCAGTACCTGTAGGTAGCCAAAAGGCAACCTCAACAATTCCTGCTGTTCCTGACACTGAGGTGAAATTTGCCTCCACAAAGCTGGAGTCCCAAGCAGTCTCATCAGCGAGCGTGCCGGAAAATCCTGTTATCGTGGAACCAACGGCAGTCTCACAAGTGCCTGGGCTTGAAGCTAAATGGCAAGTCGCGGCAAATGGAATGTCTTTACAAGTTCCAGCATCAGAAAGATTTTCTCAAGGAATAGCAGGTTATAAAAATTCCACCTACCTGAAGCCCCAAGTGGCACAGGGATTGAACAATACCTTAGCTGAAACTAGTTTCCCAACAGTAAACAATCTGTCTGACTATAGTGCTGATGGTGCTGTTAGTACAAATGCATCACTAATTGCCCAGCCACAAACAGTGGCAAAATCAACCGCAGCCAATAGTGAAATAAATGCAAAACTTAAGGCACAACAAGAGTTCGCACTAAATCGCTTACAAGAAAAATCGAACCGTTTAAGAAATAGTCTGGCACAATTGCGGTCTAGGGAGACTAAAGATTTATCACAAGCTAATATGGGGTTAACTGCGCCAACGACTGTAGTTGAAAAAACTGTATTAGCCGAGTCGGACAATTTTGGCGATACAAGCAAAGCGAAGTTGATATCGAAGTTAAAACAGAAGACACAGACGACTGCACTAACACCAGCTAAACCAACAGTTATTGCGTCCTCGACTCGAACAGCCTACGAAGTTAAGCCTGGAGATACACTAGCAGCGATCGCCAGCAGATATAACACTTCCGTATCAGAATTAGTCAAAGCAAATAACCTCAATAATCCCAATGAACTGAAAATTAGTCAACAACTAATTATTCCTGCTGTTCAAATTGAGGCAACTCTAAGAACTAACCCCACTCTAGCAAGTAGACCCACTTTTGTAGAGTCCAGCAAAACTCCAAAAGTAGCCAATTCCCCTATAAATATTGGTAGTGCCAACTCATATCTACCTAGTTCACAATCACCAACTATTGTCGACAACAGTAATATTACTGTCCCTACACCGCTAACTGTTCAAATTCAAGCAAATAGTGCGACCGACTTAGAAACAGCCCCTATGGCTAGTTCTTATGGTGTCGGTGGTGAAAATCAAGTGCCACAAACTTTTGCCGAAATGCAACAGTTTAAAGCACCAACAAATAGGATAGCAAGGGTCAACAATAATAACAATAATGACCGTTTGCGGAGCTTACAAGCGGAAATTCAGAGGTTACAGCAGAAATATCGCACTCAACAGTCTGGGAACTCAGTTGTGACAGCAGCAGCTACCGAAACTAATCATGCTGCAATCCTCACTCCTATTGCTACTCCCAATAATTTCACTATACCCAATGTGGCTCAACCGAATAGTGTAGCAATCCAAATTCCAGTTCCTACACCGATTCGGAGTAACTATAGCGTTCAGCCAATTAAGCCCCAATACCGCACTTCTGTACGCCCTAGTGAGGCAGTAAACTCTGAGTTCTTACCTAATCTAGGTTCTCCTAGTAAGTGGACTCCTTCTGGCACTCCAGCACCCGTAAAGGTTGCAACACCTTCAGTAAGAGTAAATGCTTCTGATTCCTTAGGAATGATGCGGGGAAGGACTGTTTCTCCACAGGTAATACCACCTTTGGCAGCAGTCGATCAATATCTGCCCAGACCCATTGACGAACTAACGCCTCCTCCATCTTCTTCCTCAACCATAGCTTACACCTGGCCAGCCAAGGGCACTCTCACTTCTGGCTTTGGTATGCGTTGGGGAAGACCGCACAAGGGAATTGATATTGCTAACTCCACTGGCACACCAGTTGTTGCTTCAGCTGAAGGGACGATAGAAAAAGCTGGCTGGAACAACGGTGGCTACGGCAACCTCGTTGAAATCCGCCATCCTGATGGCAGCACAACTCGTTATGCTCATAACAGCAAAATTCTGGTACAACCTGGTCAGCAGGTGCATCAAGGAGAAACAATTGCTTTAATGGGTACTACTGGTCACAGCACTGGCCCACACAGCCACTTTGAAATTCATCCAGGAGGTAAAGAAGCTGTTAACCCAATAGCCTTCCTACCGCAACGGGTGTAATTCCTGGCTATCTATAACGAAACCATTACCTTGTTAGTTGAGGGAGGTAAACTCCCTCTTTTGCTTTCTATTGCTTCAACAGGGATTGAAAGTTATGATAAATTTGCAAAAAGGCTAGCTTTGAGCAAATTTATATGCTAAAGTAGTAAATCATTTAGAAAGATATGGCTCAGTAGCTCAGTTGGTTAGAGCACGGGACTCATAAGCCTGGGGTCGTTGGTTCAACTCCGACCTGAGCCACTTTAAAATTATAAGTAATGAGCAATAAGTAAAGTTAAGATAGAGGCAAGTTTGACCTATGATACTTAGGACTCAGCACTAAGTATTTAATGAGTTTGTACTCAGTTGAGTAAATCAGCGATGTCTACGACGGGCTACGCCAACGCATTAAAATTTAATAAAGCCTCACCCAGTGCTTCCAATTGTTCTAGAGAAAGACCCTGAATCTGTTCTCGAACCTGTTGTGGTAACTCTCCTACCCGTTTTTTTAGCAGTCGTAGTACAAGTGTTTGTGCTTGTTCCTGTTGTCCTTGCTTCTTCCCTTGCTCGTAGCCAATGCGATCGCCTGTAGTAATGTAACGTGAGTTCGACGGATAGAAAAGCCCAAAAAGCTTGCTAGGTATGAATTTGGTTAAGTGGGCAGGTGAAGTGCGATCGCTACGCTCACCGCA
>NZ_JBALFV010000091.1:0-26171 GCF_036916735.1 Nostoc sp.
CTGGCGCTTTACAACACAGGATGCGAGAGTCAAGTTGCGTTCTCTCTACCCTAACCCAGCAAATTAAGCTTGCCGCGCTAGTAGGTTGGGTTGAGCAAAGTGCAACCCAACAAAACCCTAGAAATGTTGGGTTACCCTGCGGGATCTTGCTACGTTCCTCAAACGCCACTTGCTACCCTACGGGAACGCTAAGAGCGAACAAGTCGGGAAACCGCAAGGGCGCAGTGGCTCCCCAACCTACACAATTTAAGGTTTTTGGGGCACTAACCCAAGCGTATTGATCAATAACCAACAAGTTTATTACACAATATTTCACCTAATTTCACCTAATCTGCCAGTTAGTAATATCCTATTTAAGTCTCCCTTACCTCGGAGGTAACTTTTTGAGCAATGTGAAAAGCAGAGATATATGAAAGTTGAAGACTACCTCTAAAATCATTTTATATACGATGTCTTAATCCCAAAAATAAAGACTCTTTATTTTCTGGATCTAATTTTATGTATGGCAAGTAAGTGTTCAAAAGTGTTAAATATTCATCGGCAGTGTAGCTTACTTCTGATATAACTTGTCCAGATATCAAGTCTTTGAATTGACCCGAATCAATGGTCATATTTCCTAATGTTTGTTTTAGGTCTTCCATAATCTATTTAATTCCTGCAACGCCGCTTTTGTTAGCTTAATTTCTATTTTTATGAAAACCCCGGCGTCTGCGGCCATTTTCTAAGAAGGGTTTTCGCAACGGTACTACCTCAGCTTCGTTACTTTCGCGTGCTACTCGAATTAGCAACCCAGCAGCTATTAAGCTAGCAATCATAGAATTACCACCATAACTGAACATAGGCAAAGGTAAGCCAGTAGTCGGTAGAGAACCTGTAGCAACACCAATATGAAGTAATGATTGTCCTACCATCAAAATTGTCACGCCGATCGCTACCAATCGATGTACTATATTTTTAGCCTTCAGCGCCACAATTAATCCAAAAGTGGCAAATGTAGCTAAAAGTACTAACAACACCATACTGCCAACAAAGCCAAACTCTTCAGCGAACACTGCAAAAATAAAATCGGTGTCCTGAATGGGTAAATAAAATAGCTTTTGTTGAGAAAGCCCAAATCCAGCTCCCCAAGTTTTACCAGAACCCACAGCTAGTAGACTTTGCACCAACTGGTAACCATCTCCTGTAGCATCCGCCCACGGATTGAGGAATGACATCACCCGCTTACGCTGATACTCTTTAATACTAATACTGAGGACTGCCAACATCACTCCACCAATTGCTGTTCCTCCCAAATACTTGTAAGGTAAGCCAGCTGCTAAAGCAATTAGCCAAATAGTCATTCCGCAAAGTGCTGTTGTACTCAAGTTAGGCTGGGCAAGAATTCCTAAAAGTACTAGACCGAAAATACCCAACCAAGCCAAACGAACCCGCCAACTGATTCGTTCCCATTGACCAAAAAGCCGCGCACTTTGCAGCACTAAAAAAGGTTTAATTAATTCTGAGGGTTGAATCGGAATAGGCCCGATCGCAATCCAACGCGCTGCGTCAAAAGCCTTTTTTCCCAAGCCTGGGATCAGTGTAATAAAAATTAACGTCAAAAACACTAATAAAAACCAATGGGATACTCCCAAAATTTTCTGCAATGGTGAATTAACAATAATATTGAATCCGATTAAGGAAACTAAGACCCAAAGCAGTTGACGCTTAAAGTAGTACAACCCATCATGATGATTGCTATCAGCGACAGGATAGGATGCCGAAAATAGCATGATCAACCCAACGAATAGCCAAATCAACGTTAACCAGCGCAACAGCCGCGCTTCTAATGCCCAGTTGGAGACTGAACTATCAAAAATTGGAATCAAGCGGCGTAGATCCACGAGCGGTACAGGTAAAAAGTTAGGAATTAGGAGTTAGAAATAAAACTCATAAATCATAACTTATAACTCATAAGTAGGCTTTACAACTATACATTTGATAATGGTCAACTTGAATACACTCAGCTAGCAACTGTTAATGTAATTCCTAGTCGCCTTGGGGTGGTTCTAGCGATCGCTAGTTGATACAAAGGATATTTTTCTCAGAGCAGTACCAAATTTGACAACACAATACTTCTTGCTTTCCTTGATTTGACTTTTGACAAACCGAAAAATTTTTAATTTATCACGCATCCAGAAAGTTTCTCATAAAAAGTCCAGATAAAGTTTCAGTAATATTACGGTAGTGACTTAACTTTCTTAGGGCTATGGTTAATTGAGCTTATTTAAAAAGCTTGCGTAAATATGATGAATAACAGCAAAGCTCCCACAAACACAATTGTGCGTAAATCTACTCGTCCAGCATTAGTAGGTGAGTTTCACATTCATATAGATGCTCAGACGCTTTCAACTCCTTTTGAAAAATTTCTGATCGACACTCAGAACTTTTGGAATTCCGACTTCTCAGGTCATCCCGAAGGACTTGCTCATCGTCCTCCAAAAAAGCACTTGACAATAAAAACTAAATATGGTTCACATGTTAAAGAAAAGTTTGCTAGTATTCTCCGCTACTTAGAGGATAATTCTGAAGCTATAGAAGGGTACATTGAGGCGGAATATATTCCCGTTGACGTAGAAATTCAGGAAAAATCTTTCAATCCAGAAATCGAAATTCCTTTTAAGCTTAAGTTGGCATCTTTAGCACCTGGAACATTTCGTCAAGATGAGCTACACATTACTTTATCGCGGGAGCAGTCAGACACAAGATTAATTAATTCCTTGCGAGATATGGGATTCTACTCAGTCTATATGAAAAAATTATTTGGGGAAGTAGAAATCTTTACTGCCCAAGGAACACGCAAAATAATTCGTCAGCTTTTGCCAGAGGTTATTACATATCTAACAGCAGTGGGGGGTGCCGTACAGTGCAGCGTTAAAGAAGAAAGAATTATTCGCTGGTGGATGAGTTCACCAGAACTTCTACTGCCTTCTGTTATCAACACTGTTGAGAGTTAATTAGCTCTATTTCATCACTGTAGTGGTAGTAAGTAATATTTAGAGTAGCTCTTAATAAAATGCCAGCTAATCTAAAACCTTTGCTGCAATAAACTTTTAGACTCTTCCGAAGGGCTTGATAGAACACCTAACCGTAGTACCGCTACGTAGAATTCAAAATTAAGAAAGCTTACTAAATAAAGTTTTCACTCATTTTAAATGGTTGGTTTATTTGCACCCTGCTGTACTGGTTAGAGTACAAGAATGAAGGCTACTTCCTTTGGTTTATATAACTGTAGCAGAATTCTTTACTCTAAAAGCTAGAATCTTGTGAAGAGTCAACCCAATCTCATCTGTCGATTTATCCCATTAGAAACTCGTTCAAACAGGATATCAGACATCCTGCGTCGTTTGAGTTTGAGAAATAAAATTATTGGCGGCTATGCTGTAGCTCTGAGCATTGCTGTAGGAGGAACGATCGCTGGATTGACCCTTGGCAATTACTACCAGCAACAAGCGAGTACCACTCAAGACAGTGCTAATCAACAAGGTCAGCTCTTGAGTGACTTGCAAGTAGCCATGCTTCGGACTCTACCTACCAGAGAGTTTGTACCTTTACTCAAAAAGCCGAAAGAGTTTGAGCAACACAAGTCGGAATTGTCTGAGCGAGAAGAAAAAATTAAGCAGCTGATCAACGAACTCCAGCGATCACCACAAACCACAGCTACAAAAGAGTTGGATCGTTTGTTGTCCAAAGATTATCGGGTGGCGGAAAAATTCTACCAACAGCTTGAAGTCTTGCTTAACCAGATAAAGCCGCAGATGTTACAACCACAGTCAAGTGGCGCAGCTAAGAAACAAATCACAGACTTTACAGGTGGCCCCGAATTTGGTGCAATTGTTAGCTCTGCTTACGAGCTCACAACTTTTATTAAAAGTGCTGGAGAGCAAGAGAAAGAAGCGAAGTACGCCTTAACAAAAGCAGAGGATCTGCGAAACCAGATTATTCCTATCAGTATGGTACTCTCAATCTTGTTCGCTGCTGTCTTAGCCTTCTCTACCAGTCGAGCGATCGCCCGCCCGATAGAAGCTGTGACTCAGGTTGCTCAACTTGTTAGTTCTTCATCAGATTTTACTTTGCGAGTTCCGGTTACCACATCAGATGAAATCGGTCTATTGTCAATATCCTTCAACAACCTTATCCAAACGATCGCAACTTACATTCAAAAACTTTCACAAAAGAATCAGAAACTAGAGCAAGCAGAAGAGGCATTACAAATCGCTCATGATCAGCTAGAAACTCGTGTCAGAGAACGAACAGCAGAACTAGCGAAAATAAATCAGGAATTGCTAATTGAAGTTACAGAGCGTAAGCGAGCAGAATCACAACTGCTACATTTGGCATTTCACGATGCATTAACGGGGTTGCCAAACCGCACTTTCTTTATGAATAGCCTCAGAAATGCGATCGATTATTCAAAGCGGCATTCAGATTATTTATTTGCCGTACTGTTTCTAGACTTAGATCGCTTCAAATTTATCAACGACAGCTTGGGACACACATTTGGTGACCAAGTACTGCTGACTATTGCTCAAAGGCTAAAGGAATGCTTGCGCTCTATAGATGTAGCTGCAAGGGTGGGAGGAGACGAGTTCACAATCCTGTTGGGAGGAATTCAGGATGTCAACCACGTAGTACGCATAACTGAACGGATACAAGAAAAACTGGCAATTCCCGTAGTTTTAGATGGGCAAGAAGTGTTTACCACAGTCAGTATTGGTATTGCCTTGAGCATGACAGATTATAACCAACCAGAAGACCTTCTGCGTAACGCCGACATTGCAATGTACCGAGCTAAGGCACAAGACAAGGTGCGCTACCAGATGTTTAATACTGATATGCATATTCAGGCAATGGCACACTTGCAGTTGGAGACCGCTCTGCGACGAGCTATTGAACGTCACGAGTTTCGGATTCATTATCAACCAATTGTGTCACTCACTACCGGGAAGATAACTGGTTTTGAAGCACTGGTGCGGTGGCAGCATCCAGAACGGGGTATTATTTTTCCAGAAGATTTCCTGCCAACTGCTCAAGAAACTGGGCTGAGTATTTTAATTGATGAGTGGGTGATGCGTGAAGCCTGCCGCCAGACACAGCAGTGGCAAGACCGATTCCCTCCAAAATCAGGGAAGTTGGGTGAGCAAGCCTTGACCATTAGCGTCAATCTTTGTAGTTCTTGGTTCAGTCAACAAAAGCCACTGCTGCACATCAATCAAGTCTTACAGGAGACTAGTTTAGATATACAGAGTTTGAAATTGGAGATCACAGAAAGCGTAATTATGGAAAACGGCGAGAATGTCACCACCACGTTAAATCTACTAAGAAATTTAGGAATTAAGTTGGCAATTGATGACTTTGGTACAGGCTATTCTTCATTAGGTCGCCTTCACCACTTTCCGATTCATGAGTTGAAGATTGACCGCTCCTTCGTTAGTGGAAGGAGTGTTGGTGAAGGAAATTTAGATATTGTTGAGACAATTGTCACCCTGTCTAAAAAAATAGGTGTAACTGTCACAGCAGAAGGCTTGGAAACGGCAGAACAATTAGCACTCCTGAGAGCAATGAAATGTGAATATGGCCAGGGAAATTTTTTCTCGAAGCCCTTGGACAGTTCAACAGCAGAGGCTTTAATCGTGGCTAATCGTCAGTGGTGATTATGGCAATTTTTTACCATAACTCAATGACTTAATCCGATTAACTGCTTGGCTTTTAGGGGATATGATGATACAAGGATTGTTAGCAGAATTACCAGTGAGCGATCGCATTTTCTAACTTTCAAAAATCTAAGCAACAAAAAAGAGGTCTTTGCTGACCTCTTACCAATTTTCTAAAATAATGTTTTATCTACAGCAATTAAATCAAACCAGTATTAGCGCCTTGCTTGCCAGTTGCTAGTTCCACCTTGATGATTGTGCCACCTGCTTTTTGAATGCGTTGCTGTTCGCGGAACCAATTTTCATAAGGAACTAGCTTAGTGAAGTAAGTATTTTGGAGTTCGCGTTGGGTACGAATTCTGGTTTGGCTAGGAACTAGAGCTGTAATTTTAAACAAACGGGCCATGTTTTGAAAATCTCCTGTAAATTTTGTGAAAACTTTTTTTATCTCAAAATCTTGAGTGCAAATCTTTTAATCATTCAAAGGCTGGAAATCAAACATCAATACTAGACCATCAACACTCATCAGTGATAATTTACCAAGATAAGCAATATAACGTTCTAGCACTCACGGCTGATTTCCAGACCTTAATAAAGTCGCACCTAAATTCTTAAGCGCAAACTAGTTCTTAGCTTAAGCCAGAAGAGATATAGTCTAAGTAAACACCCATTTCCTTACCAGCATCAGAACCAACCAAGCTAGCGGTTACTTCCTTGATTGCTTGGATAGCTTGCACGGTAGCACCAACAGGAACTCCTAAAGAGTTGTAGGTTTCCTTCAAGCCATTTAATACACGCTCATCCAAAATGGAAGGATCGCCAGCTAACATAGCGTAGGTGGCATAGCGGAGGTAGTAGTCCAAATCACGGATGCAAGCAGCATAGCGGCGGGTGGTGTACATGTTGCCGCCCGGACGGGTGATGTCAGAGTATAGCAAAGATTTTGCTACAGCTTCTTTAACGATCGCAGCAGCGTTAGCGCTGATGGTGCTAGCAGCACGTACTCGCAGTTCGCCAGTAGCGAAGTAGCCTTTTAGCTTTTGCAAAGCAGAAGAGTCTAGGTATTTACCTTGAACGTCTGCGGAGTTAATTACAGCAGTAATTGCGTCTTGAGCCATGTTGTTAATTCCTTATTTCCAACCGTATTGCAATACTTGTGTTTCGGCAGAGAAACAGCATCACCCTATAGCAGGGCACCAACTAAGTAGTCGAAGTAAGTACTAGCTTCAGCAGCATCATCACCAGACAGCAATGTACTAGCTACATTCTTCAGCCCACGGATACCTTCAGCAACACCATCAATAGGGGTTCCCAAGGACTTGTACAGTTCACGCGCACCGATAACACCAATTTCTTCGATAGGGGTAACATCACCAGCAACGATACCGTAGGTAACGAGGCGGAGGTAATAATCTAGGTCACGCAGACAAGTAGCAGTCAATTCTTGACCGTAAGCGTTACCACCAGGAGACACAACATCAGGACGCTTTTGGAACAGTTGATCGCCAGCTTGCTTAACCAAGCGTTCACGATTTTCTGTCAAAACTTGAGCAATCCGCACACGGCGCTCACCAGTAGCAACAAAGGATTTGATCCGATCCAATTCACCAGGGCTGAGGTAGCGAGCTTCTGCGTCAGCATTCACGATAGCTTTCGTGACGATACTCATTAATGGATTCCTCCAAATACGAATGAAACCAGGATTTGATTAAACTAGTGCGACTTTAAATTCGGTTCACTGAGTTTGTTTTCTCGTTCTTTCAGATATAACAGTTTAATAACTGTTACGGCTAATAAATTACGAGTTTTCTTGAGTCAACACCAGTAAACAAGCTTTTAAACTCAGTTACCTTACGCAAAACATTTTCCGGCATTCTGTTGAGCATTTATGACTGTTCTTAACACTTTGTAATATTGTTTTTCAGAATTTCGGGTTTTAGCTCTAATCTGAGAGCAATATTACGAAAGGTTATGAAGGTGAAAGGAAACTGGGGACACAACGACAAACGGTAGTTGAGCGGAGTCGAAACTTAGTGCATCGCTCTTTACTGGCGACTAGGACAGTAAATAATCTCTGCCCTATTCCCTATCTCCTATTGGCAAGTGCAAGGGGACTGGGGACTAGGGACTGGGACAGTAAATAATCTGTACCCTATTCCCTATTCCCTATTCCCTATTCCCTATTGAGAAGCGGTTGTAAGGTACAACATCTTCACCGAAGTAGCGGCTATATTCTGGGCTATCGACTATTGCTTCTACAGCAGCCGACAAACCACTATCACCTAGCAGATTGTTATACTGGCGAATTTCTTCCTGATCTGCGGGTGTACGCCCCAACAGATGACGGAAAAGGAACTCAATCACCTTCGCATGAGGATAAGGTGATAAGAAGCGCTGGCGATAGATTTCAGAACTAGCTAGTTGACGCACAAACTCCCGCACGGAAATTTCACCATTCTGGAGTTTGCCCTCTAGGTCAGTACGGCGGAAATTATCAGGCACTTCACCGCTAAATACATCCAAGACTTGACAGTAAATAGCGTTAATTGCCTGTTGTCTTTCGGCTTGGTTTGTAGTTTCAGTTAGACGGTAAATACGTGCATGTTTACGCACAGCCACTTCCACTGGTTGTCCGTTCCCATCGTTGTAGGAACGACCCAGTTCAGCAAATGAAGGCTGACCGTTTGTTTGCGTTGTTATATCTGCGATCGCCTGTGCCAAAAGCGGCATATCGCTTCCAGTGCGGGCTTGCACTGGCTTAAAGCTTGGTACAACTACGTCATCATTTTGCTTGGTAAGCTGGTTGTACAGTTTTTCTGTATTCGGGAAGTTTGCCGCAGGTAGGGTTGGGAAGCGACGGTAAGGCACCGTATCTTCACCAAATACCTCGTTATATTCCACACTATTTACCAAAGCAGCAATAAAGGCACGAATACCTTGAGTAGCCAAAATCTGGTTATACTTACGGATTTCTGCTTGGTCTAGTGGCGCACGTCCCAAGAAGTGTTTGGTTCCCAACTCAATCACTTTGGTGTTGGGGTAAGGTGTGTAGAATTCTTTTAGGTAGAGGTTAGAGTAACCCAAACCTTCAATAAATTCCTTCACACTAATTTCGCCATTACCCAGCTTGCTTTCCCATTTTGTAAATTCGTTTTTGGCGATATAGGGGGCAATATCCCGCTCAAAAATCTGACGATAGGCAGCGCTGATCAAAGTTTTTATAGCAACTTTGTCATTGTTATTCGCCACCAACTTGAAGATTTTGCTTTGTTCGCGTTGCTTGCTGACGCCTTGGTTAATGCGGAACTGAATATCTGGTTCTGACCGATTTTCTGTGACTGTACCCAATGTCACAAAGCTCGGCGTTACTTCTTTCTGAACTTTCGCTGCAACATCTTCACGAATACTACCAACGCGCAATTGTCGCCCTGATACACCACCAGGAGTCAGATACCGTTCGTAAGGAATTGTATCTTCACCAAAAGCTTCGGCGTATTCTACGCTGTTAATAATGGCATCAACTACTGCGTAAAAGCCCTGTTTAGCAGCGATGTCAAAGTACTTGTTGATTTCTTGACGACCATAAGTCGGACGACCCAACAAGCGGCGGTGAATATATTCGATCGCTTTACAAACATAAAGCGATGACCAGTACAGATTGCGGAATACATCTGACTTGGCCAAAGCACGGATAAACTCTCGTACAGAGATGTCGCCGTTTTCCAGCTTGATTTCCAATACCTTTGGGCGCTGACCTTCGTAAAGATCGCGACCGAAAACTTGCAGGTAAGCAGCTTTAATCACTGCTTGCGTCGAGCTTTCAGAAAATCTGACGCTAGAACTTTTGTCAGCCTTTCTACCAATAGTACCAGGTAGCTGATCTAACTTGAACACCTTGGGCCCAAGGGTACCAGGAGCTTCACCCCGCGCGTTGGGATTGCTATTTTGGTTATTAATCCCTGCCCCTTGGTGAATCAGGATGCGCTTGGTATCCTTGCCAAAAGGAGCCGGACTGGTGCTGGGGTTGCGAGTTTCTTTCGGGAAAATCGCCCCAAATTGAATTTCTAAGGGGTCATTTCCAGAACCATAGGGATGTTGATCTGGTAGTGGTTGTTCGTAAGCAGCAAATGTGGTGATGAACTGAGGTATCTTGCGGAAAGGCGCACTGTAGTTAAATAGGTCTTGCTGCGGTCCCCAGTTGCGACATTCTTGTGCTTCTTGACCAAGACCCCGGAGGTAGGGTACTGTTTCTTCGCCAAAATAGTCACCGTATTCAGCAGAATCTACTAAGGCATCTACTAAGGCTGCTAGACCACCGTTAGAAATAATCGAGAAGTATTTTTGTACTTCTTCGCGGCTACTTGGCCCCCGTCCCAAAATGTGACGGAAAGCTAGTTCGATGACTCGGCTGTTAATAAAAGGCTGGTAAAACTGTTTTTGGTAAAGGGGAGATTTAGCTAGACGACGGACAAACTCCTTCATGGAGATGTCGCCATTTTTCACCTTGGATTCTAGATCAGATATTGACAAGCTATAAGCACGGGTAATATCGCGCTCAAAGATTTGCCGATAGGTCGCTTTGACAACCTCATTTTTTTCACTACTTGACAACCCAGGTTTCATCACAAACTTGGGACGCCGTTCTGACGCATTAAAGTAAATTTGCGGCAGTTCCAACCCTTGCTGGTCGCTAGAGGGGCGTTGGCGGAGTTTATTTGAAGGTGTGGCTGCTTTGAATTCTGTTAGCAAAACATCCATGTACTGAGACACAATCTCTGTAGCCTCAGCATCTTTGCGGAAAAAGGAAAGTGACCCGGCTTTGATTTCTTGCAAAGCTACCAGCGTTGCTTCACCAGAGCAGGCATTTTCAATGATTTCCCGCAAACCCCGTGTGTTCACCGCTATGATATTGGGGTCGCCAGCAATGATCGCATAGGTAGCGTAGCGCAAGAACCAGGATAAATCCCGCAAGCTCTTGGCCATGTTGCTTGGGCCATAGCGAGCAATGTTAATTGGTCTGAAACCTGGAGGTGTCGGACCACTGGGGGATGAGTTAAATATTGAGCGTAAATTTTCTAGGAACCCGCCACGACTTTCAACGTAGGTTACAGTTCCCAGTTGCATCCCTTGTTGAACATTAGCACCGGCAACAGCACTAACAGGTACTATTTCTACTTCTCTGGGCTTTTCTAAAAAAGCCATTGGCGAACCACCGACAAAAATCCGGTTGGCAGCGCGAGATACAATAATCTCGGCATTATCCGTCAGCGTCTGGGAAATTTCTAGACGCTTTGCACCAGATGCAAAATAGCTTGCCAGTTCATTTAATTCACCACTTCCCAAAAAGCGGTCTTGCTGCTCGGCTTGGGTAATTGTCGCTACAGCTAGGGTTTGATATAGTTGCGGACGCGCAACTGAGCTTCCACCACTTGCCTTAACACTCATCGGATTTGTAAAACTCCCATCATAATCATTTATGTGTTAAGTCTGGGTCGCTTTGAGGCTTGACACATCGGTGTGTCTGTGCTTTATAAGCTTGAGAGTACTGCCTGCAAAACTGCCAGTAAATTAACCCGGTTAGCTTTTAGATTAAAACGTTTTGCGTTCTCAAGGCTCGTTTATTAAGAAGTGTGTAGAACCTGTAGCTTATATTTATCCAGTCTTAAGATTACATACTCTTATTTGGCTGAGACGAAATCTAAGTTTTGTAACTAAGTAACAGGGTAAGCATGGTCTACTGATGCTGAAAACCCCTATTTTGATGTTAGTGGCAGTATCCACCCTACAAGTATTACAACTTATACAAAATTTCAATTGAAATCAAATTGCCTTCAGCAATGTCAGTGGACAGGAGTCAGTAATCAGTAGTTAGCATTAAGTTATTTTTCATACTTAAAAAAATATTAATAAATGACATGACCCTGAAATAGTTATTAATTTGTGATACTTTAAGCATTTGCTCTCAGTATTCTTTAACCGTAAAATACGATGCACAAAAGTTCTAAATTTAACTATTTATTTAATGCTACTCTGTCTGCGATCGCAGTTATTCTGGCTGTCACTCCTGCAAATGCGCTTCCTGAGCAAAACATCAACACCGTTGTCAAGTGGGCAAAGACTAGACCTCAACTACCAAATCTGAGATACAACAGCCAAGCCCACGGCTATGACGGTACAAAGGGAAATTTATACTTTTATGCTGATGTCACTTCTCAAAATGGGACAGTGACTAAAGAAGGAATAACCGTTAGTGGTGATAAACGCCTCAAATTCACCACAAAAAATGCCAATGCAGTGAAATTGTTACAAAATATTTATAATTTTAATATTGCTAATGACTTTCAGAAGTCTCGGTATGTCACCAAAGTTGGACGTGAGCAGTTTTATCGTGGGCAAAAGTTTGCTTACATCGCTGCTGAGGTACAAGGTGGGTCATCATTGCAGATGATTCCTTTAAATAAGTTGCAAGAGTTTATAAATAATGCAAAATATTGTCAAACCAATCAGTGCGACGTTTAATTAAGATTTCCAAGAAAGAAATTATCCAAATAAACTAACCACTCCGAACATAGAACACAGAGAGAAGAGAAATAGAGAGGATTTTTATGTCAGTTTTGGGATATTTTTTATTTGAAAGTCTCTTAAGCCTGTAGCATATAATTTACATAAGCATTATCAGTAAACAAAGGCACGCAATTACTAATGTTGTAAACGGCTGACAGTTCAACATCTGACTCAAAACCTTTTTCAATCAACTCTTTACCCGAACTGCATTTTTTTAAGTACCCCAATAAGTCTTGCTGAAAAGTCTGAAATGTTGTCACAGCAACTTCGGCTTCTGGTGATAAGCTGCCATCTAAATAACTGAGAATTGCCCCAGCACCAATTAAATCTTCAAATGCAGGTCGGAGGCTACCATCTTCTTTCCACCTTTCACCAGCAGGAATCACAGCGATTTTATTACCGTACTTTTGAGCAAACTGCGCTACAGCTTGGCAATTTCGTAAACAGCCAGCCAAAGTTGGTATATTCCCTGTATGTAAGGTCAAAAAAGAGCCATTAGGTGAAGGTAAAACTAGTCTAGTTCCAGCAGGAATCTGAGTCACCGATTTTGGCGAGAGAGAATATCCAGTTGTAGTCCAACGTTGTCTATGACTTGCTAACTCTGCTTGTACTGATTTGGCATAATCTATAACAGATTCATCTCTCGTTGCGTAGGGAAAAATTATCGCGCCGTTATTAGTAGCAATTTCTACGCAGGTAGAAAAAGAGAGAACGTCAACTATCACAACTACATCACTGATAGGAGCGAGTTGAGCAACTCCTTGTGACCCCCATTCACAGCGTAAATTAAACTCTGATTGATTGTAAATCATTGGAGCGATCACGCCGATAACACTTACCATCAGTTCGGCTGTAGTAGTGGCTGTCTACCTTTTCACAGATAGTTAACTCATTAACAGCAAGTCTCAGCGCCTTTACCCAATCCCCAGCAGTTGAGCGCAAGTTAGAATTTTTATAACCATCATTAAAGCATCTGAGAACCTCTAGGTGAACAATCTCAAGAGGAATTGTCCTGTCTACAGGTTGAATCAAACTGTTTGGTGCATACAGCAATAAACCGCGACGGAGAAAACGCCAATCAACATCAAGTTTCAAAGCCTTTCTTTTCTGGTAATTGTATACATTAATAAGTTCTTTTGCTTCCTTAATTTCCGGCATCAAAAAGCCCACGCAATTAGCCTGAGCATCTTTCAGTACCGACTTAGGCCAAGCAAAAGAAATATGATTGAGGTGAGAGTTTGGCTCTTTGGGTTGGTGCGTTATAATCGCCGCCAACTTTTGTACACGCTCAGGAGTTGGCAAGTGGTAAATTTTTGCTAAGTAACCATTGTGATTAGTTCGCCAAACTTTACTTCACCCTTATCAGCGATCGCTTCACCCAGCAGAGTAATCATTGACCCGTACTGGCACAGGTGAGAACTGTCATTAAATTTTACTCTTTATCAAACAAGCACAAAAGTAAAGTTTTATCATCGTCAGTGCGAGAATTTAGCCGTTCAGAGTTAAGAAATTCCATCAGATATTTATCTTCATTCCCTGGAGTGATAGGTTCGTGCAAGTATTCTTCCAAAGGTTTAAAGAAAGGTGAGAAAGGTTCCCACTCGCTTAAGCGAATTGCAACTTTTTCGAGTCCATCAGTGGAAGCACAAATAAAATCTTGTTTATCAAGAATAACCTTTACCTGCATTTCTGTTAGTGCATTTGCTGAAGTGATAAAAGTCGTTTCATTGACGAACTCGCCTTTATCTGGCTGAAATAACAGTTGATATTCTGAATCTTGAGAACGCACTACAATAAATCCATCCCCGATTTGCATAGCTGCAAGCCAGTCATGAGTCGCTACAAAAACCAACAACGTACAAGCTAAATCATTAATAAAATAATCTTCTTCATCTGCTTGCTTCTGTAATTCTGTAATAACTTAGTTTACAATCTTAGCAAACACTTTATGAGCTTCTTCTTTGTCAAGTGGTTGAGAAAAAGCTTGCTTTTGAGGAAATTCATTAATATCATAAAAGCATCTCAGTACCGTTTCTACCGACAACTAAGAACCAACATCAGAATGTTTAGCACTACCAGCACCATCAGCAACAGCGCCTACAATCACATCACCAAAGATGCGATAATTCCCATAATCTTGACAACCTATCCCCTGGTTTTGATGACTCGTTCCGCTCGCAGAACGTGCAACAGCTTTCCAATTCATAAAATTTCCTCTAACTAGTAATTTGACCCCATCCTATAGCCGATAAAGCTACAGCTTGCCCTACTTTGCCACTAGAAACCCTTTTCATTGAAGCAGAAAACCAGACAAACAACTCACGAAAATCTAAGCCATTTAACATAATTGGTGGACGTTCAGGAACAGAAATTTGTTTGAGAATATTCATATCAATACCCTGCACACCAACCGCAAAAAAATGACAGTCGGCGTTGTGCTTCTGCTTCTCTCATCCTTTGCGCGGCTGGCTGTCAGGAGTCATTTGGCTCTCTGTCTGTAATCAAAAACATCCAAAGGCAATAATAAAGAATACCGTTGTCTTTATAAATCTGTTTGCGGTTTTCTAAAAAATCCAAAGCATACTCAATCGCCGCACCCATTGGGGTTAAACCACCTACTTCCAATCTAGGCGGTGTAAATTGATCAATCGTCACAAAGTCTTGTGTGAGTTTAACTATAGGCCCAAATGTAATCGTAGCCACTTCTACACTCAGCGATGCTTGGGAATCTTTTAGTACATCTGCTTTGAAAGCAGCAAGTCCTCGATTTAACTCTTGGATAGGGTGACCTGACATAGAGCCAGAAGTATCGAGTAACAGAATTACAGGGCAACGATTTTCTGGATTTTCAACGAATTCCGGCATTCCTATAAGCATTTTTTATCATGATTAAGTAAATTCTTATACAAAATATATAAATTAAATTTTATTAGCTAAGAGATACTTAAACAGTAGTGTTTTTACTGAAACAACTTCCTTGCTTCAAATATATGGGCTGATGGCGCTCATAATTATCTGTATACCTGAAGTGTTCCGCATTAGCTAAACTTAGAATTGCTGCAATATTGCTCCTGAAATGTCAGACTCTCAAACCGTTAGCACTGCTGTTGCCAAACTCTACAATATCTATACATTTGTCTATGCCATCTAAAGATATATTCCATCAATCTGTTCGCACTGCTTTAGAAAAAGATGGTTGGATAATTACCCACGATCCACTGCATCTGAAAGTTGATGACATTGAATTTTTTGTGGATTTAGGAGCAGAAAGACTATTAGCAGCACAAAAACAAGGTCAAAAAATAGCTGTAGAAATTAAATCCTTTATAGGTACATCGGAAGTAACGGAATTTCATCTCGCTTTAGGTCAAACCTTGAATTATCGGCTAGCATTAAAAAAAGAAGAACCAGAACGTATTCTATATCTAGCTATTAGCCAAGATACATACCAAGACTTTTTCTCACGTCAATTTATTCAAGATTCTTTAAAAGAATATCAAATTAAACTTTTAATATTTAATTCCTTAAGTCAGGACATTGTTTTATGGAAAGAATAAATTACTCTCAAATTATTCAAGATATTTTAAGCAACCATTCCGCTAATGACGTAGCTAATGGCACAGAAGTTCAATTGTTGTTTGATGCAGAACGCCATCATTATCAAATCTTAAATATTGGCTGGAAAGAACAACGCAGAATTTATGGAATCATCATTCATGTTGATATTAAAGACAAAAAGATTTGGATACAAAGAGATGGTACAGAAATAGGTATCGCTAATGAATTAATTGCTGCTGGTGTACCTAAAGAAGATATTGTATTAGGATTTCACGCTCCTTATAAACGCGAATTTACTGACTTTGCTGTTGGATAAGTAGTATCTTTGCCCTAATCATTCACTATCGGCTAAACTCAGAAATGCTGCGTTATTCCTCATCATGTCCGATTCCCAAACTGTTAGTGCTGCTGTTGCCAAACTCTACAATACCTACCCTTTTCCGCCAGAAGCCTTGTTGGATGAACCACCCCCAGGCTACAACTGGCGTTGGAATTGGCTAGCCGCTCATAATTTTTGCACAGGTCAAAAACCCCAAAGGCAAGATATTCGGATTTTAGATGCAGGTTGCGGTACTGGTGTGAGTACAGAGTACTTGGTTCACCTCAATCCCCAGGCTTCTGTTGTCGGAATTGACCTCAGTACTGGTGCTTTGGCTGTAGCAAAAGAGCGTTGTCAGCGTTCTGGGGCTACCCGTGTTGAATTTCATCACCTCAGCTTGTTTGATGTAGAACAGTTACCGGGTGAATTTGATTTAATTAACTGTGTTGGTGTTTTGCATCATACCTCCGATCCAATTCGCGGTATTCAAGCTTTGGCAAAAAAGTTAGCCCCAGGTGGCTTAATGCACATTTTTGTCTACGGAGAGTTGGGACGTTGGGAAATTCAACTCATGCAAAAAGCGATCGCACTTCTTCAAGGTGACAAAAAAGGCGACTACCGCGATGGTGTCCAAGTCGGACGACAAATATTTGCTTCCTTACCAGAAAATAATCGAATTGTCAAATCAGATAAACAGCGTTGGTCATTAGAAAACCACAAGGATGAAAACTTTGCTGATATGTATGTTCATCCCCAGGAAATTGATTACAACATTGAGACACTGTTTGAATTAATTGATGCTTCAAGATTGGAATTTATTGGTTTCTCGAATCCGAGTTTCTGGGATTTCGAGAGACTTTTGGGCAAAGCACCAGAGTTATTAGAACGGGCAAAACAATTGAGCGATCGCCAGCTTTACCGCCTGATAGAATTACTAGATCCAGAAGTAACTCATTACGAGTTTTTCCTCGGTCGTCCTCCCCTGATCAAAGCCGATTGGTCAGATGATAACGCCCTATTGGCAGCAATTCCCGAACTTAATCCTTGTATTGAAGGATTTCCCAGTCAATGTTTCTTTAATTACAATTACCAAATTGTTAATTTATCTGTAGCAGAGTTGGAATTTATGCAAAAGTGTGGTGCTAATTCAACAGTGGCAGATATTTTAGCAGGCGTGCAACTGGGATTGGATGGGGTAAGAATGCTTATCGAGCAGCAGCTGATTTTATTGACACCTGCTTAATTACACTAGATTTTGATCCTGGGTTAAGATTTGTCAATTTATACTCGTGGTGATGAGCGATCGCCTATCACCACTTTTGGTAAATTAATGTAAATTAGGAAAGTGCCTAAGAAACAGGGTATTGTACATCCCAAAAGTTGGAGCTTTCTGGAATTCATCAGCAGTGGTGCGATCTTTAATGACAAACCGCTACTCTACAATTTCTGATTTGCGGTACGTTCATACGCTCCTCAAGCACCAGTTGATTTTATTGACACCAACTTACTTCAAACTTTGGAGGATAATTATTCACTCAAAAAAACTGAAATCGGAAGAAATTTTGAATTTTCAGACAGCATTTATTGATTATTCGCCCAAAAACTCCCTCACACGATCAGCCGCTCTCTCGCTTCTGTGAGCGCGATTTTACTGACTGCCTGATGTTGATAAGAAGTTAATTGTTTTTTCCTAAAGTATTGTTACCGGATCGTGATATGATTCAGCTGACTGAATGTGCAGTCATCATATTTAACTGTACTGGTTTCAAGTCCCGTGAGCTTGTCAGACGAATCAATTGCGCCCACTCCGACAACGCAACAAGATGCTAAAACTGGTTCTGAAGACACAGAATCAGGTAACTCCATGCAAGAGTTCCATCAACTCTTCCAGCGATTGTTAGTAATCACGCTTGTCTTGACGGGGGTTATTTTTATCTCTGTGTGGATTTTTTATTCCTTAAACATTGCCCTAAATTATTTAATTGGGGCATGTACAGGTGTGGTTTACTTAAAAATGTTGGCTAGAGATGTTGAGCAGCTTGGTAGTGAGAAAACCAGTCTGAGCAAAACTCGTTTTGCTCTGTTTATTGGAGTGATGATCGTGGCAACTCGATGGCGTGAGCTACAGATTCTGCCCATTTTTTTGGGATTTTTAACTTACAAAGCCACGCTCCTCGTCTATATGGTGCAAATTGCGTTCATTCCTGATTCTTAAAAAGTCAGGCTCACAAAGATAGTAATCCCATCCTCGCTCGTTGGGGAAAATGCTTGAAGAATGCAAATGCTTAGTGTCTTAAACGCCTTTAATTCTTTTCCCCTCGCCGAATTAGAAGTAGGACATCATTTCTATTGGCAGTTGGGCAATCTTAAAATTCATGGGCAAGTTTTTCTCACCTCATGGTTTGTGATTAGCATTTTAGTAGTGGCTTCAATAGCTGCTACTCGCAACGCACAAAGAATTCCCAAGGGCATCCAGAATTTGATGGAATACGCCCTAGAATTTATTCGTGATTTGGCAAAAAACCAACTTGGTGAGAAAGAGTACCGCCCTTGGGTGCCATTCATTGGCACATTGTTCTTGTTTATTTTCGTATCGAACTGGTCAGGCGCACTAATTCCCTGGAAGCTCATCAAGCTACCTTCGGGCGAATTGGCAGCTCCCACCAATGATATCAATACGACTGTTGCATTGGCATTGCTGACCTCTTTAGCGTACTTTTACGCAGGTTTTAGCAAACGGGGTTTGGGCTACTTTAAGAAATATATAGAACCAACACCTGTTTTGTTGCCGATCGCAATTCTTGAAGATTTCACCAAACCCCTCTCCCTAAGCTTCCGTCTATTTGGTAATATTTTGGCGGATGAGTTGGTAGTAGCGGTACTGGTGCTGCTAGTTCCTCTATTTATACCTCTGCCTGTAATGGCCTTGGGTTTATTTACTAGTGCCATTCAAGCCCTGGTTTTTGCCACCCTAGCCGGAGCATACATTCATGAGGCAATGGAGGGGCATGGCGGAGATGAACATGAGGAGCATTAAACTTCTCAGTTGATAGCACAGTTCCAAGAGCATCTTTGCTCAAAACATCGCAAAGCGCGATCTTAAAGAACCCGGTGCAGCGTGAAAACCACGTTTCTAATTGTTAACGTAATGTCTGTTAGTTTTGTAATCAAAGCAAGGAAAATCAACATGAATCCATTAGTGCAGGCTGCTTCAGTTCTCGCTGCTGCTTTAGCGATTGGTTTAGCTGCAATTGGCCCTGGTATTGGTCAAGGAAATGCTGCTGGACAAGCAGTAGAAGGTATTGCTCGTCAACCTGAAGCAGAAGGTAAAATTCGCGGTACTCTGCTATTAACCTTGGCATTCATGGAATCTTTGACTATTTATGGTCTAGTAATTGCCCTGGTATTGCTGTTTGCTAACCCCTTCGGCTAATACCTGAAATTTTTGTGAGTGTGGAGACGTGAACCATCACGCCTCTACAATCTAAAGATTTTGGAAATTGAGTCGTTTTGCTGTAGTTGATTACCGATTTTAGATTTTAGGTCGCACTTTTGGTACGCTTGTAGCGCAACTTGGGTTTTGGATTACTGAAAGTTTTCGGTACCTGCCCCTGAGCGATGCCCACTCTAAAATCTAAAAGACGCTCTTACATCGCTCTAAGCGAAGTTATGCCGTTGGCGCAGCCTGTCGTAGAGAAGGCTTTATGCTACGCTATCGTCAATCTAAAATCCAAAACTACTTGACCCTTGTTGGCTATGGGTCTCTAAAATATGAAAGCTTGGATGAATGTTGCTAGCCATGAAAACTGCTACTTCAGCCAAAGAGGAGACAAATGTTTGATTTTGATGCTACCTTGCCCTTCATGGCATTGCAATTCCTGCTCTTGGCAGCTTTGTTGAATGCAATTTTCTATAAGCCACTGACCAAGGTACTAGACGATCGCGATAATTATATCCGAACGAATACCCTTGAGGCGAAAGAAAGTTTGGCAAAAGCCGAGCGTTTAGCCGCCGAATATGAGCAGCAACTCGCAGACGCTCGCAGACAATCGCAAGCGACCCTAGAAGCAGCTCAACTGGAAGCTAAAAAAATTACTGCCGAAAAAATCGCTGAAGCCCAAAAGGAAGCTCAGTCTCAACGAGAACAAGCTTCTGTTGAAATAGAACAACAAAAGCAAGAAGCTTTTCGTAGCTTAGAGCAACAAGTTGATGCTCTCAGCAGGCAGATTCTAGAAAAACTATTGGGCCCAACTCCAGTTAGATAAGCTAACTAGACTGGTTCTTTGAAAGCATACGCGCAACTGGGCCCTAGTCCAAAGCGCTTAATTAAGTGTCAAAAAAGACACCTTTTCCCTTCTGAGGAAAGATACTTAATTTCCCTACGGGAAAATACAACGTATTAGCAGACGAGCAGCGCACTTGTAAATGGGTATCATGGGGACATTCTTATTACTTGCCGCAGAAGCGAACGCTGTTCACTCTGAATTAGCAGAAGGCGCAGGAGAAGGTGGTTTCAGTCTAAACTTAGACATTTTTGAAACCAATCTGATCAATCTAGCGATTCTGGTTGGCATCCTATTCTACTTCGGACGTAAAGTTTTAAGCAATATCCTGAACGAGCGACAATCCAATATTGCCACCGCAATTCAGGAAGCAGAAGGGCGCTTAAAAGAGGCAAAGACTGCCCTTTCCCAAGCGCAAGAGCAGTTAAAGCAATCTCAAGCAGAGGCAGAACGCATCCGCCAATCTGCCGTAGAAAATGCCCAAAAGGCAAAAGAAGCCTTGTTGGCGAAGGCAGCGCAAGACGTAGAACGCTTGAAACAAACAGCAGCAGCAGATTTAAATACCGAAACAGAGCGAGCGATCGCTCAACTGCGGCAAAGAGTTGCTGCACTAGCATTGCAAAAAGTCGAATCGCAACTCCAAGGCGGGATTGCCGATGATGCTCAACAAAGTTTAATTGACCGCAGCATCGCACAACTGGGAGGCAATGTATGACAAGTCAGGTAGCGGCAGTCGAAGTAGCCCAACCTTATGCACAGGCACTTTTGTCAATAGCGCAATCGAAAAATTTGACAGAAGAGTTCGGGGAAGATGCGCGTACTTTCCTGGGACTGTTAAGAGCAGACAAACAGCTACAAAATTTCTTTAGCAACCCGTTTATTCAGGCTGAGAACAAAAAAGCTCTCATCAAACAAATACTCGGTGAAGGCTCTAACCTCTACTTACGCAATTTTTTGCTTGTACTGGTAGATAAACGCCGCATTGCCTTCTTGGAATCGATTTTTCAACAATATCTGGCGCTGTTGCGGCAGCTGAATCAAACCGTATTAGCGGAAGTAATTTCAGCCGTTCCCCTCACAGAAGCTCAACAGCAGGCAATCATCCAAAAGGTCATTGCCATCAGTAATGCTCGCCAGGTAGAACTAGAAACCAAGGTAGACAGTGAGTTAATTGGTGGTGTGATCATTAAAGTAGGTTCACAAGTAATTGACGCCAGTATCCGGGGCCAGTTGCGTCGCCTTTCATTGCGCTTAACTAATAGCTAGAAAGTTAGGAGTAGAGACGCTATTAATCGCGTCTGTACAGGAGTTAGAAGTTAGGAGTTAGGAGTTAGGAGTTAGGAGTTAAGTAAATAGTAATTTATTTTGACTTTTAACTTTTAAGCTTTGCTTTTTCAACTCATCCCTCCTAACTCCTCACTCTTAACTCATCAACTCCTAACTCCTCAGTCTTAACTCATCACTCTTAACTCTTGAATTTTTCAGTCTCGAAAGCAAAAAGATAGACACATGAGCATATCAATTAGACCTGACGAAATTAGCAGCATTATCCAACAACAAATAGAGCAATACGATCAAGAGGTCAAAGTTGCTAACGTTGGTACTGTACTACAAGTTGGTGACGGTATTGCCCGGATTTATGGTCTAGAAAAGGCTATGGCCGGGGAACTTTTGGAATTTGAAGACGGCACAGTTGGCATCGCCCAGAACTTGGAAGAAGACAACGTGGGTGCGGTGCTTATGGGTGAAGGGTTAGAAATTCAAGAAGGTAGTTCTGTAACTGCTACCGGTAGAATTGCCCAGATTCCAGTAGGAGAAGCTGTAATTGGACGAGTTGTAGATGGCTTGGGTCGTCCTCTCGATGGCAAGGGAGACATTAAAACTTCAGAAAGTCGTTTGATTGAATCTCCAGCACCAGGTATCATTGCTCGCCGATCTGTACACGAACCCATGCAAACGGGTATCACAGCTATTGACTCAATGATTCCCATCGGTCGTGGTCAACGGGAATTGATTATCGGTGACCGCCAAACCGGCAAAACTGCAATCGCGATCGACACAATCATCAACCAAAAAGAAGAAGATGTAATTTGTGTCTACGTTGCGGTTGGTCAAAAGGCTTCCACCGTTGCTAACGTGGTGCAGACATTACAAGAAAAAGGCGCAATGGATTACACCATTGTTGTCGCCGCTAACGCCAGTGACCCAGCAACCCTGCAATTCCTAGCTCCCTACACAGGCGCAACTATTGCTGAGTACTTCATGTACAAAGGCAAAGCTACCCTGGTAATTTATGATGACCTCTCCAAGCAAGCCCAAGCTTATCGCCAAATGTCATTACTGCTGCGTCGTCCACCCGGACGCGAAGCTTACCCTGGAGATGTATTCTACATTCACTCCCGCTTGCTAGAAAGAGCCGCCAAGCTAAGTGACGAATTAGGTAAAGGCAGTATGACCGCTCTACCAATTATCGAAACCCAAGCTGGTGACGTTTCAGCATACATCCCCACCAACGTAATTTCCATTACCGATGGTCAGATATTCCTATCTTCTGACTTGTTCAACGCTGGTATTCGTCCAGCTGTAAACCCTGGTATTTCTGTATCCCGCGTGGGTTCTGCGGCGCAAACCAAGGCAATGAAAAAAGTTGCCGGTAAGATTAAATTGGAACTAGCCCAATTTGACGACCTGCAAGCCTTCGCTCAATTTGCTTCTGACTTAGATAAAGCCACTCAAGACCAGTTGGCACGGGGTCAACGGTTGCGCGAACTTCTCAAGCAGCCACAAAATTCGCCACTTTCAGTATACGAGCAAGTAGCAATTCTATACGCTGGTATCAATGGTTACTTAGACGATGTGCCTGTAGATAAAGTCACCAGTTTTACCCAAGGTCTGCGCGAGTACTTAAAGACTGGTAAGTATGCCGAAGGAGTAAAAGCCTCCAAAGCATTAGGTGACGCAGAAGAAGCTGCTTTGAAAGAAGCACTTACCGAATACAAGAAGACCTTCAAAGCCGCAGCGTAATTAGTCATCAGTCATTAGTCATTAGTCATTGGTAAATAACTAATGACTAGTGACAAAGCGCAAAGTCTGAGCGGAGGTTTCCGACGCTCGCGGACTCGCTAACGCTGCGCTATCCGTTGGCGCAGCCAGCCGTAGGCATCAGAACTTTGTAAGAGAGGACAAATGACAAATGACTAAGGACTAAGGACAAAAATATGGCCAATCTAAAAGCAATACGCGATCGCATTCAGTCGGTCAAAAACACCAAAAAAATCACAGAAGCCATGCGTCTCGTGGCTGCGGCTAGAGTGCGTCGGGCGCAAGAACAAGTGCTAGCGACTCGCCCCTTTGCCGATCGCTTGGCACAAGTATTGTATGGTTTGCAAAGCCGTTTACGATTTGAAGAAGCAAACCTACCACTATTGAAAAAACGGGAAGTTAAGTCAGTCGGGCTATTGGTAATTTCAGGCGATCGCGGTCTATGCGGCGGCTACAATAGTAACGTTATTCGTCGTGCAGAAAATCGCGCCAAGGAAATTAAGGCAGAAGGTTTAGACTATCAATTTGTGTTAGTCGGGCGTAAAGCTACACAGTACTTTCAACGCCGCAATCAGCCCATTGATGCTACCTATAGCGGATTAGAGCAAATTCCCACCGCAGCAGAAGCCAATCAAATTGCCGATCAATTACTTTCCTTATTCCTTTCGGAAGAAGTTGACCGCATCGAATTAATTTATACCAGATTCCTTTCCTTAGTTAGCTCCCGTCCTGTGATACAAACCTTACTGCCCCTCGATCCGCAAGGATTAGAAGCAGGCGATGACGAAATCTTCCGCTTGACAACCCGTGGCGGTAAATTTGAAGTCGAACGGGAGAAAGTAACTAACCAAGTCCGTGCATTGGCTCCTGACATGATTTTCGAGCAAGATCCAGTACAGATTCTCGATTCTTTGTTGCCTCTGTATCTGAGTAACCAGTTATTGCGGGCGCTGCAAGAATCGGCGGCTAGTGAACTCGCAGCTCGGATGACAGCCATGAGTAATGCCAGCGACAATGCCGGTGAATTGATTAACACCCTCACGCTGTCTTACAACAAAGCTCGACAAGCTGCAATTACCCAGGAACTCCTAGAGGTTGTTGGTGGTGCTGAAGCATTAACTTAGGGTATAGCTAATCATTTATTTGTAGTGCGTTGTAATATATAGTCAATTGCTAATTATTTTAAGATTGGCAATTGGCTATTTTTAGTATTTGAGACTTTTATAGATGACATTAACGCCATACGGGCCCTTATGTACTGAGGTTTACGAAATAACCAAGCCTATTAATCGATATTATCCTGATGTTCCATACTACATCAAACATCTTTCATCAATTGGTGGCAGGATTTTGGAAGCGATGGTTGGGACTGGACGACTACTTATCCCATTGCTAGAAGCTGGTATTAATGTTGAGGGGATTGATACTTCACCAGATATGCTTGCTGTTTGTCGAAAACACTGTACTGACAGGAATTTAAATCCTGTTTTATATCAAGGTTGTGTAGAAAATCTTGACATTCCTGGTAAATATAGTGCAATCGCAGTTTCCTTCGGCTCATTCATGCTGCTAGAAAAGCGAACTGCTGCTGTGGCTACATTGCAAGCTTTTGCTCGACATCTGGAACCACAAGGGCGAATCTTTGTTGATTTAGAGTTGCCTATCGAAGATTTTAAAACAGAGAATATTGTTAAGCAGCGCTCGCCAATCAAGTGCCCTGATGGATCAACAATCCTTTTACAATCTACATCTCGGATAGACTGGCTAAATCAACTGAATACGACTGTGATTCGCTACGAAAAGTGGAAAGACAGCAAACTTGTTGCTACAGAGTTACAAAATCTTTTCCTACATTGGTTTGGACGCGACGAATTTATTATGTGTTTACGGGAAAACGGATACAAAGACATTACCGTATCCGCTAATTATACTGATGGTCTAGAGCCAAATTCATATAAAGACACCCTGTGTTTCTCAGCAGTACTGGTGTAAACCAAAAAGTCTTTACCCAATAACACATTTTTAAAACTGCGTATTATAATTGAAATATGAAGCGCATGGGTCCGTCACGGTTTCGACAGGTTGGCGAACGCTGCTCTGTGATTCAGGTCGAGAGTGAGTCTCCTCTCGAAAATCAAAGGCTCGAAAAAAAAGTAAATGCGAATAACATCGTTAAATTTGCTCGTCGGGAAGCTCTAGTAGCAGCCTAAAATACCTCTTACAGGTTCGAGCGTCTTTAGTTTGACTCCGTTAAGGACTAAAGACCAAACCCCAACGGATGCTCTAGTAAGCGTTCTCTGGTTGGCTTGCTAGCTAAGATTAAATCAGAGCATCCTACGTTCGGGATAATGAACGATTCCCGCCTTGAGGGTCAGAAAGGCTAAACCTGTGAATGAGCGGGGGGTCAATACCCAATTTGGACAGCAGTTCGACTCTGCTCGGATCCACTAACAATAACTAACAAGTCCACCAAACAATTTAATGTTTAGGTGGATTTTGTTTATAAGAATATTTCAGAACTCAGGAGCAAAGCTACAGACGATTGATACCATTTCATAAAAATATGATACGAATGTAGGTTGGGTTTCGTCCTTTAACCCAACATCTAAAAGTCATGTAATTGTTGGGTAACACTAAAGTTCAACCCAACCTACTAGCGCGGCAAGCTTAAAATATTGGGTAAAGAGGCTAGGGACGACTACCGAATGAACCCCA
>NZ_JBALFV010000092.1:0-15430 GCF_036916735.1 Nostoc sp.
AGCTTCCGTGTAACGCTCCATTGAGCAATAAGTTTGACCACGACTTGCGATCGCCCAGTCAGATTTGGGGTTAAGTTCAATGGCGCGGTCAAAGTCTTGTAGAGCTTCCGTGTATTGCTTCATTGAGCGGTATGTTTCACCGCGACTTGCGATCGCCCAGTCAGATTTGGGGTTAAGTTCAATGGCGCGGTCAAAATCTTCTAGGGCTTGTGGGTAACGCTCCATTAAGCGGTAAGTTTCACCGCGACTTGCGATCGCCCAGTCATATTTGGGGTCAAGTTCAATGGCGCGGTCAAAATCTTCTAGGGCTTGTGGGTAACGCTCCATTAAGCGGTAAGTTTGACCGCGATTTGCGATCGCCCAGTCAAGTTTGGGATTAAGTTCAATGGCGCAGTCAAAATCTTCTAGGGCTTCTGGGTAACGCTTCATTGAGCGATAAGTTTGACCGCGACTTGCGATCGCCCAGTCATATTTGGGGTCAAGTTCAATGGCGCGGTCAAAATCTTGTAGAGCTTGTGGGTAACGCTCCATTAAGCGGTAAGTTTCACCGCGCCAACCTAAAGCAATTGCTTGCCATTTAACTTCAATCCTAGAATTTTGTAGGACTGCGGTAAACATTTCTAATGTAACTTGGTAAACATTTTCGTCATAGGCTTTTAACCCATTTGCTAATTGCTCACCCCAACGCTGAACTTCAGAAGAATCCGCATCTTTACCAGCCTGAAGCATTGTTTGTGCATATTGTTGGGCAAAAATACGTTGATTTTTGAGTGCAGCAAGAAATTCATTGAGAGATACAGATAAATTCTTTTGCGGTGACTGACATAAGTTGTGATACGACACATTTAAAGTGTGACTTTGCCAGCTAGGATCGCGCTGTTTATTCTCTTCGTCCAATTGCAGATCGTTCCGCAGGCTGTCATAATATTCTGCTAACTTACCATGTATGTCAGCCCAACCTTGCGGCGATGAAAGGCGCTTGTGGCGTAACATTTGCGTTTTAACTACATCATGATAAGCCCAGCCATCGGTACGTTCGTTGACAAAGGATGTTTCTTTTAGCCAAGTAAATAACTCGTCAGCTTCTTCTTCTCCTTTTAACTGAGCTATAACATCTCGATTCAAACACCGAGTAATGGCAGCATCAAGCGCAACTTGTCGCCGCTTGGGGTCATCAATCCATTTTAAAAAGCGTTCTACAGCACTGCTGCTAGGCTCAACTACTTGGTTAGGGTCATTGGGATGAGCATCTGCTAACATTCCTACCAGCAGGGGTAAATTTCCAGAAAGGTGTAAAATCACTTCAATAATGCGATTGTCTGTAATGCCTTTGCGAGTTAGATATTGTTGGGCTTCTTCTTCTGTAAAGGGTTCCAGAGGGAAACGAACAATTAACCCCTCGTAAGGTGCCCAATGATTTTTATCTAATTCCTGCCGACCGGCAATAATTATCAATATATTGAGAGATACTTCACCGTGGCGACCCTCCAAAATTTCTCGTAGCCAGTTATCTAGGAATTCTCCGGTGCGCTCGTATGTATCAAAAAACAAAACAATAGCAGTTTCTTTAGCAATTTTAAAAATATCTTGCAAAAATAGCGGGGTTAGGATTTCTACAGGTTCTTGAACTAATAGCACTTCGTCTTTATTTGTTATTTTCTTGGCAACATAAGAAGCCCATTCTCCGGCTTGGGTAGCCAAAGCATCCTCATCTACAAAGTCAAATACAGCACCGCCAACGGGAACTCGACGCGCCAGACGCACACCAGTTTTAACTACAGTTTTGCCTACAAAAGCCGAAAAGCCTTGAGGAGCTTCTGGATCAGTTTCTAATTCTTGGCGCTTTTGACGGTAAACTTTGTAGCGTTCTGTAAACTGTGGTAGTTTGTGACCTTGCCGTTCCAACTCTTCAGCTAAACGACCCATAACTTCTGGAACACTTTTTTCAGCTTCATCGATGTAAGCCGAGATAATTTTTGCTTCATCAGCAATTTTGCGAAACTGCCGTAACAGGGTACTTTTACCAACTCCGCCTTGACCCCAAACATTGAACAAAAAACGACGGCGGTCATCTTCTAACGATAAAGCCAAATTTTGCCGAAATTGATTTACCTGGTCTTCACGACCCACAAAACCTGATTGCTGGCGCTGCTTAAGAATATCTTGTAGACTCTTGGGCTTGTTTTGCGGGTTCATGACCAGATTTAATTTTGAGGTGCTAATGCTTACAGAATAACTACTAAATACCCACGCTGTATTTCGGTAATGTCTAATGTTTTTTAGATAATTTTTATGTGTAACCTTGATTTAAGCTCAATGTTGACCTTCTGAGGCTCAATGTTGACCTTCTGAGGCTCGATGTTGACCTTCTGAGGCTCGATGTTGACCTTTTGATACCAATTTTGTAATGAAGATGCGCTAAACCATAAGTACAAGAAAGAAAAACGAACCGCAAAGGACACAAAGAACACAAAGAAAGAAGTTAAAAGGGTTTGGCGCAGCCTCACAAAGAAATGGTATGAGGCTCAAAAATGCGCTGGCGATCGCGTTTCTTGAGAGGTAATTAACAGAGTTTTATCTAGATTTACAATATGATGTTTCTGAAGTCCGAAACTGGAGACTGAAAATCACAGTGTATGCCCTTGGATGCAGATACTTTGAAGTGATGAAGTGATGAAAGTGTTTAGTATAAATTAATCAAACAAAATCAAGAAATCAATGCGTAAACAAATTATCGAATATACATCTCCATTAGATGCGCTGATTGCCATTACCAAACAGTTGAATACCTATGAAATAAAGTACCGAATGAATTCAGAAGATTTTTTTGCTAAATATAGCCAAGGGGAAACTTCTGACGATGAAGTGTTTATCGAATGGGCAGCAAACTATCAACATTATCTAGCTCTACACCAAGATATAAAGAGCAAACTTAGAGATGTCGCCTAAAGTTATCCAAGCCTATTTAGATGAAGTTGAGCAACTTTTACTCAACTGCTCTAACACATACGTTGAGGAATATGGTGCAGTAATTTTAACGACACAGAGAGCTAATCTCCGCATTAGGATACGTTTCGCTCTCAAATATTTACTGGCAGTCAGTGAAGCCTTTGTGATTGTAGATAATCAGATTACATATATTGATTACCGCTATCACTTTCAAGATGAGCAAAATAGTTTGATTTTTCGTTATGACAGTACACCACACTTTCCCAACTTGCCTAGCTTCCCGCATCATAAACATCTTTTCGACAACGTAATTGCTTGTGAAAAGCCACATATAGCTGATGTGCTACAAGAAGTGATGGAGTTTTTAGAGTAGGAATATTGAATTTGCATCGCAAAACAGAACCATTAAATGTAACGGTTGAGATTTTGCTCATTGATACGTTCCTTTTAACCACTAATTACAGCGATCGCATCAATCTCTACCAACACATCTTTAGGTAAGCGCGATACCTGAACACAAGCCCGCGCTGGGGCTGTATTTTCCGGGAAATATTTCGCATATACGGCATTCACCGCCGCAAAATCATTCATATCAGCTAAAAATACAGTGGTCTTCACCACATCTTGAAAAGTCGCCCCGGCTGCTGTGAGGATGGCTTCAAGATTAGCTAATACCTGCTCAGTTTGTTTTTTGACATCATCAGTGTAGACGACATCACCAAGACGGGGATCGATGGCAATTTGTCCAGCTATGAATACAAATTGACCTGAAGCTGCGATGGCTTGATTATAAGGCCCAACTGGTGCGGGTGCGTTATCAGTATTAATTACTTCACGGGTCATAGATATTACTTTCTCTAACGATGTTTCCTGTTTACCGATTTCCGCTTCAGCTGCGATCGGCTTATAGACTTCTCCATCAGGCATTATCGCACCAGTTACTGACACAGTATAATCACAAAAACTTTGTGTCACAGGTATTCCTCTTCTCTCTTCCTTTGCGTCCTTTGCGTCCTTGGCGGTTCGTTCCTCTACCCCAACCTCGGACGTATGCCATAATGCCGATACCGCCAATAATCGCGCAGAATGCGATCGTGGTCAAAACATAAATTACCAGGCACTCGCCAATACTCAAAAATTCCTACACCCTTAGCATTATCACCAACCTTGATAATGTTGGGTTTAGTTCCTCAACCCAACCTACATTGGAGTTATTTTTTAGGCTTAATCGAACAGTTTGATCGCACTCGTATAATACTGTTACGACAGACTGCAAAACATTATTTATGAATAAACCAAGATGAATATTAAAGAACTACTGCTTCAAGAAATTGAATCATCCTCAGATGTTCTACTAGCCCAAACGCTAGATTTTTTGTGTTTTCTCAAGACAAAACCAGGAACCGAGGAAATATCTCTTGACCTGTCAACAGAAAAAAATGATGATACTTCCAATCATCAAACGAAACCGGAAATACAGGAAGCAACACCAATTCTTAGAGGCTCTAAAGCAGAAGACTTGCTAAAATTTGCCGGAACCTGGCAAGGAGATGATTTTGAGGAGTGCTTGCAGCTTGTTTACGAAACCCGTTCCCCAGCTGAATTTTAGTGATGTACCTCTTAGATACCAACCATTGTAGCCGGATCATTTTTGGAGAAACAAACGTCATTCGTCGGTTACAAGAACACATCGGTTTAGGGGTTGCAACTAGCGTTATTGTGCAAGGTGAACTCCTTTACATGGTACAAAAGTCTTCTCAACAAGAAGCAAATCTTCGCTTTGTCAGAACTTTTCTGCAAACCATTGACCTTTATCCCATTAGTGGAGGGGTTGCCGATGTTTACGGTAGTCTCAAAGGAAAAATTGTCGAACATTTTGGCCCCAAAGACAAAGCAAAGCGTAGAAAATTTACAGTTCAAGATTTGGGTTTGGGCGATAACGACTTGTGGATAGCATCAACTGCTCTGCACTATAACCTCACCGTCGTCTCAGGGGACAGTGATTTTCAAAGGATACAACAGGCGCAAGCCTTAGCTTTAGAATCTTGACTTTGACATCCTCTTAACACCAACGGATTCCCACAGAACATTTACCTAAACTAGACGGTAGGGAATTCTAGATATTCTCTTCCCCTCTTACCTTTGCGCTCTCTGCGCCTTGGCGGTTCGTCCCTCTACCCCAACCTCGGACGTATCCCATAATGCCGATATCGCCAATAATCGCGCAAAATGCGATCGTGGTCAAAACATAAATTACCAGGCACACGCCAATACTCAAAAATTCCTACACCCTTAGCATCATCTCCAGCCAGAGGTTCACCCTTTGCTGTCGCCAAAAACACAATGCTAATCGTATGCTGACGCGGATCGCGATCGGGGTCAGAATACACCAGTAATTGTTCAACTAACTCCACCTGCAAACCCGTTTCTTCCTCAGCTTCCCGACGCGCCGCCACTTCCACCGCTTCACCATAATCGACAAAACCACCCGGAATAGCCCAACCTAAGGGTAGATTATGTCTTTCAATTAACACTATTGGCCGATGAGGTCGATCTACTAGTTCAATGATGATATCAACTGTCGGTGCAGGATTTCGGTAAGTCATATTTATTAGTCATTAGTCATTGGTCATTGGTCATTAGCCAAGGATAAAGGACAAATGACAAAGGACAAACAAAATGAGTTTACTTGATTTACCCTACAAATACTGTTCCGTGATAAATTCGATACAATTGGCTTTGCCAGTGCCCCTTGGGCGATCGCCTAGCGTGTCGTTCAGACAATCCCTTCCTCTCATAATTCAGGTTAAATATGCCTTTTCCTAGATCAAGTGGCATTTTGCTGCATCCCACATCCTTTCCCAGTCGATTTGGCATTGGCGATTTAGGTTTAGAAGCCTATCGCTTCATCGATTTTCTCAAAGAAAGCCATCAGCAATATTGGCAAGTTTTACCTTTGGGCCCCACTGCATACGGTAATTCACCGTATATGTGCTACTCGGCAATGGCGGGAAATCCCCTGCTGATTAGCCCAGAAAAACTGCAAGATGAGGGTTTGCTAACAGAAGAAGACTTTGCTAATTTACCAGGATTTCCGGAAGAAAAGGTAGATTTCAAGGAGGTTGTGTCGGTTAAGATTGGGCTACTCAAAAAAGCCTATGAACATTTTAGAGCCAATGCCACACCCATCCAACAAAAAGAGTTTGAAGGTTTTTGCGACAGCAAAGCCTATTGGCTAGATAATTACGCCTTATTTATGGCGTTGAAAGATGCCAACGAAAATGCAAACTGGCACACATGGCCCTCAGAACTTGTCAAGCGTGATCCACAAGCAATGGAGGAAGTACAGGAACGGCTCAATGGAGAGATTTTTTATTACAAGTTTGTCCAATTTAAGTTTTTCCGCCAGTGGTCAGAGCTTAAAAGCTACGCTAACATGCGCGGTATTGACATTATTGGCGATATCCCCATCTACGTAGCTCATGATAGTGCTGATGTGTGGGCGCATCCCAACATCTTTTGTTTAGATGAACAGACAGGAGCTGCCGCCCAAATGGCTGGAGTCCCACCAGATTACTTTAGCGCCACTGGTCAATTGTGGGGCAACCCAGTTTACAACTGGGAGGAATTGCAAAAACAAGACTTTAAGTGGTGGGTACAGCGCTTTGAGGCAATGCTGGATTATGTAGATATAATTCGCATCGACCACTTCCGGGGCTTCGAGGCTTATTGGGCTGTGCCTCAAGGTGAAGAAACTGCCATCAATGGTAAATGGGTGGAAGCGCCTGGAGATGCCTTTTTTGAAGTGATCAGGCAAAAGTTGGGCAAGCTACCCGTCTTAGCAGAAGATTTGGGAGTAATTACACCAGGGGTAGAAGCGCTGCGAGACAAGTATGAATTTCCAGGGATGAAAATTTTGCAATTTGCCTTTAGTGCTGATGCCGCTAATCCATTTTTACCATTCAATTATCCGCGCAATTCTGTAGTTTATACCGGGACTCACGATAATGATACAACTTTAGGCTGGTTCGATACAGCTGACGACCAGGAAAAGCAAAACTTGTTGCTTTATTTAGGTTCTGTCAGTCCTGATGGCATCCACTGGGATTTAATTCGCCTAGCTTTGAGTTCCATAGCTAACCAAGCGATTATTCCCTTGCAAGATATTTTGGGATTAGGGAACCAAGCGCGGATGAATTTTCCTAGTATTCCTGAGGGTAACTGGGAGTGGCGCTATCAACCAGGAGCGCTGACAGAGGAATTAGGCGATCGCTTGAAAGTTCTTACCATACTTAATGGACGCGCCCCGGAAGCACCGGAAGCACAATAAGGCAGGGGCAGGGGCAGGGGGAGCACAAGAGGCAGGGTAGGCAGGGTAGGCAGGGGAAGAAAGAATAACCAATGCCCTATGCCCCATCCCCAATGCTCAATGCCCCATATTTCAAAACTTAGGTTTTGCAGCAATTCTAACTTCTTCCTCTTTCCCCGGTTCTCCCATTTCTTTGGCTTTCTCTTGATTGACGCTCATTAACACGCCACCAGCATTATTAGTTTTCACTGTTAATTGCTGTTGGGCTTTCCAAATCCGGTGAGTTCCCTCTGGGAGAGTACCTTCAAACTCGATTTTGCCGTCAGCTACTACGCGAATCCAAGATGACGCTTTCAAAGTGACACCAATCTGTACAGCCTTTCCCTGTTGAACGGCACTAAGGGTATCGTTAACTGATTGAACCTCCACTGACTCTTTTATTTGGGCTATTTCTGGTTTAACAATGGACTTTTGTTTTGGGGATGGCTGATTTTGACTATTACTTGCTTGTAGTACTGCGTTATTTAATAACTGAGATAAACCATTTATAGAGCATACAATTAGCAATATGTAAATAAAGTAAAGATGAATCGGACGTAGTTGATTAAGGGGTGAATTATTCCCCATACTTTCAGGCTTCACTTGTGCAGAACTAATCGGAAAAGCGCCAGAAAATTCTACTCCATTCAAGCCTAATGTATCGGCAAATTGCCTGATTAAACCCTGTATATAGACTGGCTCTGGCAGATCGTTTAAATTACCTTCTTCGATCGCCTGCAATAATCGCCGGGGAATTCTGGTTAATGCAACCATTTGCTCTAGAGATAATCCCTGTTCTTGACGCAATGCCCAAAGTTGAGCGCCCATTTCTGCCAACTTTTCGGCTCGTTCTTGCTCTAATGAAATTGATGGCTGCTTATTCTTCTTCTTTCTTAGCCATTTCATGCCTACTGACACTCCTTAACTCCGCTGAATCTTTAATAGGTTGGGTTATCTGATCTTGCAAAAAGTGAATTTCATGATCTTTGAGGGAACGATATTTACCCTCTGACAAAAAAGGTTCTTTTGGAGTTTGTAATTGAATTGGGCCGATAGCAGTCCGATGCAGCTTGATTACTGGGTATCCTAACTGTTGGGCTATCCGGCGTATTTGGCGATTTCTTCCCTCCTGCAACACTATTTCTAAAAAGCTTTGCTCGACACGATGTTTTATTAGCTGTACCTTAGCGGGCCTGGTTTTTTTACCCTCCAACATCACACCTTGACGCCATATTTTCAGTACTGTTTCTGGAGGGTGTCCTTCTACCAAAACACGATATGTCTTGGAAATACTGTGGCGGGGATGGGTTAGTCCAAATGTCAGATTTCCGTCATTAGTCAGGATTAATGCTCCTGTAGAATCTGCATCTAAACGCCCAACTGGGTGAATACCTGTACCCTCCCGTAATTCTTTCGGTAGTAGATCAAGGACTGTTGGTCTGCGGTGAGGGTCGTAGCAAGTCGAAACTACACCTGCTGGTTTGTGCAGCAATAAATATATTAAAGCCGGACGCTGCTTTTTAGATACAGGCTTACCATCAATAGCGATCGCATCTTTTTCGGAATCAATTTTTTGACCTAAATGTGCCAATACCCCATTGATCCGCACCCGTGAGTGCCTAATCATTTCTTCGGCTTCACGACGCGAGGCGATACCCCATTGAGCGAGAATTTTTTGTAACCGTACCTCCATGTGGAATTGCTTATTTACTGTTAACAATTAAATGATATTTGCATTTTGTAGTGAGCAAGCATAAATGTTACATTTAAGACTTATTTAATTTATGTTCGGTTGTTAAGCAAATACTCATAAATAGATTCGTTAGATGCCAGAGCAAAATTCTCAAATAACAAATACAAATAAAATACGCATAATTACGCAGGTACTCACAACAGCCTTAAAGCTTTGGTTGAGAGCGCAAGTCAGCCAAATATCGGAATTAGAAGTGGAGATTAAAGCCAGCGATCGCCAAATTCTCTCTGGACGTATCCCATCGGTATCTATTTTTGCTACTCATGCAATTTATCAAGGTCTCCTAATTACACAAATTCAATTAATCGCAGAAAATATTCGGGTAAATATCGGCTCAATACTCAAGGGAAAACCGCTACGATTGTTAGAAACAGTACCAGTGGTTGGCGATTTGATTGTAGATGAGAAGGATCTTAATGCTTCTCTCTCATCTGACTTATTATCGACTGCTTTGAGTGATTTACTGCTTAAAGTTTTACCAATACATTGCCCAAAATTACAACCAATAAACTGGCAAGAAATTATCCTTGATCACAACCAAATTATACTGCGAGGTATGAAAGTAACTAATAGTGAAACAACTCCTCTAGAGATTTGTCTGAGCTTACAGTTACTCAGTGGACATGAGTTGCAACTAGCACATATAAAAATAAAGCCCGACCAGGAGGGTATATTAGAAGACAATCATGAGTACAATCTGGATCTTGGCTCAGATGTCGATATCCAAGAACTAACGCTGATCCCCGGTAAGCTAGTGTGTCGTGGACGGATAAACGTTAACCCTTAATGATTAGAAATTAAAAAATGCTAATAAGTGAATCGGCATAATAAAACCAAACTATGTGAACAAAAATTAACTAGGGCTAAAACCCTCTTTCCTCCTGCCCCCTCTCCCCCAATCCCCACTCTGTGGGGGCCCCGAGTCCCCCTGCCTCCTGCCTCTTCTCAACGATAAATTTTCCCACCCACCTAACTTACACTATTTTAAATGATATAGGGCCTCTCAGGATATGAGACAGCAGGGGGACAATCCTTTGCTTAGTTGCGATCGCGCCTCGGAATAGAATTCCAAATTATTGTATTGAAGGGTCGTTTGACACTCCCCATACCTCTGACTTTTCACGGAATCTGGAAAACCTCACTTGTATTTCTCTCTTCTGCAAAGAGAGAGGCTTTGAATGTTCCCCCTTTCGGTAACAAAAGTTTTTCCGCTTCCCTCTCCTCGTAGGCTACGGCGTACACACAAGTATGACTAGCATAGGTTTCTTCTAGTAATTTCCTGGGGTGCGTTATGGACACGCCAAAATAACAAATGAGTTCGCCGAAGTAACAAATGAGTTCGCCGAAGTAACAAATGAGTTCGCCGAAATAACAAATGAGTTCGCCAAAGTAACAAATGAGTTCGCCAAAGTAACAAATGAGTTCGCCAAAATAACAAATGAGTTCGCCAAAGTAACAAATGAGTTCGCCAAAGTAACAAATGAGTTCGCCGAAATAACAAATGAGTTCGCCAAAGTAACAAATGAGTTCGCCAAAGTAACAAATGAGTTCGCCGAAATAGCAAATGATGATAAACACAATCCTGTGCTTCGTTTAAAAACCCCTATAGTAGCGGCAACAGTAGTGTCACAAAATAATATACCAAAGGAGCAGTAAAAATATAACTATCAGTACGGTCTAAAATACCACCGTGGCCGGGGATTAACTGCCCAGAATCTTTGACTCCAGCATCTCGTTTGAGCATAGACTCGGTAAGATCCCCCAGAAGGCTAGCAATGCCAATTAGTAAACCTAATGCTAAACCAGTGAAGGGGGATCTGGGCAAGTGCAAATAATAGGCTCCTGCTATGGCTACAGCAACACTTGAAGTAATGCCAAAGACAGCACCTTCTACAGTTTTTTTCGGGCTAATATCAGACAGACGGGTTTTCCCAAAGAATTTGCCAATAGTGTAAGCGCCGATATCGGCTGCCCAAATACACAAAAAAGTCAGCAGTGTTGCTGTAAAACCTTGTGGTAATGAAGCGGAATTTGCCTTTTCCCAAAAATCTGTCCAGGTTGTAGGCCAATAACCTCCGAAAGGGAGATTGCTAAAAGCAGCACTATCAATTGCCCGTAATCGCACCCAGTAACTCGGCAAATAACCTACATAAAATAGCCCCATAATAGAAGCGGAAACATCAGCGATCGTGGCAAATTTGGGCTGAAACAGCAGGTAAAAACAAATAAGTGTGCCAGCAATTGGCATTACAGCGTCAGCTAAACTGCCATCAAGGGTACAAATCACCAACAAAACTTGACTAGCAAACATTGTGGTTTTAGCGGCGGGAGCGATGCCTCTGGTTAGCACCAAATTAAAATATTCCTGTTGACCCAAAAAGATGATAACCGCAAAGATGATGGTAAAGTACCAACCCCCCAAAAGGGTTGCAGAAAGAGCAAGAGCGATCGCAACAATTCCACTAATAATCCGAGACCAAGGCATAGAAGTATTTTGGATTTTGGATTTTGGATTTTGGATTAGAGATTAGGTATTCGAGATTAGGGATTGGTAATTGTGGCTTGGTTTCTGATGACATATCACCTAAATCCCCAATCTAAAATCTAAAATCTAAAATCTAAAATCTTTTGGATTTAGTCTAGTTTCTCACCACTGAGGATAAAAATGGGATCAACGGCGGTAAAGGTTTGAGAAAAGCCACGCGTCTCTAAGCGGTTAACCGCAGATTGAACGACTTCAATATTTCTAGCTCTTAACAAGGAAAAGCTCTGAGAAATAGCATACAGACTTTCTAGATTAGCAGCTGTGGCTACAACCCGACCGGATGGTGGCAAATAATGCCATGCTGCTTGTAAAATCTCTTGAATAGGGCGTCCTCCCTCAATACAAACACGGTGAGGTGTAACTTTAAGATCATGTAAACACTCTGGGGCGCTACCTTCAATTACTTCGACGTTTTTCACATCAAAGCGATCGCAGTTACGCTTGATTAGATTAGCGACTTCTTCATCCCTTTCTATAGCGATAATCTTTCCGCTTGGACACAATAGCCCTACTTCTACCGGAATTGTACCCGTCCCTGCGCCAATGTCCCACAAAACAGAATCTGATTTTAGTCGCAGTTGGGCAATTAACAGCAGTCGGACTTCTCGCTGACTCAGGGGAATTCCTGGCAAATCTTCAAACAATTCATCGGGAATACCAGGGGTAATATAAGGCCAAAGTTGGGAGGGCATAGAATTACGCAATTATACTAAAGATATGGATTTGCCAAATTGAAAAGCTATAAGCTTTAAAAACTTTTCAAACCTAGCATTATAAGAAACCATAATGATTGGCGAAATATTAGGCGAGCGCTACGAAGTTCAGCAGCTACTAGGAAAAAAAGCAGGACGGCGAACTTTATTAGCTCGTGATTTGCAAACTCAGGAATTAGTTGTCATCAAGTTACTTTCTTTTGGTGATGATTTTGAATGGGATTCACTTAAGCTGTTTGAGCGGGAAGCTGAAACTTTAAAATCTTTGTCACATCCCTTAATTCCTCAGTATTTAAACTATTTTGAAGTAAATTTACCAACTATCAAAGGATTTGCCCTAGTACAAACTTATATAAGAGCAAGAACTTTAGAGCAATACTTACAAACTGGGCGAACTTTTACAGAAGCTGAAGTCAAACAGATAGCCAAAGCGCTTTTAGAGATTCTTATTTACTTACATGGGCTGTATCCGTCTGTAATTCATCGTGATCTTAAGCCTAGCAATATTTTATTAGGGGAGCGTTCTGGTAATAGTGTTGGTCAAGTTTATTTAGTAGATTTTGGCTCAGTGCAAACTGTCCTCGCCACAGAAACCGGGACAAGAACTGTGGTAGGAACTTATGGTTATATGCCACCAGAGCAATTTGGCGGACGTACTGTTGCAGCATCTGACCTTTATAGTTTAGGCGCAACCTTAATTTATTTAATGACGGGTAATCACCCAGCCGATTTACCTCAAAAGAATTTTCGCATTCAGTTTGAACAAGCGGCTAATCTGAGTCCCAGCTTTAGCAATTGGCTAAAGTGGATGATTGAACCCAGTTTAGAAGGGCGTTTTAGTTCTGCGACAGGTGCGATCGCAGCCTTAGAGAAACCACAAGCCACAAACTTACCTGCTTTAGTTGTTCGCAAACCAGACGGGAGTAAAATTCAACTAACCAAAAATTGGGATTTTTTAGAAATTATCATTCCACCATCTGGTTTCCATCCATCAATAGTATTCACAACTTTATTTGTGATCGGCTGGAATTCATTTGTCCTGCTTTGGACAATTAGCGTTCTCTCGGCCCCTTTTCCTACCAACATCCCCTTTGCCTTGTTCTCACTTCCTTTTTGGATTACTGGCTTTCGGATGGTGTATAAATTTTTCTTTAGTTTGTTTGGAAGCATTTACTTACGACTCAATGCAGAACAAATTGCCCTAAGCTGGGAGTTGTTTAGTTGGAAGTTTGAGCGTCCCCGGCCATCTCAAAGGCAAAGTATTAATAAGTTGGTTTACATTCCAAAACACTTTACTAAAGGCTCTCAAGGCACTAGGATTGCCGTTTCAGCACAATTATATATTTGCTCAGGATTACAAAAATATCAGATTAGTGGAAACGATGTCGGTATTAAATCTGAAGTAGAACTTGAATGGTTAGCTCATGAATTAAGTGAGTGGTTAGGTTTGCCAATTACCAATCCAATGGGAAGTTAGTTGAGCTAGCGATCGCTTTGTTCAACGTGTCTAGTTCAGTCTTAACCATACTCTATATAGAACTTATGTACTATTGTGATTGCAGATACTTGGCAGATTGACCTATTCATCCAGCAAATTGATCAAAAAAAATAGCTAACAGTTGGAAAACTTATGCTTTTATGGATGATACTGTCTTTACACGTACAACTGTACTAACAAAGTTTAGATGAGACTTAATTGTAACCCTTACTACGAAACAAAATTTGGTGCTGCTTATTTAGGAAACAGCCTAGAATTAATGGCAGGTATTCTTGACGAAAGTATCGATTTAATTTGTACCTCTCCACCATTTGCATTGGTTCGTAAAAAAGAATACGGAAATGTTGATGCCGATGAATATGTAGAATGGTTTAAAGATTATGCGGCACATTTTTACCGTATTCTTAAACCCACAGGATCACTGGTTATTGATATAGGTGGCAGTTGGATTAAGGGGATGCCAGTTCGTTCCCTTTATCATTTTGAACTAGTTGTTGCTTTATGCAAAGCAAAAGAAAAAGGCGGACTTGGATTTTATCTGGCACAAGAATTGTATTGGTATAATCCAGCAAAACTACCCACCCCTGCCGAATGGGTAACAGTTCGCAGAGAAAGAGTTAAAGATTCGGTAAATACAATTTGGTGGCTGTCAAAAGAACCGCATCCTAAAGCTAATAATAGAAGGGTTTTAAAACCTTATAGTGATGCGATGAAAAACCTTCTAAAGAATGGGTATAAACCTAAAGTTAGACCATCAGGGCATGATATTTCTGATAAATTTGGAAAGGACAGGGGAGGAGCTATTCCCCCCAATATTATTGATGGATGTTGTAATACAGACAAAGAAGAAATAGGACAACAGATTCTTATACAAGAAACTTTATTTGAAGATTTAGTCCAGCCTGTAAACGTGATTTCTGCCTCGAATACCGCTTCCAACGATTATTACCAAAGGCGCTGCAAACAAGAAGGTTTTAAGCCACACCCAGCAAGATTCCCTCAAGCTTTACCAGAGTTTGTTATCAATCTTTGTACAGAACCGGGTGATATTGTTTTAGAACCTTTTGCTGGTTCTAATATGACAGGTCGAGTTGCAGAAACTTTGCAAAGGCGCTGGTTAGCTTTTGAGATTGATGAAGACTACATCAAAAGCTCAAAACTGAGATTTGAAGAAAATACTCCTTTGGTTGTTGAACCTCCAGCAGATTTGTCACCAATAGCAATAGAAAATACCGATAATACAAATCACGCAGTACAGTTAGGACTGTTTTAAAAAAGGCCCTCTCAAATTAATTAGATATGCGAACTCATCGGATTTGAGCCATCAATGTTTATATTTAATTACAGAAGCTTTAGAGGAAATTTATATGTTTGGACTGGGATGGCCAGAAATAGCTGTGATGACCATAGTCGCTATTTTAATTTTTGGCCCAAAAAAAATTCCCGAACTGGGAACCGCACTGGGCAAAACCCTACGAGGTTTTAAGGAGGAGATAAAAACTCCCACCCAGGAAACCAATCAGGAAGAAGAGTGCGATTCGTTGATTAGCAAATCACGGCAATCAGTCCGTAAATAACTAATTCAGCCCGACAGCAGATTACTGTCACTAAAGGCTGAACTCTC
>NZ_JBALFV010000093.1:0-37816 GCF_036916735.1 Nostoc sp.
TCTGGCGCTTTACAACACAGGATGCGAGAGTCAAGTTGCGTTCTCTCTACCCTAACCCAGCAAATTAAGCTTGCCGCGCTAGTAGGTTGGGTTGAACTTTAGTGTTACCCATGCGATAGCGCAGCGTAAAGCCTTCTCTACGAGACGCTACGCGTAGCTTGCTTCCACGAAGTGGTACGGCATAGCTTTGCTTAGAGCAAGTCATCAAGCGTCACTTCCGAACCCGTTGGCGCAGCCTAAGAAGAGAAGCTCATTGCCAATTGGTTTAATGCTTAACCTTTATTTCCTGCTCTAAAAATAGATTGCCAATATCAAATAAAAGCTGCATAGTACCTCGGTAGCCAACCTTGGTGAACTGACTACAATCTAAGCGGTCAAAAATGGGAATCCCTTGACGATAGAGAGGAATTTTTAAGCGTTGAGCGATCGCTACTCCATGAGAGTTGGTAATTAGTAAATCAGACCCAACCGCCAGTTGCTCAAAATCTTCCAAATCGCCGATAGTAACGCTCTTGATCGGAAGTTTTTCTAACAGAGGAAAGCGTGTTGTTGTCACTGCTGAGTGAATCTCAACTCCTAGCGATCGCAAAAAAGAAACTGTTGACCAAAGTAAATCTGGTTCCAGCGCCAAAGAAACTCGCTTGCAACCAAAGTAAAAATGATTCTCCAACATCACATGTTGTAACTGACGGCGTTGACGACGGTATTTCTCTGGTACGCTGACACCACTGATATCCACCAATGCTTGCAGAAATTTATCTACTGCTGCTAGCCCCGTCAGTTCACCAAATACCTCATAAGGTATATTGAATCTCTGCTCCAAAATTTGCGCCCCAGCCCGCATACTATCACCTAGTGCCAAAGTGAATACAGAATTGCCAATTGAGCGCAACTGTGCCAAAGTTGTCCCATTAGCTGTAATGGCACTAGAAGAATCTTCTATATGAGCATATAGTGAGCCAGAAAGGTCAGGTACAACAATAGGTACGAGTCCAAAAGAGGTGACAATCTCTTTGATTTCCTGTATATCCCCTGGTGTAAAAGCAGAACTCGCCAAAATAGTGATTTGTGTAGGACAAGCGTCTTGCTTGGAGCTTTTTTGAGGAATTTCCTTGACTATACTCTCAACTGCACCAGCAAATCCATCCTGTAATGTACCTTTGAAATCTGGTGTAGAGACAAGCACAATTGGTAAATAATCCAGTTTTGGGTGACGGTGGCGAATCTCCTTGACAAAGCGTCCCATGTCATCGCCTCTGGTTTCCACAAGTCCAGTGCTACAAAGACCAATAATTTCTGGTTTGGATCTTTGCACTAAAGTCAAGATTGCTTGTTCAACTCTTTCCTCGCCACCCAAAATTGTTGCTACTTCGGTCATCGCCGTACTAGAAAGGGGAATCGCCTGACGGAAATGTTGTACTAACACCCCCTTAGTCAAAGCAGTACAGCCTTGAGAACCATGTAATAAAGGCATCATTCCCTTCAACCCCAAAAAGGCTAAAACTGCACCCACAGTTTGGCTTTGCTTCAGGGGATTAACTGCAACAGATGTACTGGTAACGCTAATAATTGCCATCAAATTTCTTCCTCTAGAGAATTTCCTGCTTCCTCTACTCCTACTTCCCAGGGGGCTGGCTGGTATACTTGTTCCCAGACAGGATTGTAAAAAGCAGCATACAATTCTCGTGCTACCTCTAAAATTCCTATATAGCCTGCATAGGCATGGTTACGTTCAGTATTAATGTCTAGGAATGGAATCCTAGCTGTGAGAGAAGTGTCTTGATGGCGTTTATCAGCAATTAACATATCAGCTTGATTTTCGTTAATTATCTGTAAAATTTCTTCATGACTATTTTGTTTTAGAATTATGCCATCTTGACCCAGCAAACTTTTGACTCTAATTTTATCTTCTTCAGTATTCTTATTAGTAAGAATAGCAATAACTTCCATCCCCAATTTTTTAGCAGCAAAGATAATCAACCAACTCTTGAAACTTTCAGTAAAAAGGATAACCCGCTTACCTTGCAATCGGGTAATATACAGAGCTAGTTTTTCATCTATTGCAGCAGTTTCTTCTACAATTAGCTTTTCTGTACGTTTCTGCAAATCAGAATTACCTAACTTTGCAGCAATATTCCTTAGACATTGATTGATTGACTCTATACCATAAATAGACTCTTCAATATAGGGAATGCCATATTTTTTTTCCATCCCTTTTGCCACGTTAATTAGTGCTTTGGAGGAGAGTACGACGTTAAGTTGGGCACGATGAGCATAGCAAACTTCTTTGTAGACAGCATCGCCTGTAATTTTTGTCAAAACTGTAATACCTAATTTCTCCAATAACGGTAGAACATTCCATATTGCACCTGCGATATTATGTTCACCAATTAGGTTGATGTTGTATGGTGTACTAGTCTCTGGTTCAGCTGTTCCAATAACATGTTCTAACAACGCTTCACCAGCAACACGGTTGCCCAAATTTTGGTTCCCAATGAATCCAGGACAATGTACAGGAATAGTAGGTATTCCTGTTTTCTCAGTGGCATTTTTGCAAACTCCCTCTATGTCATCTCCAATCAGGGCGGTGATACAAGTGGAATAAACAAATACCGCCGCCGGTTTGTAGCGTCTTGCTAATTCTAAAATGCCTTTGTACAGCTTTTTGGCTCCACCGAAAATGATATCGTTCTCATCTATATCGCTGGTAAAACGTATTTTGTACAACATCGAACCAGAGGAGAGACTGCTGTCACTTCCCCAAATACTGGCAGCACAGCCACTTGGCCCGTGAACTACATGAGCAGCATCGGTGATTGGTACTAGGGTAATCATTGCACTATCAAAAGCACAACTCCCTTGAGTAGTTCCAGGTTGGGGTAATTGTGTGGAGGACTTTTTTTTCTTTTGTTTTTGCTGCTGAGGAGCATCTTCAGAATTGGAGTCACTGAGTGAATCGTTAATTTTTCCTGGGGTGGGATTCATTGGTTTGGTGACAATAGGTAGAAGTTATTAGGTATTAAGTGAATTTGAAAAACTTTTCATAGGATTTTCATTTATTAACAGTGTATCTAAAAGATTGATAAAAGGGAATTAAAAAGAGCATTTCCTATTTCCTAAGATATAAACACCAACTAGGTTAGAGAAGGATAAAACAAAAATACGAACTAGACTATTAAAGTATTAATATTGCTGTGTAAAGCTTGATATATTAGTGTTAGCACGGTAAAGTTTAAACAAACAAAAGTTAGAATTGGCTATTCTATTACCTCCATTTTAAAGGATTTTTCAGAACTGACGAGTGCTGAGTCCTGAGTAATAAGTAATGAATAAGTAGTATTAATGAATTTTCCCACTCTTAGCTGAGGCATTCGCTACTCAAAACTAATTTGATGCTTAGTCGGTCTAATTTTACTTTTTACTTAGCACTGGCTAAAGCTTACCTATCCGCTAACAGCACGTTTCGGTGAGATGGTGGGCAAAAATAGCCCACCTGATATTTACTCTGTGTTTAGCACCTGAGTCTAAACAAGAACCTTACTTCTTCTTGCTACTAGAAACTGTTTCTACATTTCCTTTTTTCGGAGCTTCTAGTGCTTCACCTTCAGCGCCTTTTAGGGAATGAAACAGCCCTGCTGCTTCACGAGGGCTGAAACACCGATTTTTACGTTAATTTCCAAAAGTTTGTGTTTACTGGTAATACCAATTGGAAAAAAAAGCTACAGATTCCGAGCCAGAAACTCATATCAATTCTGTATGAAGATATGCCAAACTATATAACAAACGAACCGCAAAGGGCGCAAAGCACACAAAGAAAGAAAATTTGGCGCAACCTCACAAATAAATGGGATCAAATTCAATCCGAATTACGTTAGCGTAGCGGTAGCAACGTAGGAGCGTCATTACGAATTCAGCATTATCAGTTTGTTGTAATCCCCTGAAGGTTGCTCATACCTAAAGAGTGGTTGCAGCAGGATTTAAATTTACGCCAAATTTTCTTTTAACCACACAATTAACCATTGCAATCCACTCTAAACAGTTGCGACAACTTCCCCAATTTTGCTGATATCGTAACCGCCGAGAATTTCAAATTGGGAGTGAACCATCCGATGTCCCAAAGTACTGAGCAACTGCTGTACAGGTGCTTCTTCCAAATATTGCTTGAGAATCACCAAATCATATCGTGACTGATGTAAAGGGATAAATCCCAACCCAAAGGCAGTAGCTACAGATCCCGTACTTATACCAGCATCGGCAATTCCTTCTACTACAGCTTGGGCAACATCTTGGTGACTTTTGAGTACATTGTTAAAGCCCTGAACAGCATCAAACGGTACCTGCTCTTTTTGGAGTGTTTGTTCCAAAAGCATCCGACTACCAGAACCTATTTCGCGGTTGACAATAGTCGCTCCCCCTGCAACTAAGTCACTAATCGTTCTAATTCCCATTGGGTTCCCTGACTGCAACAAAAGTCCCTCTTCCCAGACACCAAGGGTAATCAGAACTGCTTCCTTCCCAGCCAGAACATCTCGAACAAAGGGAGTATTATATTCACCAGTTTCAGGATCATAAAGATGCATCCCAGCGATATGCGCCTCACCTCTGCATAGACTGTGCAATGCAGCCATGCTATTGGCGAAGTTATATTGGACTCGCAGTTGGGGATGCCAGCGTTCGGTGGCTCTAGCCCATAGTGAAATCACAGGGGCACAACCAGCAATCACAACTGTGTTGTGAAGTGTGTCGAAATTATCGTCTAAAAGACGGACTCGAACTTTATTTGTACCTGTGCAAGTCTCACCATCAGCCGGAATCATATCTTGACGAAAAGCATCTTTACCAATCAAGGGATAAGCTATCCATTGTCCTCCTACACGAGCCATGCTGACTCGCAGTTGTTGACCATTAGGAACAGGCTTGGCAAGAACTGCTTCAATTTCAGGTAAATCCCGCTCTAACCAGAATAGATCCTCAACTTGACAGCCAAGCGCTTTGGCCAAGCGAAGTGTTATAGAAACTGAGGGAGCATATAATCCCGACTCTACACCACTAATAGTCTGACGAGTTACACTAGCAATGTTAGCCAAATCTTGTTGGCTCATGCCTAAACGAGTTCTAATTGACTTCAAGTTATTACGGAGGTCACTATCCTGCTTCATTGGCTTTGTCTCTTGGTTTCAAAAAGCCGTAGCGGATTTAAACATTGCATCTGCCAAGGCGAAAGTCTTGTCTTTGAGTTTATATCATTATCTCTTTGACAACATGACTATGCTTTCGCTGTCTTGATTCCCTATACAAAAAGAATATCACAGAAATTGCAAATTTGCTTGCGAAGCGCCAATTATTTTTGCGGATGGTTACTTTTTACGTCCAAAAGTGCCTTAGCTTCGGTGAAAGCTCACGTTAAAAAAAATCAGCCACCCAAGGCGAAGCACCTGCAAATATTTGCGTAGCTACTGAAATAGCTGTTTCTATCCCATTCAGTTTTCCGGCTATTTGTAAATGGTAGGGTGTGAACAAACTTGTATATATTGGTGCTAGTTCTCGAACATCTAGCTGCAACTCACCTTTTCCTCCTTTTGTAACTTCACCGCGTCCATTGGCAACAGAAAGGATAAATTTACCATTGTTTGCATCTAGCAAATTATCTTGAATGTCTAGGTGCAGTTCAGTTTCAATTCCCGATGGATAACCTCGCATCTCCAACGCCTTGACTACATCTACTACCCGCAGCAGCCAACGCATTGTATACCTGAGTTTGGCAGTTTGCTCTGGTAAGAGCAATGTCAAGGAATCAATTGCAGAACTCCTCCATTGCACCTGGTCAATTTGGGAGCGATGAGTAGCAAAAAAAGACCAGAATGTTTGTGCAGCCGCAACTGTGAGAATTACCCAATCCTTTACCCGCAGGATTGTGCCATCCTCTTTTGAATGTTGGCTAAAAAGGATATACCCTTCGGGTTTCTCTTTTGTACCAATAAAATATGCGTAAAATGTTTCCTTCTCATCTGGTTGAATTAAGCGCTCCCAGATTACAGGATGTCGGTCTAAATATCCATGCGTTAATCTCGCCTGCTGCTGATATAGTTTGTGAAAGACTTGATGATTAATTGGCACTATTGGTTGCAAAGGTAGGGGTTGCTCTGGCACTTGGATACTTTTAGTAGGAACTTCCCAATTACACCAGCTACCCCCCTGCTCATACCCGACTTTGCGATACAAGCCTTGAACTGCTGGATAAAGAGCAGAGAGCGGTATACCTCTAGCATAGAGTTCTTTGAGAGTGTGCTGCATAAGAGCGATCGCACCTCCCGAACCGCGATACTCTGGAGCAATGCCCACTACAGCAATTCCTGTCATTGGTACACGCACACCACCCCACCACTGGCCCATATCCAGAGTTGCCAATCCACCAATTAATTGCTCCGATTTACGGATAATGCGGAAATTTTCTACGCCAACCAGATTGATGTAAGCTTCTTCGCCACTAAACCCACTGATGAAACACTGCTCAAAGATACTCCCAAGCTGCTGAATATCCTGGGGATGGGCAAGAGTGCTGTATTCAAATTTAGGCGTCATCTCTTATACCATTAATAATACCAAAGCAAAACTATACTACAACTAAGTTTGCTTGAAATTTGACCTTCTGAGGTTCAATGTTGACCTTCTGAGGTTCAACTTTGACTTTCTGAGGCTCAATGTTGACCTTCTGAGGCCCAATCAAGCAACCAAAAGACAAATACTATAGTAATATTCACCTCAAGGCTTTAGTTTGGGATGAGAAGCAGGCATACATTACTGATTACAACCAGGTTAGCGGTTCGCCTCTCAACCAAAACGCAGTGAAGAATGCAATCGTCACTTACCTATACAGCGATCATCCGGCGAAAGTATTAGCCCAAAACCAAGCGAATAAGTATCAAGTCATTGGGACTCTGAACAAAGATGGTGTTAAAGGTGACGAGCTTTTGTTGATTATAACGGTGAACCAAGCAACTCTGGATGAAGCAGCCGATTTATTACGGAAATTAGGAGTCAAAAGCGATATCATTACCGTTGATGGCGGCAGATCAACTTATTTATTCAATTCCCAGAGCGGAAATATTATTGTTCCCCAACTGTCTAATTCGCAGGAAGATCCTGCTTTGCGACACCTACCTCATTATCTGGGATTTCGTAAGAAAACCAAAAATCAGGTTGCGCTAAAAATCTTGAGCAGTCAGCCAGTGAAAAAAGTACTTGCAAAAAAAGATCAGCCTTATTTAATATTGTGGCGGGATAATCTTAACGGCGATGTCTCGATTAAGTTGTACGATGGGAACAAACTTATCCAAAACATTTCTTCTCGTACCGCTAGCGATGGAGTTTATGAATGGACACCACGTATTTCCGTAAAAGAAGGCTATTTTATTCGGATTTCTAGCTGGAAAGACCGAAATATTTTCGGGCAGTTGCAATTGTAATATAGCGCTTTTCGTTTGTATACAATACACTCTGACCTCACTCCATATATTATCCTAAGAGGAGATAGGCTTTTAATTTTACTCCCCAACGCTAGTAGGGAAGAGGCTGGGGGTTAGGTCTGTATTGGAATCAACTAAGAAGCGCTATAAAGATCACTGCTATTTTTAACGGTGCGGAATGGGAAAATGAAATGGATAACTGGCTAAACGCAAACCTCTTTACAAGTTTGGCGGTGTGGCAGTGATTGGAATTGTCATCGTTTCTCACAGTAAACAACTAGCTTTGGGTGTGCGGGAACTCGCCGCGCAGATGGTTCAGGGCGAAGTTCCTATCGCTATTGCAGCAGGCATTGAAGATCCGGAAAATCCACTGGGTACAGATTCCATTCAGGTTTATGAAGCGATCGCTTCTGTTTTATCTGATGATGGTGTCTTAGTATTAATGGATTTGGGTAGTGCTTTGCTGAGTGCGGAAATGGCAATCGAGTTTTTTTCAGAAGCACAACAGCAAAAAATGTATTTGTGTGAAGCACCTCTAGTAGAAGGTGCGATCGCTGCTGTAGTAGCTGCGGCATCTAATAGAGATATTCACCAAGTCATGGCGGAAGCACGCGGCGCAATTTTAGCAAAAGCAACTCAATTGGGTGTAGTTAGTAGTAGTTTGTCACTTGTTACCCCAACAACTGATGTAAAATCACCAACGCGAGAAATCCGGCTAATTGTAAGCAATCGCTTAGGATTACACGCTCGTCCCGCAGCGCAGTTTGTCGCAACCGCAGCTCGGTTTAAATCGCAAATTCTGGTGCAGAATTTAACGAGAAATACTGAACTAGTCAGGGGTGAGAGTATTAACCAAGTCACAACTTTAGGGGTGCGTCAAGGACACGAATTGCTGATTACTGCCACTGGTTCTGATGCAGATGAAGCACTAGCGGCATTACAAGGATTATTCGCAAATAATTTTGGTGAGGCAGCCCGGTCTTGTTGTTCCAACAAAGAGGAGCCAGCGCTGAAGACGGGTTTACCGTCGCAGGCGACTGGCGTTGGACTGCCGAACCCGGAGGGTGAAGATAATGTTGCTTTGAATTCTCCACCAACACTTCACCATGAAGTTACCTCAGCAACTCACGGCGAACTTTCGGGAATTGCAGCTTCTGCTGGAGTAGCGATCGCACCTGTTGTTCATTATCAACCCACTCAGATTTCGATTACGGAATATCACGTAGATGAACCTGATAGAGAGTGGCAACGAGTACAGACAGCAATTCACACCGCCAGGCAAGAAATCCAAGCAGTTTTTTCGCAAGCATCTCTTCAAATTGGTGACGCTGAAGCCGCCATCTTTGATGCCCAACTATTATTTTTAGAAGATCCAGTACTGTTGGAAGCGGCTCACCAACGCATTTTAGAACACCATATAAATGCTGAAGCAGCTTGGCAAACCGTAGTCGATGAAGTAGCGACTTCCTACCGCACACTTGAGGATTCTTACTTGCAAGAGCGAGTTGACGATGTTGTGGATGTCGGGCAAAGAGTGCTGCGATTATTAGCTGGAAATGCCCCTGCTAACTTGCATCTTGAGGAACCTGCAATTTTAGTGGCGACTGATTTAACTCCCTCAGATACCGCAAGACTAGATTCGACAAAGGTTTTAGGTATTTGTACGACTTTAGGTAGTGCCACATCTCACAGCGCAATTATCGCCCGAACATTAGGTATTCCCGCCGTTTTGGGCGTGGATGCCCAAGTGTTGCACTTGGCAGATGGTACACTTATGGCACTTGATGGTGAAAGTGGCAAAGCTTGGGTAGAACCAGAATCACATATCCTGGATTTACTGGAGGCAAAGCGAGAAGCTTGGCAAACTGCCCAACAGGAAGCACGAGCTACAGCACACCAGCCAGCAATTACTCGTGATGGTCGGCAAGTTAGCGTTTTTGCCAATATTGGTAGTATAAATGATGTGCAAGTTGCGGTGGCTAGCGGTGCAGAAGGTGTGGGATTACTCCGCACTGAGTTTCTCTATTTAGATAGAACAAGCGCCCCCACTGAAGAAGAACAACTAGAAGTGTATCAGGCGATCGCCCAAGTTTTAGATAATCGTCCATTAATTATTCGTACCTTAGATGTAGGTGGTGATAAGCCACTTCCTTATTTGAGAGTAGGGTTTCCAGAAGCGAACCCTTTCTTAGGTTGGCGGGGAATTCGTTTCTGTTTAGATCATTTGGATTTGTTCAAAACTCAGTTACGGGCAATTTTAAGAGCTAGTGTCGGACACCAAATTAAGATTATGTTGCCCATGATTGCCAGTGTAACTGAGGTACGTGCGGCTAAGGTAATTTTGGGTGAAGTGCAGGCTGAACTAAATCAAGCTGGTATTGCTTTTGATGCAGCGATGAAAGTAGGAATTATGGTAGAGGTTCCGGCAGCAGTTGCGATCGCAGATCAGTTAGCTGCTGAAGTAGACTTCTTTAGTATAGGGACTAACGACCTGAGTCAGTACGTCATGGCTAGCGATCGCACTAATCCCCGCGTGGCAAATTTAGTTAATGCGCTACATCCAGCCGTGTTGCGAATGGTGCAGCAAACTATCCAAGCTGCCCATGCAGCGGGAATTTCGGTAGGATTATGTGGAGAATTGGCAGCAGATACTTTAGCAGCACCAATTTTATTAGGTTTAGGGCTGGATGAGTTGAGCGTGAATCCTCAAAGTATACCTGGAGTGAAACAGGCGATCACTCGGTTAAGTATAGTTGAAAGTGAAGCGCTCGTGGCATCAGCATTACAACAAGATTCCGCAGAGCATGTCAGAGAACTAATCTCAACTTCAGTTCCTTCTGCGTAAATACTTTTGTATTATTTACTACCTGTATTTTAATTTATTAATCAAATCATAATATACTTCATTATTCCTTTAAATATAACAAAAGTTTTGATAAACGTTATAGATATGTTTGTAACCGTTGTCACATATGAATTTTAATCGTCAAAGTTTTCTATACTAATAGCTTTTTTGATAAAAATTACGTAAATTTACTGTTAGTTTTTTTTAAATATTACATATATATATGAAGATGCATACTGCAACATAACCGAAAAGACAAAAAAATTGTCTTTCAAAGTAAAAACAATGATATTAAGTTTCAAAAGTGTTAAAAAATTATCAATTGCTGCTATTGGATCAGCATTAGTAGCAGGTTTTATTGGATTAGAAGCTAAGTCGGCAAATGCTGCATTGTTTATCGATCAAGAACAGTCTAGCGGTAATGAAATTATGGCAGATTTTTCGCAGCCAGACTTAGCACAATCATTCAAACCAACAGCTAATAATGTTGCAGGTGCTGCCATAAAACTACTTACAAAGGGTATGGAACAGTTGGTGACGTTAAAATATCCTTGTGGAATGGTCAAGGAAATGTTTTAGCAACTGGTGTAGCACTCGAACAGTTTCCCGATGCGTGGACAGAAGTATTCTGGAACCCCGTAGCTGTTACACCAAATCAGACTTTATTACTCGTATTTGAGTCGCTCAGTGATCTAGCGATCGCTGGTGATATTAACAATCCTTATCCAAATGGTCAAGTCTATGCAAACAAAGGATTTCAATCATTCCCATATTATGATTACACATTCCGCACATACTCTGATGATAGTTTTGGAATGCAATCCGTTCCTGAACCAACCTCTGTTTTAGGTCTAATGACTTTCATTGCTTTCATTGGTGTTTCAGCCACCAAGTACAAAAAGCAACAGAGTGCTTTGTATAAAGACTAAAATCGAATCGCACTAAGTAGGTGGGCAAGAATATTTTCAACTATGTTAATAAAATTAGTTGTATTTGTAGTAATTATAAGGTGTATTATTCTTTCAGCGTAACGCACCATTGGCAATTCAAAGTACGTTAGCTTATGGCATAATACACCCTACATCAACTTTATACTTATTCATATAGATGAAATTTTTCTCGCTAACTTACTTAACTGTTAGAATCTTATTCCCAGTTGCCCGTTAAACCCACGAATAGAATTATAACCAGCACCAACAAAAACGTTATTAGTAGCACTTACTTGAACGCCACCTGAAATTGCAACACCTTTATCTTCTGAATAAAGTCCAACTCCTACATAAGGTGAAATTACAGGCAAACTAATAAATTTTAAAACATCTACTCCCGTAGCACCATCAGGACCAGCTCCTAGCTCAACTCCAAAATTTAAAGCTCTAGCTCCTACAGCATAAGTTACATCACCATCTTTTCCACCGACTGAAACCCAAGGTTGCGGTATAAGTTGAGCCGATGCTTGACTTGGGGTAAATAAAGCAAACAAACCGATTGATGTAATTAATATTTTAGTAATAATCGCTATTTTCATGTTATTTTTTCCACTAACTGGTGCATTTTAATTGTCTTCTCACAACTACCCTTACTTCAGCACTACTGTTAAGCAAAGTTTTGCCATGATGGCTAATTGTGACGGATTGAACGTCATTTGAGTGCCCAATGAGTTCAAGCATAATTTTAGTAGTGTAATATTAATGACAGCCCTATGCAGTCGCGATTGTTAATTGTCAGGTATATTTGCTGATTACTTTATCAAAATGCCTAATTGCTTTATTAAAATGCCTGATTACTTTCTCAAAATACTTAAATGCTTTCACAAAAGGTCATTTGACTTACTCATTTTGGTGTTTTCCGCAAGCAAAAGTTCATTTGACTTACTCAAAAAGTCATTTGACTTACTCATTTTGGTGTTTTCCGCAAGCAAAAGTTCATTTGACTTACTCAAAAAGTCATTTGACTTAATCATTTTGGTGTTTTCCGTAAGCAAAAGTTAATTTGACTTACTCAAACCCCAGTTTGCTTACTCATTTTAGTGTTTTCCGCAAGTAAAAATTCATTTGACTTACTCAAAAGTAGATACATCTCGCAGCAAACTAGGAATTTCCCCTTGAGATAAAGGAAACTCCAGCAAGGTTTCTCTAAGACCTAAATACCCAGATTCAGCGAACGACAAAAGCATTCTTGAAAGTGCTAGCCAAACCTCCGGTTCATATTCCCAATCACGATAACGCGAAGCTTTACCAGCAATTGAACGTAGCGCCCAGAAAAAAGAGTTTCTCACCACCGAACCACCTTTCTTAAACTCTGGTAAATCTTCGTGGTGGATAAAAAGTATTTGATTATCAATTCTAGCTCTCATCGCATTTTATATTTTAGATTAAAAGTAAATCTTAAATAGGGTAGATTACGGCTTTAGCCTAACGCACGATGTTATATAGTGGTGCGTCATCTTTACCAAAAAACTCCTCTTTTCTTTGTGTCTCTGCGCCTCTGTGGTTCAATAAATAACTTTTAAACAGCAGAGTCACAGAGAATACACTAGAGCAAAGCAGACACCTAAAAATTAGCGCTTAAACCTAAACGAAAAGTGAATCCAGGGCTATATATGCGATTAACTCGCTCATATTGCTCACCGAGAAGATTTTCTAAATAAACTGTCAATCCTAAATTGGTAGTTAAAGGTATACGACCGGTCAAATCTAAATTCACGAAAGATGGTGCAAAATCTGTAGCCTTATCACCAGGGTTAGCGAAGATGGATCTACGAGCGCCGCTATTGTAGGTAACATACAAGTTAGCCTGCCATCCCGCATTTTCATAACCTACACCAGTTTGAAGTACAGAGTAAGGAATCAAACCTAATTGTAAACCTCTCTCTGAACCTGTTTTTATTTGAGCATCTGTATAAGTATAGTTGAGGAAAGTTGACCAGCCAGCTGCAATTTTTAATTGCAAAGCTGCCTCTAAACCATTGGTATCTACTAATCCAATGTTTTCCCATCTTCCGGCGATAACTCCCAAGCGATCGCCTATACTACTACCAAAATAAGTAAACTGTCCAATCAGATTTTGAGAAAAATTTACATCTACTCCCGCACTCCAAGTAGAACCGATTTCCGGTCTTAAATCAGGGTTAGGTTCCCAACCATGAACCGTATCATAAACATACAACTGATCTAACCCAGGATTGCGTTGTGCCCCTGCCCAACTTCCACGCACTGCTACTATTGGTGTGATAGCATAACGTAACCCAACACTAGGGTTGAGATAATTTCCAAACTGGCTGTCAAAGGTTTGCCTTAGCCCTAAATCTATCAGAAAGTTATCGCTAATATTCCAAGTATCAACAGTAAATAAAGCTGTATTGAACAAACTTCTATCTTCAGTTCCATTAGTGGCAATCCTACTAGGAATTGTACTAAAAACATCACCGATTAAATTGGTGTTTTTCAAATCTAATCCCCAGCGCAATTTATTATTGGAAGTAATTTTCCACTCATGATCTACTCTGGCTGTGAGTTGTTGTGTATCTAAAGCTCCTGTACGGTAAAATGCTCCTGTAGGACCATAAGTGCTGAAATAATCTTGGTTATAACCAATTGAGGTTGTAAGATTAGAGCTTTCCCCATTACCTAACCGAGTCTTCCAAGATAAGCCAACATTTAAACTATCGTGGTCTAATCTATCTCTTTGCAAAGGAAACCCAAAATAAATTAAGCCGCGACGACTGCTGAGTTTAGTAACATCTAAATTCAAAGAATTTTTTTTATCTAAATTTACTCCAATGCTACCAAAATAAGTACTTGTAGCTGTGTCTGCATTTGATAAAAATCCCTGTTCATCACGATTTGCTGCACCTACAGGAACGCGGTAACGGTTATCTGTAAAGAATCTTTCAAAGCTAAAGTTGTATTTGACATTATTAGATGAACCACCATAGGTTACTTGTTGATTATTTAAACTTAATGAGCCAAATTCTGCACTAGCGCTCAATTTAGGTTTGCCATAACCTTCCTTGGTGATAATATTCACAACTCCCCCAAAAGCTGAAGAACCATACAAAGCAGAGGCTGTACCACTGTATAATTCCACTCGTTCAATAGCCTCTACAGGAATACTATTTAAGTCAGTTCCACCATGATAAGTGTTGACATTATTGTTAATTGGTCTACCATTAATCAGAAATACAGACTGATTAATTGAGGCTCCACGATAGTATGTACCTGTGTGAGTATCTGCACCGTGACCTACATCATTGATCGCAAAACCAGGCATTCTTTTCAAAATATCGGCTAAACTTGTAGCGCCCTGCTTTTTAATTTCTTCTTGATCAATTACGTAAGTTGGAGTAGATTGAGGTAGGTTATCTGGATCTGCAATCACTTCTATAGAAATCTCTGCATCATCGCTCGGAGTTTGCTCTGTTTCTGGCTGAGTTTCTAGATTAACTTCACTCGGTGCAGATTGTTGAGTTAATAATTCGGCATTAATAGCGGGTAGCTCAATCTCACTTAAACTCGGAATATCTGAAATTACTTCGATTGATTTATCAGTAATTCTCTGCTCAATTTCACTTTCAGCAGTAAAGCCAGGAGACGCTATCAGTAAACTTGGTAAAGCAACTGTTAGCAACAAAAAATCTTTTTTCACGTTCTCTTTCACACCAACTAAAAACAGTCACCACCTAATATTGTTCCTGTAATAGTAAAATCATGTCAAAAGACACGCTGTCATATTTCCACGGTTAGATTCCCGATTTCTCTGAGAGTTCGGGAAATCTTGTTGTTCACAAATGATTAAGTAGGGCTATAGCAGTTTTTAATTGCGTGAACTATGTGCAATTTTGCATTGCTGATTCCATGTATAAAAATGATTTTGCAAAATACCAAAATCCTTGTAGAGACGTAGCACTGCTACGTCTCTACATCCAGATTCATACTTCAATTCAGCAACGCCTACAATTTTTATAGGAGTGACATCACAGTTTCAAAAACAATTTTTACTCGCAACTCTAATTAGAAAACGCAGAGCTTCATTTACTGCTTCTGAATTGGGAAACATTTTTGCAACATCAGGTTCTAAAAAAACTATCAATTTTTCAAAATTATTGGAATTCTCTTCAACATTTTTTACATAGTTATCTGTAAAAACCTGATTTGATTGAGGTTGATTTTGGGTTATAGTTGTTTGGTAAGATGTATCATTTAATTTATTAACAAGTGATTCCCAACTACTAACTTTTAGGTTAAAGTGAGCTTTTGCATCCCGTAATGTTTTAAACTGTTGCTTCAGAATATCAACAGTATAAATATGCTTTTGAGCTACCTGATTTTTTAGATTAAGGTCTGACTCAACCATATCAACTACTTCACTAATAAGTCGATCATGATTTTCGGCAATTTGAGCAGTAGCCCCTAAAATCTTAGAAGTAGCTTTTATTTGTACATCAGTCTCTTGTTTAAGGCGATCAGCAATATTGCGAATTTGATCTCCTAACCTCGCTTTACCTTGTTTTTGCGTCGTTGGGAGTGATTTTTTACTCATGAATATGCTTATTTATTCAGAAAGTATATCTTTAATAGCCAGCCAGATGCGTTTAAACTTTTGTACCAAACCCATAGGATTGTTAATTGTTTCTTCTTCTACCGAATCAACTAGAGATTGAATCCGATCCATACGCTCTGCTACAATGTAAAGACTGTTTACTGCTTCATCTTTACTTTCTAACGATTCACGCAGTAGCACAACCATCTGGGCAATTTCCCGTTTTAGTCGTTCATTCTCAGCTTTCCGGCGAGTTTCCCATCCCTTAATACTAGCTTTGGAACGTCGCTCATGCTTGAGTTCTGCTTTAGCCTCATTGTATAAACTCAAATACATTTCTCGTTCAGAGTTTACTGCCTCATATTTGGTAACCAATTCAGTCGCTCTCGCTTTTTCTTCGTTGTAGAGACAGAGTGTTTGTTGATGACTTTCTTGTTCATCAATATAAAAACGGTAATTTTGAGTAACTCGCTCTTTTAGCTCATTAGCTTCAAGTTGGCAAGTTTGAATCTCTTGTTGGTGAACATGAACTAGCTGTGATATTTTCGCTTTTTCTTCATTGTAAAGGTAGAGCGTCTTTTGATGATTTTCTTGCTCATCAAGATAGAAGAGATAATTTTGAGTGAATCGCTCTTTTAGCTCATTGGTTTCGAGTTTTAGCTCATTAGCCTCGATTTGATAAGTTTGAATTTGTTGCTGAACATGAACCAGTTGTGATGTAGCTTCCTTTGCACGTTGTTCTGCTTCATCGCGTTGAGATACAGCTTCCTCATTTTCTTTCGCACGTTGTTGCCATTCATCGCGTTGAGCACGAACAGTCATCAATAGCTGTTTAAGCTCATGAGGAGAAGGTGGTTCTATATGCTTTGAGTGAAGATGAATAGGAGGTTTACCCGGTCTTTTTTTCATCGCGATAATTTAAGTTACTATGTGAGTATTCGTGATATTTAACTATAAAAATTTAGTTTAGCCGAGATAAACTCATTGAAGTGTGATCTCGGTTCTATTAGTAATATGATCTGACTCTGGGTTGAGATATCTTTTAGTCTGCTTCAAACGCTGAAATTCCCAGACGTACGATCTCAAAGGGCTAGATATATTGCACTTCATAAGCAAACTAGGCTTTAAAAGGCGAAGGGGAATAAGCCTCAAAGCCTCTTCCTTGTAAGAATTACGAATTACGTTAGCATTGGGAAAACTGGAAGCTTCGCAAACACAATAGAATGATTCAAACTTTAGGCAAAGTAGTTACATTCGATGAATTCGTTGCTAAATACCCTGACAACACTGGAAAACGTTATGAATTGCATGATGGAGCAATAGTCGAGATGCCACAACCCACAGGCGATCATGAAGAGATTATCGTATTTTTAGTTCAGAAATTTATTCTAGAATATAGCCGCATTAGCCTGCCTTATGGCATCCCGAAAACAGTACTAGTGAAACCGCTTGAAAGTGAATCGGCTTACTCACCAGATGTACTGATATTAAATCTCCCTAATTTGATAAATGAACCTTTGTGGAAAAAAGAATCTACTGTAAGTCAAGCGGAATCAATACCTTTAGTAGTTGAGGTAGTGAGTAGCAATTGGCGTGATGATTATTTAAAAAAAGCTGCTGACTATGAAGCTGTAGGTATCCCAGAATACTGGATTGTAGACTATGCGGCTTTAGGCGGTAGGCGATTTATTGGCAACCCCAAACAACCAACTGTTTCGCTTTACACCTTAATTGATGAAGAATACCAAGTCAGCCAGTTTCAAGGTAGCGATCGCATTATCTCACCTCTGTTCCCCGAATTAAATTTAACCGCCGAACAGATTTTTCAAGCTGCTGGATACCCTGTATAACCCTTACAGTATTAATAAAAAAGAGCGATTTCCGTTACAGATGAAATTTGTTGTCGCAAACTCTTTAGTAAATCAAGAGTTTTTTCGTATCCCCGGTTTAGATAAGCTTCAAAGTTATCCGGTGCAAAATTTATTGCTTGAGTACAATCTGTAACAGCTTGATGGTAATCTTGTAATTGGAGATAAGCCAGAGTGCGATCGCTATAAGCTACAGCAAAATCTTTCTCAAGTTCAATGGTCTGGTTGAAATTCTCTATAGCTTCCTGGTAATTACCCCGTCGCATTTTATCTATACCAAATTCAAAGAAGTCACTAGCTGTAATTTAGGTAATTAAAATAGATGCTGAATGTGCAGGTAAAGTCAGAAAATTAAGCGGTAAAGCAATAACTACACTGAGAAATAATCGCCACAAATAACTCATAATACCAAATGAGGTTAGGGAGTGTTGTTTAATATTCTTGGAACAGTTTTTTGTAAAAACCTTAATCCAAAATTCAAAATCGTTCGACTGAGCGTAGTCGAAGTCTAAAATCCAAAATTGGTATTAGCATCCTATTTGACAATTTCGACAACCCTAAAATTCGCGGGACAAAAAGCCCCGCAAATTCTTAATTATTGAAGCTAGATTTTAGTTCACTTCCAGTCCTTATCTGCTTGTGAAAGCACATAAGTAGTTACATCTTCAATCTGGTTAGCTTTTAAACGACTACCGAAAGCAGGCATGGCATTTTTACCTTTTGTAACTTGGGCGATAATCGCTTCCTCTGAGTACATACCATACTTTTCTAAAGCATCCTTCTTCAGATTCTTCGGAGCTTGAACCAGATTTTTACCTCCCGCATGACAAGAGGCACAATTAGCACTAAATACTTTAGCTCCACTAATAGCATCTCCTGCCAAAGCTGGATTGCTGTAGGCAAAGGTGAAGATTGCTATGCCTAACAGCATCACTGTAATAATTTTTTTCATTTTGTGTTTTTTCTCTCTCCAATAACAGCTTATTCACTGCAATATCCCCCATAATTGTCAGTTGAGGCGCTGCTATAGTCAAATGACAAGCTGTCAAACTTTGCTATCAAGTTTTTTGATTTTCAATTTTCAGGATTTGTCGTAGCACAAAGCGTGCTTATACCAATTCGTTATTAAAGCCCAGTTAATATTTATTAATGTAGACACGCTGTGGCTTGCCACAGGCTAACACCAAGTGAGAAGGGGTAGTTATTAAGTGCAAGTTTAGTTAAAATTTATATTAAAAAATAAGGACTAAAGTCCTTACTATGAACTTACTTACCGCTATTATTACGGGTAAGAGCATTATAATCAATTGTGAATTATTTTAACAGCCCCTAACTGAGTAAGCATATCTCCTGTAACACGGCAAATTTGCCAATCATCTAATATAGATGCTCCCATATTACGATAGAATTCTTTAGCTGATTCGTTCCAATCCAGCACACTCCACTCTAACCGTCCACAATCACGTTCTACAGCTATCTGAGCTAATTTAGTCAGGAGAGCTTTACCAATACCTTGCCTACGATATTGTGGTAAAACAAATAAGTCTTCCAGATAAATTCCTGGCTTAGTCAGAAATGTTGAATAATTATGAAAAAATAGGGCAAAACCAACAGCTTGACCAGCAGATTCTGCTAAAACTGCCTCTATATATTTGTGCGAACCAAATAAATGCTCTTTAAGTTCCAGAGCATTGCCAGTAACAGCGTGAGATAATTTTTCATACTCAGCCAGCCCCTGAATTAATTGAAATAGTACGCTGTAATCAGTTGGTTCAGCAAAACGCACAATCAAATTACTATGCAAAGTCATTAGTCTATAGTTTATAGTTCATAGTCCATAGTCTATAGGTAACTGTGCAAGTTTTTTGACTAATGACTAAATAAAAGCCAAAAAAAGGTATAAAACGCCCTGTTTTTGCAATTTGTAAGATACAAGTTCGCTTTCATTCATTAGACATGTGGATTTAATAAAGAGCAAGTTTTTTAAGGTGTGTTAAGAGCATTTATCCTAACGCACCTAAAATCTAGGATGGTGCATTACGCTACGGGATAACATAACGCTATTTGCTACAACGGATAGTACAGCGTAAAGCCTTCTCTTCGAGACGCTGCGCGAACGCCATGGCTTCGCTTAGAGCAAGTCAGACGCTCATACATCGCTAACGCAACGCTTACGAGCGTCGGGAACCTCCGCAACGCACAGGCTCCCCTACCAGATTTAAAGTTTTGCACTTTATTTGATCCGTGTTCGTTAATGAAGCTAATCTATCTTCGTAGATGTAATTAAATCAACCAACCTTTTAAACGTTTGGCTATGTGAGGACGGCGCAATTTCCGCATGGCTTTGCTTTGAATTTGTCGCACTCGCTCACGAGAAAGATTGAACATGTTGCCAACTTCTTCTAAAGTACAGGGTTCGCTGGTTGTCAAACCATAGCGCAGAGAAATTACATCTTTCTCCCGTGGAGTTAACACGTCACCCAAGACTTCCCAAATCTCCTGACGCATCATGTTTTCATTCATTTTTGCTTCTGGAGACAGGTTATCTTCATCTTCTAGCAAATCCATTAATTCCGTGTCTTCTTCTTTACCGACGCGGTGGTTGAGAGAAAGTGCTTGACGGCGTAGCTGTTGTAATTGACGTAGTTGTTGCACAGTAATTTCCAAAGTTTCTGCCATTTCTCCTTCGGTAGGATTACGACAAAGTTTTTGCTTGAGTTCTCGTTGTGCTTTTTTTAGCTTGTTAAGCTTTTCAACAATATGAATAGGTAGCCGGATTGTCCGCGCATCGTTAGCTATAGCTCTGGTAATCGCTTGTCTAATCCACCAATAGGCGTAAGTAGAAAACTTATATCCTTTATCTGGATCAAACTTTTCTGTAGCACGATTTAAACCCATTGCTCCTTCTTGAATTAAATCCAAGAAAGGCACTCCCCGATTTAGGTATCGTTTAGCAATAGAAACTACCAATCTCAGATTCGAGCGAATCATTTTGCGTTTCGCTACTCTACCTTGATACAAGCGATTTTCTAATTGCTTTTCTGTCATTTCTAGCTCGGAAGCCACCTCTACCTTACTAGGTTCCTGTCCCAGTTTTAATTCTAAGGCTGCTTGTAATTCCCTAACTTCTTCTAGAAATCTAACTCGCCGCGCTAACTCTACCTCTTCATCAGCTTTTAGAAGTGGATAACGCGCCATCTCTTTAAAAAACGCACCGACGGCATCATCATGCTCGGTTTTGTTGTATCCCGAAGGACGAGCCGCAGCCATTTCATCACCGTCGCGTTCGTCTGATTCCAGATTTTCTACTACAATTGGAGTCTCTTCATCTGCTACTGCTTCTAAAATATCGAGTGATGGTTCTTCAATATCGGCAGTATTCTCCAGTATTTCCATTTCTCCCAATTTAACAATATTCATGGTTTCCTTTAGGGATTGTTGCTTTGTTTGGTACATAATTTAGTTACAGCTACTCGTTTGAGGCTTGGTAGTTTTCCCTAAGGGACGAATGCACCCGTTTATATAGCGAAATACAGGCTTATGCTAATTTAACTTCAAGAATATAAATCGGCATCTACCTAACACTTATGGGTTACAGTTAGATACAATCTATAACTAAACTGGCCTTCGCACCCAACAAAACTTTCTTCTCAGGCTCTTGACAAATTATATTCTTCATTTTTTTCTTAATTACCAAATATGTCAAACCCCCTGAAACTTTCTCAACCTTAACAAACATATAAATTTCAGCTAAACATCCAAATTTCTTAAATTTTCATATATATTTATAAAATTTTTTTATTATTTAGACATTAAAAATCACTGGATAAAATTAAAAACTTGGTGCTGGAGTTATGCATTACCGATTTAAAGTTATCCAGATGATACAAATTATAATAATGGGATTAAATTCGAGATGTTATTACTTGTATAAAAGCATCTCATATACAGAAAAGGTTGAATATCTATCGATAGGCGGAAAAAAGCTACTCCCTATTTAGTAGATGGAGCAACCAACTGTTGCAGAAAAAGCTGACATGCTTTTATTTGTATAATGGGTACCAAATATTTATTGCATGTATAGTTGATACGAATTTGTCTAGTAGATGACATAAGAGGAAACTTATCAAGTATTATGAAGGATAACAGTATTGGGAAATACCATTTAAGTTTAACCAAATAAAAAATTAGACTTAATTGAGCTAGGTTATTGTTGACCAGCTATGTGAGGTAAATATCTAATTATAAAGTCAGAGACTATGTATATTAATGACGTAAAATTATCTCCTTTATTGGTAGCCCAAGCTAGTGAATCATACCAGTCAGGTACAACTGTTAATAGGTGGGTTGAAGTACTGGTAGACTGTCCAGGAAGTACAGGACTATTTACTTATCGATTGCCAGCCCAGTTAGAAATAAAACCAGGAGATATTTTGAGCGTGCCATTTGGGGCACAACAATTAGGAGCGATCGCAATTCGGTTACTGGCACAACCAAATGTCGATTTACCACCAGAAAAAATCCGGGAAGTAGAAGATATAGTCAGCGTTGGATTTTTCCCAAGTGCTTATTGGGAATTACTTAATAGAGTTGCTGCATATTACTATACGCCACTAATTCAAGTAATCCGGGTTGCTCTGCCACCAGGGTTGCTGGGGCGATCGCAGCGTCGCATTCGCCTTGTTGGAGGCAGAGAGGCAGGGGGCAGGGAGCAGGGAGCAGGGAGCAGGAGGACTCGGGGCCCCCACGGAGTGGGGATTGGGGGAGAGGGGGCAGGGGGAGGTAGTTATTTACTGGCATCTCCTGATCCTTTAGCTTTTTTGACTCCAACTGCGCGGCAAGTTTGGGAACTTTTGCAAGCGCAACCGGCTGGGGACTACAGTTTTGTCTACATCCAACAAAAAGTCAAATCTGCCTATAGGGGAATTCGGGAGTTGCTGCGATTCGGTTTAGTAGAAAGCTATTTAGAACCGCCGCGACTAACTCGACCAAAGCTGCAAAAAGCAGTCACGCTCACAGGTACAATTGACCACGACTTAACTACTCGCCAACGAGAGATTTTGGAAGTGCTGCGGCGGCATGGTGGGGAGTTGTGGCAAAATGAATTACTACAAATTTGCAATGCTAGTTCTTCTATCCTCAAAACGTTGGCACAAAAAAGCTACATTGTCATCGAAGAACGGGAAGTATTGCGAACCGAACAGGGGCCAGCATTAGCAGGCGATGTGGCTAAATCTTTAACTGTTGCTCAAGCTAGCGCCTTAGAAACAATCCAGACACTAGATGGATTTGCTGAAGTTTTATTGCATGGGGTAACAGGTTCAGGAAAAACAGAAGTATATTTGCAAGCGATCGCACCTCTCCTCAACCAAGGCAAATCCGCCCTTGTTTTAGTCCCAGAAATTGGACTTACACCCCAGCTAACCGATCGTTTTCGCGCCCGTTTTGGTAATAAAGTCAGCGTCTATCACAGCGCCCTCTCCGATGGTGAACGTTACGATAGTTGGCGACAAATGCTCACAGGAGAACCTCAAGTTGTCATTGGTACTCGTAGCGCCGTTTTCGCTCCTTTGCCCAACCTGAGTTTAATTATTTTAGATGAAGAACACGACAGCAGCTTTAAGCAAGACTCCCCCATACCCACCTACCACGCCCGTACCGTCGCCCACTGGCGAGCAGAATTAGAAAATTGCCCCTTGGTATTGGGTTCCGCTACCCCTTCGTTGGAAACTTGGGTAAGCGTGAGGAGGCAGGGGGCAGGGGGACTCGGGGCCCCCACGGAGTGGGGATTGGGGGAGAGGGGGCTCTTAGCTGGGGGAGCAGGGGAAGAATTCTTAGCTTTTAACTCCTCAGCTAGCACTCTTTACCTCTCACTCCCCGAACGCATCAACTTTCGCCCTCTACCGCCGGTGGAAATAGTGGATATGCGGCAAGAGTTGCAGCAGGGAAATCGTTCTATATTTAGTAGATCGCTGCAAGAAGCTTTACAACAGTTACAAGAGAGAAAACAACAGGGAATTTTATTTATCCATCGGCGGGGACACAGTACTTTTGTATCTTGCCGTAGTTGTGGATATGTGTTGGAATGTCCCTACTGTGACGTGTCGTTAGCGTATCACCACACCGAAGAAAAAGCGCCGGAATTATTGCGCTGCCATTATTGTAATTATGCGCGATCGCATCCCAAATTCTGCCCTGATTGTAGTTCTCCTTACCTGAAATTTTTCGGTAGCGGTACTCAGCGAGTAACACAGGAACTAGCGCGACAGTTCCCAGAGTTACGCTTGATTCGTTTTGATAGCGATACCACCCGCAACAAAGGTTCACACCGTACCCTACTCACTCAATTTGCTAATGGCGAAGCAGATTTATTAGTAGGTACGCAAATGCTCACCAAAGGATTGGATTTACCACAGGTAACACTTGTGGGCGTTGTCGCCGCCGATGGATTGCTGAATTTATCAGATTATCGCGCCAGTGAACGGGCATTTCAAACCTTGACTCAAGTCGCTGGACGTGCTGGTAGAGGCAATGATCCGGGGAGGGTGATTGTACAAACTTATACTACAGAACATCAGGTAATTGCAGCAGTGCGATCGCACGATTATCACTCTTTTTCCCAAGCAGAATTACAACAACGCCAAGCCCTCAATTATCCTCCTTATGGGCGGTTAATTTTATTGCGCTTAAGTAGTCTCGATCCCATTCAAGTGCAAAATACTGCCCAAATAATTGCCACAACCTTGAATACAGAGGAAGAAATCGAGATATTAGGCCCAGCACCAGCAAGTATTTTGCGGGTAGCTAATCGTTATCGCTGGCAGATATTGATTAAATTTGCTCCCGATGCATTACCACAATTGCCAGATTGGGAAGAAGTGCGATCGCTCTGTCCCCAATCTGTTAGTTTGACAATAGATGTAGACCCCATCAATATTATGTAATTTACTTGGGGTAATACCAATTCTGTATTAACATGCGCCAAACAATTATATGAGGAACGTAGACGCCCCATCGGTGAAGCAGCGCGGTCTTCTCCCAAGGGGAGACGCCAAGGACGATGGGGTTTCCCCCATGAGCGACTGCACCAAGCCGAAGGGCTTGCCGCAGGCTACCGCAAAGGACGCATAGACACGAAGTGGCTTCCCGCAGGGTAGGACACGAAGAAAAAAAATATTATTAAAGTGAAATGGTAAAAATAATGAAATAGTCCTGGTTCAAAGTTGATGCATGAATTACAGTTAAAAGAGCAAGACTTTGCTTAACTGCTGAATAGTTAGATTCGCCATCTCATCAGCTTTACAAAGTCAGACGAAACAAGTTTAATTTTTTTAAATTGAATTTTATAGTTTGAATTTTAATCTAATTAATTAACAATTCTGGTGCTATCAATCCTTTTTGGATAGCTAAAACTGCGGCTTGAGTGCGATCGCGTACTTCTAGTTTCTGCAAAATAGTATGGACATGAACCCGCACTGTACCAGGGGCAATGTAGAGAATCTCAGCAATTTCTTGATTGCTTTTGCCAGTTGCTACGAGTGCCAAAATTTCTTGCTCCCGCTTGGTTAAGGGATTTTCTAAAGATTCCTCAGTTTTTGCAGGCAGTACCACAGTAGAATTGCCCTCAAAAGCTGCTCTAATTTCTGTTGTTGCCGTTTGATCCCACCAAGAAGCCCCTGCTGCAACCGATCGCACTGCTAATATCAGAGACTCAGCCGGAATCCCTTTAAGGCAGTAACCTTGTGCCCCGGCGGCAATTAACCGCGAAATCAGGGGTTTTTCAGAACGAGAGGTTAAAACAAGAATTGGTAAATTTGGGTGCTTCTGCTTGATTTGGCGACAAGCCTCAATCCCGCCAATCCCCGGTAAACCTATATCCAGCAACACCAAATCCAGGGGATAGTGATTTGCTAATTCTACAGCTTGTTCCCCATCTTCTGCCTCTGCGACAATCTCCAAACTGGTTTCTTGTTGCAACCGCATCCGCAGACCAAGCCGAAACAATTCATCATCTTCAACAAGTAAGATTTTCGTCATTAGTCATTAATCATTGGGCATTGGGCATTGGGCATTGGGAAGAGACAAGGAGAATTAGGGACAAGGGGAAGGGAAAGACGGCGTTGCAAGTTCTACCTTACCTCCCCTGCTTCCCCTGCTTCCCCTGCTTCCCCTGCCTCCCCTGCTCCCCTTGCTCCCACTCCTCATCTCCCCGGTGGTGGACAAGCAGGGAGTCGGAAACCAAACAGTGCGCCTCGTGGTGAGTAATTCTCTGCCCAAATTGTACCCCCATGAGCGGTAATAATTTGCCTAGTCAAATAAAGCCCTAGTCCAGATCCTGAGACGTGGCGATCGCTATGTCCTTGATAAAACCTTTCAAACAAGTGGGGTAACTCTTCTTCGGTAAAGCCGGAACCAGTATCAAGTATTTTTACTACTTGATCGCTAGAATAACTTTCAAGTACTACTTCCACTTTACCGCCACGGGGGGTATGGTTTATGCCATTACTTAGGAGATTGGTAAAGACTCGCCCCAGTTGCAAAGGATCGCCGTTTACCCAAAGAAAGCTGCGAAAATCTGATTCGCCATAGTGGAGAGAAATATAAACCTGACGTGTTTTCGCTAGTTCAGCCAGGGTAGCAATTACCTCTTCCGCTACAGTTACCAAATTAACAGGTGATAACTGTAGTTTCAGCCCTTCGGCATCATTGCGGTATACATCTAAAAGCGTTTGGACTAATTGCAGTGTACTCCGATGACTACGAGCCATTGTTTGTAAAACTTTTGCTTGCATTGGCGTGATTTCACCAAATTGCTCATTTTGAAAATATTTCAGCGTTTCAATTGCTCCTAATAGGGGTGTTTTCAAATCATGCGTCAGGGTAGAAACAAAATCTTCACGCATGGTAGCTAGTTGTTCCTGGGAGCGTAATTGTGCTTGCGTATAAGCGATCGCTTCTTCATTGCGGTGGTTGCGGTCACTTAACCAACCCGTTACCATCAACGCCAATACTGCAATCAACCTATTTGCCAACGTTGGGGGATGAATTATTTCTCCTCCAGGAACAAACAAATTCAATAATGTTAATCCTGTAGCTGCAAGAGTGATCCCCAATACAGCACCCCGATTCAATCGTGAATCTGCTAACAAAATCGTCCCTGTGTAAAGGTAGCCAAATACGTACTCAGGTGGTGTTAAATATTCCAAGACTATCACGATCGCAAAGGCGATCGCTATTAGCCCATAAGTTTCCCCACGCTCGTTTATAGCTTCTTTCATAGCTACTAATCGATTTAATCTTTTCATTTTTCATTTACTAAAAAATCGTTATTCTACAATCTTTACAATTATTTAATTTAGTGATTATGATTTATCTGCAATTTATATAGGAATCGTATTTGATTTTTGAAATTATCTACGTGGTGCGCGTTCGCAAAGCGTGTCGCAGACAAGCCTTTCTGCAAAGAGAAGCGTCTCGCACCAGAAGCGTAGCGTAACCGTGATAGGCGAGGAGTAAGGAGTAGGGAATAAGAATTAGGCTTTTCAAGTTGTACCGAGCTTTTTCATAAATCAAATATTAGTCCTATATCTGCAAATGTTAACTTGACCATTAACCTGAAAATTCTGATTGTCCAGATGCAAAAACGGCGACTGGCTGCTTTTAACTTTCGTTCTGCGGTACTAAGTAGTTACCCGAAGGGGTGGAGTATTTACCACAACCATCCCAACCCATAATCCCTTTAAGAAAATTCTCTCGAATGTTTATGTTCTTTGAAAGTAGCAAACTTCGATAATCTATTGTATAAACAAATAATCCTCACTATTAGGGTGTATAGCTGCGAGAGGACGACACCATTCTTAAAGGTTTGGTGCGTTTCGCGTAACGCACCCTACAAATACCTAACTTTGTTCAAAAATAAAATCGGATAATTATAGATGAATTAAGAATAAAAAAGTAAATATTATTAACAATAACTTTAATAAGTATCTGGATAATAACTGAAAATACTAAATCCAGATTTAAAAATGGCGGTGATATGAGATATCACCAAATTCATCGAAATCAAATACTCCAACAGTTAATCTGCTATTTCTAAGAATTGGCTTGCTAGCACTTAAATTTAATTGAGCGCGAAATATATGGGACAAGGTTTTTTACAAATTGGCTTAACGCTGTGTATTGTCATAGCAATCACTCCGTTACTAGGTAAATACATAGCGCGTGTCTTCTTAGGAGAAAGAACACAGCTTGATTTTTTAATGAACGCGATAGAGCGAAGTATGTTCGTACTAGCGGGTGTCCGCAGGAAAGATGATATGACGGGTTTGCAGTATATCCGGGCTGTAATTTGCAGCAACCTGATTATGGGTGTTTCAGTTTATTTACTGATATATTTTCAGAGACTCTTGCCCTGGAATCCTAACAGCTTCGGTGCGCCCAAATGGGATGTATTACTGCACACAACCATTTCATTTGTGACAAATACTGACCAACAACATTATGCTGGTGAGACAACTTTAAGCTATTTTAGCCAAGTAGCGGCTTTAGGCTTTTTGATGTTCACCTCCGCAGCCACAGGGTTAGCCGTAGGAATTGCCTTTATTCGCGGGTTAACAGGGAGAAAATTAGGAAACTTTTACGTCGATATTGTCCGTGGAATTACGCGAATCTTGCTGCCGATTTCGATTATTGGAGCGATCGCCTTGCTTGTAGCAGGTGTACCACAAACATTAAAAGAGACTCTGGTTCTGAAAACCTTAGAAGGTGGAACGCAATATATTGCCAGAGGCCCGATGGCATCTTTTGAAATGATCAAACTTTTAGGCGAGAATGGCGGAGGCTTTTTTGGCGTAAACTCAGCCCATCCTTTTGAAAATCCCAATGGTGCTTCTAACTTAATAGAAATGCTCGCCATGATTTCTATACCAGCAGCCTTGATTTACACTTACGGTATATTTGCCAACAACATCAAGCAAGCTTGGCTACTTTTCTGGATGGTGTTTGTGATTTTTGTAGTTCTGGTGGGAGTGACAGCTTTGGGAGAACTACAAGGTAATCCCCTTGTTAATAACGCCTTTGGATTAGAACAACCTAATTTAGAGGGGAAAGAAGTTCGATTTGGCTGGGCACAAACGGCATTTTGGGCAGTGATGACTACCGCTACTATGTCTGGTGCTGTGAATGGGATGCACGATTCTTTAATGCCGCAAGGAATATTTTCGACTCTCTTCAACTTGTTTATTCAGGTTATCTGGGGTGGCCAGGGAACTGGAACAGCTTACCTATTTATTTACTTAATTCTCACAGTGTTCCTAACCGGACTCATGGTAGGGCGCACCCCAGAGTTTTTAGGACGCAAAATTGAAAAGCGAGAAATCGTCCTCGTCGGTGTGGTGCTGGTGATTCACCCAATTCTAGTTTTGATTCCCAGTGCGATCGCCTTGGCTTATCCCATCTCCCTATCAGGAATTAGCAACACTGGCTATCACGGTATTTCTCAAGTAGTTTATGAATACGCCTCAGCAGCAGCAAATAATGGCTCTGGCTTAGAAGGGTTGAAAGATAATACCTTGTGGTGGAACTTGAGTACAATAGTGAGCCTCATCGGAGGACGCTACATTCCGATAATTGCCATCCTCCTATTAGCTGACGGCATGTCTCGCAAACAACCAGTTCCTGAAACCCCTGGTACTCTAAGAACGGATTCTTTAGTATTTACTGGTATCACTGCTGGAGTGACATTAATATTGGGAGTGTTGACTTTCTTTCCTGTTCTGGCTTTAGGCCCCATAGCTGAGGGTATGAAACTAGCATCTGGCAGTTAGAAAATTTATGAGTTATGAGTTATAAGTTGGGGATATTAAGAGAATAGTCAAAAATAAATTATCCGGTTTCATAGGGTGTGTTAGCGAGCGCGTAACGCACCTTCATCAGATGGTGTGTTAGTAACGCACTCTACAGATTGGATCTGTTTTTTATTAGAAGTTTCTAATAATTCCTAACTTTAGCCGATCAGCCCCTTTGGAAAGTCAAAAGTCAAAATTAACAACCCTATACTTCGGCTACGCAGTTCGACTGCGCTCACCATAAACTCAGTAACTATAAATAAATTTAGGCATTGTCAAGGTGATATGTAGCTTAAATTTCATATTCGTTCAAACAAAATCTTCATTTGTTCTTTTAGAATTTTGAACTTGGAAGTTCAAAGGCTCAACTTCCGAGTTCAGAGGTTCAACTTCCGAGTTCAAAGGCTCAACTTCCGAGTTCAGAGGCTCAACTTCCAAGTTCAAAGGCTAGTAATGAATACAAGATTCACCTTGACAGCGCTATTCCTACTCCTAACTTAATAGGCTTGGGTTAAGTCTAAAACTTTTTGTCAAAGTCAATTTTTTTTAACGAACCGCCAAGGACGCCAAGGACGCAAAGAGAAAAAAGAAATGCTTAACTGAACTGTATTTACTCCTAACTCCTAACTTTATTCATGAATCAAGTGGCAACTAACTTCAAAGCTAGACGGTCAAATCCTCGTTCTGGCGATCGCCGCCAAGCACGTAAAAAGGCCAAAACAATTAATAAGTGGCTGTACTTAAGGGCAATGAAAGATGCTTTTATCAAGCTCAACCCTAAGTATGCAATCAAAAATCCAGTGATGTTTGTGGTTTGGGTGGGGACAATCATCATCCTATTGCTAACAATTGATCCCAACCTATTTGGCCCAGCCCTCCAAAAGAACCCGCAACAGTTTAACGGCTTGTTATCGGGGATTTTATTCTTTACAGTTTGGTTTGCCAATTTTGCCGAAGCAATTGCAGAAGGGCGAGGTAAAACCCAAGCCGATGCTTTGCGATCAACAAAATCAGAAACAATCGCGAAAAAACTTGCTACCGACGGCACAATTAGTGAAGTTTCATCTACCAGCCTTAAACAGGGCGATAACATCTACGTTATTGCTGGCGATATCATTCCCGCTGATGGCGAGGTAATCATGGGTGTCGCTTCAGTGGATGAATCGGCAATTACTGGAGAATCCGCACCAGTATTAAAAGAATCAGGCTCCGACGTTGCTAGTTCCGTCACTGGTGGGACGCGGATTATCTCAGATGAATTAATTATCTGCATCACATCTGATCCAGGCAAAGGCTTTATTGACCGGATGATTGCCTTGGTAGAAGGGGGAGAACGCAGCAAAACACCCAATGAAATTGCCCTGACAGTATTGCTGGCAGTTCTTAGCTTAGTCTTTTTGTTAGTCGTGGTAACTCTGCCCGCACTTGCTTACTATGTCAACAGTCCAGTTAGCGTGCCAATTTTGATTGCCCTATTAGTAGCATTAATTCCTACAACTATTGGCGGCTTACTCAATACCATCGGCATTGCCGGTATGGATCGAGTCGCTCAATTTAACGTCATTGCCACTTCAGCACGAGCAGTCGAAGCTTGTGGTGATGTCAACACTTTAGTTCTCGATAAGACAGGTACAATTACCCTTGGGAACCGTTTGGCGGAAGAGTTTATCCCCATCAACGGTCATTCAATGTCAGAAATTGCTAACGTTGCTTGGGCAGCTAGTGTCTTTGACAATACACCAGAAGGTAAATCCATTGCCCGACTGGCAGAAAAGTTAGTAACACGGTTTGATTTCGACTTCAACCAGGCAGAAGCAGTTGATTTTTCTGCCAAAACACGCATAAGTGGTACAAACTTGCCTGGTGGGTATGAGGCCAGGAAGGGAGCAGTAGAAGTCATCAAAGAATTTGTCCGTTCCCGCCACGGACGCGAGACACCAGAATTGGATGCTACCTACGAACGAGTTTCTCGCCTGGGAGGTACACCCCTAGCAGTCAGCTTAGATAACGAAATCTATGGGGTTATTTATCTTAAAGATATAGTTAAACCTGGTATCCGCGATCGCTTTCTCGCACTGCGACGGATGGGAGTGCATACCATCATGCTAACTGGAGACAACCAGATTACAACTTCTGTCATTGCCAAAGAAGCTGGAGTTGATGACTTCATCGCCGAAGCCACACCAGAAGACAAAATCAGCGTCATTAAGAAGGAACAAGCAACAGGTAAACTAGTTGCCATGACAGGAGATGGGACTAACGATGCTCCCGCATTAGCCCAAGCTAACGTCGGCGTTGCCATGAATACAGGCACACAAGCTGCAAAAGAAGCCGCCAACATGGTAGATTTGGACTCCGATCCCACAAAACTGATCGATATAATTAGCATTGGCAAACAATTACTGATTACTCGCGGAGCATTAACCACATTTTCCATCGCTAATGATATTGCTAAATACTTTGCAATTATCCCAGTGATATTTGTCGCTGCTAATTTGCAAAGCTTGAATATTATGAATTTGACTAGCCCTAATTCTGCTGTTCTATCAGCACTGATTTATAATGCTTTGATTATTCCCGCTTTGATTCCCTTGGCATTGAAGGGTGTGCGGTTCAGGCCGCTGACAGCTAATCAGCTACTGCAACGCAATATCTTAATTTATGGCTTAGGTGGGGTGATTGCGCCGTTTATCGCTATTAAATTGATAGATTTACTGATTACAATTGTGGGCTTGGCTTAAAGACAGTAAAAAATAAAATATTAGCAGCAATTGGAAAAATTTTATGGCTATTATTCGAGAAACTATCAGAGCAATTTTTATAACCCTAATGCTTTGGTTGTTGACTGCAATCATCTATCCTCTAATAATCCTTGTAATGGGTCAAGTTTTTTTGCCCTATCAAGCTAATGGCAGCATCATGCAGAATCTAAAAGGTGAAGCAATTGGTTCTGCTTTGATTAGTCAAGTGTTCACATCTGAGCGATATTTCCATTCTCGTCCCAGTACTATTAGATATAGCCAAGGCAAAAAAGCCAAGCCAACTGGCATATCTGGAGCTAGCAATCTTGCTGCTAGCAATCCAGAACTACTCAACCGGATTCTAGAACAGGCAAATCAGTTACGAGACGACAATCTTCAACCGATCGCTGATATGATTTATACCTCTGGCTCTGGTTTAGACCCGCACATTTCATTGAGAGCAGCAGTGCAACAAGTGACGCGGGTTGCTAGTGCGCGGGGAGTAAAAGAAGATGAAATCCGACGTTTAATTAATAAGTTTACTGAGGGCAGATTTTTATGGATTTTTGGTGAGCCAGGAGTCAATGTTCTTCGATTAAATTATGCTCTTGACGTGCAAGATTTTTATCGTCAGCCAAATCAGTAAGTAAGGAGTAGAGACATGATTAATCGCCTCTGTACAATAGTTAGAAATAAATAGATAACTTTTTCATTACTCTCTACGTGAGCCGATTCTTGTTTTAAAATATCCATCCAAGAGGTCTAATGTCAGATAAAAGTAATACTGGTTCGGCTGGCACTCTTTTAAATTCTGAAAGTTACTCGCTTTATCCGGCACGACGGCGGGGTAAGCATAAAATATTTATTGGCATGGCTCCTGGAGTAGGCAAAACCTACCGGATGCTGGAAGAGGGACACGCGCTTAAACACGAAGGGCTTGATGTCGTTGTTGGGCTTTTGGAAACCCACGGACGCAAGGAGACAGTGCAAAAGGCAGAGGGACTGGAGATTGTACCCCGTATGGAATATCCTCGCGGTGAGTTGACGCTAACGGATATGGATACAGATGCCATTTTAAAGCGATCGCCTCAATTAGTCTTAATCGATGAACTTGCCCATACCAATGTCCCTGGTTCCCCACGCGAAAAACGCTACGAAGATGTAGAAGTAGTTTTGGCAGCTGGGATTGATGTCTACTCCACAATGAATGTGCAACATTTGGAAAGTCTCAATGACTTAGTAGCCAGAATTACTGGGGTGGTAGTCCGTGAGCGGGTTCCTGACAGGATTATGGATGAAGCTGATGAAATAGTGGTAGTAGATGTCACACCGGAAACCCTGCAAGAACGGTTATTAGAGGGCAAGATTTACGCACCGCAAAAAATCCAACAATCCCTCGATAATTTTTTCCAACGTCGTAACCTGATTGCTTTGCGGGAATTGGCTTTGCGCGAAGTAGCAGACAACGTAGAAGAAAATGCGATCGATACTACCCCCAATGGGCAATTTTGTAATATTCACGAACGGGTTTTGGTGTGTGTATCCACTTATCCCAACTCAGTACAGTTGTTACGCCGGGGTGCGAGGCTAGCTAACTATATGAACGCGCCGCTTTATACTTTGTTTGTTGCCGATCCTGAACGTTTCCTCAGTAAGGAGGAAAGCTTACACATCCACACTTGTGAGAAACTCTGTAAGGAATTTGAAGGTACTTTTATTCGTGTTACCAACAGTAACGTAGCGAATGCGATCGCCCAAGTCGCCGAGAAATATCGGATTACCCAAATTGTAATTGGAGAGAGTCAGCAAACCTCCTTCAGAGGCGCTTTGCTAGCGCGCTGGCAAATGCTCTTCAAAGGATCTTTGACGCAAAAATTAGTACGCTTGCTCAAAAACATCGATTTGCATATCATTGCCAGCGAAAAAGTGATTTCACCCAAATAGGGGATTAAATTTCCATAAAAACCTCAGAAGTAAAGTTTCCATGCAAACCATAAGGGATATGATGCTTAAGATGTAGGCGAGCGATCGCTCCTTTAGAGAAATCACTAGCATCCAAAATTACCAAATCTGATCGGTGATGGGCAGCATCATAAACCAAAGCTAATATCCAACCATCATCTTCCTTTTTGGAATCTGGGCGCGGAACAAAAATCGGTTCACCGACAAAACCACGGGGTGCAGCACTCCAAAGTTGTCTTTCAAGAGACTCTAAATCAATTTTCAGCAATGCTTGTAAGGGAGCATTACCAGTGTTTGCATGAGCCGCACCTATATATAGATATCGATAAGAGTGTCCCACATTCGCCGGATGTATGCTGGGAAATTCACAACAACGCCCATCAATCAATTCTTGCCGTACCGTCCCATTCTTTAGATTCAGACAAAATCGCCAGAGTTTCCCAGGTGAAAGTGCCTCAAAATCAACTTGTCGAAAATCGCTTTCGGGTTCCACTTCTGGTAAATGTTGATAGCAAATGGAGTCAATCAAAACTTCTTCTCCTACCTCAAAAGCATTGACGTGATGGAAGACGAAACCAGACTGAGTTTCCAGAATTTTTATCTTTTCTTGCCCTTCTTTGGGGAAGCGGGGAATAATTATAATTTGAGTTGGCTGATTTGGCTGAAATTTGATACATTCTCCCGCCGCACGTATTCCCAAGACGAAAGGTATGGGATTAAATGTGACAGGATTTTGAAAGAAGATGCAGTAATTGCGAGTAATGACAAAATCGTGGATGAAACAAAAACCTGGCACACTATGAGCGTGCTGTCTGACAATTTTACCTGCTGAGTTTAGCTCGAAAATAGTAATTGTGGTAGATAATCCCGGCTTAATCGAGAAGTTTACCAGGCAAGGTGCGCCCCCATCTTGGTCACAATTCTTTTCCACGCGGGGATGTGCAGCGAAAGCTTCACCTGCTGACAAAACACCGTTAAAATATTCATTTCCCAATGTTTCAAGAGTATAAGGATCGAGGCGATGTGCTTCACCTCCTTCCCACAGTGCTAGCAGTTTACCACCCCAATAGATAACATTTGTATTGGCGATATTTTTGAGTTTGAAGTCGAAGATATTAGCTAGCCAACCGCCGACTTTTTGAGTACCAAAAGTACCGCGATAGAGAATTTTTCCTGCCTTTTGTTCTGCCAAATAGCCAGTTGTGTGAATAAAGCGATTGCGAAAATGGGCACGACCATTCCTAAAGGTAATTTTGCTAATCATTCCATCCCCATCAAATGGGTGATGAAGAAGTTGCCCATTCACATCCAGCAAACCAGGGCCATTTCTAAACAGCGTACCTTGCAATTCTCTGGGAATTTGTCCTTCTATATCATCAATCCAATAATCAAACTCTTGGGTAAGAGATTGATATCCTCCTTGCCAGTCTGCACGGGTGTAGGATTTTTCTGTAACTGGGCTTTGTTGACTTTTAAAATGCATATACTTTGTTTTTTATTGTTACCTTGCAGGAAAATATGTAACCGCTCCAAAAATTTATTTGCAGCTTTACTGGAACGATAAAGCAGCGAACTCACTCATCTAATATGATATTTATTACACTACTCCACTATTTCCGACTCTGGTTCTCTCAGTACTAACTCAGACATCAAATCTGGCAAAAACCCTTGTTCGTTATCTTTAGGTGTCTCGGTTTGTTCTTCAGCAGCAGGTAGCCAGTTGATAAATGGTAGGGGTAACAGCGTACTGAGGTTAGTAATTACCACCAATAGCCAAAGTGATTCAAAGTTCGTTGCAGTGATCCCCAGCCAATATGTGATTAATGCCCCAAATGCATGAGAAACCGTTCCTGCTGAATTAAACACTGACATTAACAAGGCAAATAATGTTGCTTCCACGCCAGAGGGACAAAGCCTTGCTGCTAGCACCATCACTTGCATAAAGACAATTTTCCCCATCACAGTGAGAATCAGGCTATCACCTAAACTAAACCAGTGGTCATCTATACCTAACAGCCTGTTTGTGTGAGTCACTAATAACAGCGTCGTCATCCCTAAAATTGAGGAAAGGACAGTACTCCAAGCAAAAATCACGCGAAAAGGGATGCTTTTGAGGAAACGTTGAAAAATCCAAACACCTGCTAAAGAAGCGAAACTTGTTACCAAATGCACCCGCCCCAAAAATTCTGGTTCAAAGTGGAGTTCGTTGGTAGTGAAGTAGAAAAAGGCTGAGTCAGCATTTGGGGTAGCTTGCCAGATAAAGATAAACGCCGTTGGTAGCCAAATTGTTTTTTGGCTAATGGCTTGGCGTAGCTGCCCCAGTTGATGTTTGATTGGTAAAGAATTGGTTTGATCACTATCTTGAGCATTTTTGCTAACAGGGGACTCAGCAATTAACCAAGCTACCCCTGAGACAATGAGAGGAAATAAAGCGGTAATTCCAAAGACAGTCCGGGTACTAAAGTATTGCAGCAGCAGACCACTAAAGTATGCTGTTATCAAACCTCCGATCGCAGAAGCACCCCAGCACAGAGATTGTAATGAACCAGCTTTTCCTTGCGATTCGCCTCTAGCCCTTTCCACAACCAGCGAGTCAACTATCACATCACTCATGGCGACGGAGAGAGAACCAAGAGCGATCGCTAATGTAGCTGCCCAGCTAGTATGAACTATTGTGGCCAGACTCGCCCAAGAAGCAGTTCCCAGTATCCCAGATAAAATTAAATAAGGACGCCGACGATAGCCAAATATAGGCAAGCCATCAGAAATGAAACCAAACACCGGCTTAATCATCCAAGGTAGGAAGACAATTCCCAACAGCGCCGACACCTGAACAGGACTCAGCAGCAGTTCATCTTTGAGGAAGAAGCTAACGGCTAGACGCGATAATCCTAAAATTCCTTGGACAAAATAAACAGTCAGAATTGCAATTAACTCCGCATTAGGTTCATTATCCAAAAAGATTTTTTGTGTTAATGAGTCTTTGACCTTGGACAAGCCAGATGATTGAAGCACCATTTGATAAATATTTTTTAAGTTTTATCTACTTTTCTATCATATCGATTCTTAAGAAGTAGGCTTTGTTTGTGTGCCGGTAAACTTTGCAAATTTCATTCGTCATAGCTCAAGTTGATATTGATAAGCATTGCTCTACCCTTATCAACGTATTTGTATAACAATCCTAAATCAAAGGATTAGGGCGAACCTACCGTAAGTAAGCTCGCCCTAACTTGTATTTAATATTGAATTGTTATCGGAAGTTATGAAATCCTGGCTACAGCACGTTACGCGAACCTGGAGTCTGGTTTTATAGCCGAGTCAGAAAGGAGACTTCCTGGCTTAGGTATCTACTTCTGACATAGGACTTACGCAGTAGACTTATTCGTTGAGTCAGGTATAACGCATAGGGAATCGGGCATCGGTGAATTTTCCATGGCCAATACTTCTCTACGAGAGGCTGCGCCCTAAGCGTAGCTATGCCGCAGGCTTTACGACTACGCCCAACTCTTGAAGAGGCTGCGCCCTAAGCGTAGCTATGCCGCAGGCT
>NZ_JBALFV010000094.1:0-288950 GCF_036916735.1 Nostoc sp.
AGTAGAAAAATCAAATCAGCCGCTATAAAGATTTAGTGTATCTAATTTCTGGCTACCCTAATTTTTCTCTCATCACAATAAATTAGCCCTGCCCTGTTGGGGCTCTACCTCCAGCACCTCATCGTCAACAGGAGAAGAACTGATGAATGTCTTGCGTTTCTTGCTTTTGGAAGACAGTCTGTTAGATGCAGAGCTTACCGAAGCGATGTTAACTGAAAGCGGAATTAATTGCGAACTAATACGAGTTGAAACTGGTGCTGATTTCCTGGCTGCTTTGGAAGCAGAGACTTTCGATTTAATTCTTGCCGATTATATTCTGCCATCTTTTGATGGAATTTCTGCTTTAGAAATTGCCCGAAATCGCACTCCTAATGTTCCTTTTATCTTTGTTTCTGCCGCATTGGGTGAGGAATTAGCGATCGAAGCCTTGAAGAATGGTGCAACCGATTATGTATTAAAGCAACGATTAGGGCGGTTAGTTCCCTCAGTGCAACGGGCCTTACGGGAAGCTAATGAGCGCCGGGAGCGCCAGCAAGCACAAGAGTCGTTACAAAAGAGTGAAGCCAAGTATCGCCAAATTGTTGATACTTCTTATGAGGGAATCTGGATGATTGACTCTCAATCACGAACAGAGTTTGTGAATCAACGCCTCTGTGAGATGTTGGGCTATCCGGCAGAAGAAATGCTCGGTCGTTCTATGTTTAATTTTATTGATCGCGTTGATGGGGTAGCAGCCCAAGAGAAACTGGAGTGGCACAAGCAAGAAGGGAGCGATCTTAAAGAAGCTCGATTGCACTGCAAAGATGGTTCGTACATATGGACGCTGATTTCTGCGAGAGCGATTTTGAATGAACAAAATGAGTTCTTAGGCGCGATCGCTATGTTAACTGATATCACCGATCGCAAGCGCACTGAATCAGAACGCGATCACCTTTTGCAACTTGAGCAGAGAGCCAGGGCGGAAGCAGAGACTGCTAACCGGATCAAAGATGAGTTTTTGGCAGTACTTTCTCATGAATTGCGATCGCCACTAAATCCGATTATCGGCTGGACAAAACTGTTGCAAAGCCGTAAATTTGATGAGACAGAGCTTAAAAAAGCTCTTGAAACTATTGAACGCAATGCCAAATTACAAGCTCAACTAATTGAAGATTTACTAGATGTTTCTCGCATCCTCCAAGGCAAACTCAACCTTAAGATGATGCCAGTCAATCTGGCATTCACCATTGAAGCTGCAATGGAAACAGTGCGTTTAGCAGCAGAGGCAAAAACCATTGAGATTGAGACAAAACTTGATCTGCAGGGGAAAGTTTTGGGTGATTCAGCCCGTTTACAGCAAGTCTTATGGAATTTGTTATCGAATGCCGTCAAGTTTACAGCCACTGGGGGAAAAGTAAATGTGCGATTAGAGTGCATCGACGCTCAAGTGCAGATTACTCTGAGCGATACAGGTAAGGGCATTCATCCTGACTTTCTACCTCATGTGTTTGACTATTTCCGTCAGGCTGACAGTACAACAACTAGAAAGTTTGGTGGGCTAGGGTTAGGTTTAGCGATCGCTCGTCACCTAGTCGAAATGCACGGTGGAACAATTTGGGCCGAAAGTCTTGGCGAGGACAAAGGAGCTATCTTTACAGTTAGGTTACCACGGCTCAAGGAATCTGCAACAATTATGGATGATACCAACACTGATTCCTCAACAGCCGTTTTTGCCTCTTCTCCCCTGATGGGTTTACAAGTTCTGATTGTAGATGACAATGCTGATACCCGCGACTTTTTCAGCTTTGTGCTGCAACAGTTTGGAGCGATCGTCACTACAGCAGCATCAGGAGATGAAGCATTACAAGCGCTAACACAGTCAAAGCCAGATATTTTACTCAGCGATATTGGGATGCCAGAGATGAACGGCTATATGCTGATAAAACAGGTGCGGACTCTAGAAGCAGAAATAGGAGAAAAACAGATTCCAGCGATCGCTCTGACTGCTTATGCAGGCGAAATCAATCAGCAGCAAGCACTAAAAGCAGGCTTTCAACAGTACATCGTTAAACCTGTAGCACCAGAGGAATTACTGATGGCGATTTCTAATCTAGTCCAAGACGGCGGAAATAAACCTACTATTTCATTACAGTCAGAAAGCTCAAAATTAAAGCATGTGTGACTTTGCCTTGCAGTAAGCGTTTCAATTGCGTAGAATATCTTCCCTTTAGGCACAACTATCTTATGTCTCTACCACTAACCACCCCAGTTCAGGGGATGTTTGAAAAATAAGTTATCAAAGATTTTATAGATAATTTCTATGGGATAGATTTAAGAATCTGTTAAGTAGTTACGTATTTGTACTCTATCATAACCTTGCATATCCTCTTAAAATCAACCTAAAATTATTTCCGTAAGGGGTCAGATATGAAGACTTATGACATGTCTTTCATAAAGACAAATGGACTCACGACTTTGTTTGTATTTATCTCAATTATATTTATTTTCACATTAACTCTAATATTTTCATTCTTTGAAAACATTGCAGGATTTACAAATCAACAAAAAATAGAATATATTAATCAAGCATTAACAACTGTTGCCATTATCATTGTAGGATTAGCATTAATAATTAATGCTTATTATACTTCCAGACTCTCTTTTTGTGAAAATCAGAGTGTATTCACCAAACTCCTTGCTAGGACACTAATTTGGGACAACAACATTGTAACTGACATTAAGAATACCCAAGAAACTTTAGAAGAAATAGTTCCAGAACGTTTTTCTAAAGCAATTGAACAGTTGGGAAATGAAAAGATTGAAACGCGGTTTGCCGCAATTTATGCTTTAGAGCGAATTGCCAAAGATTCTCACAAAGACCATTGGACAATTATGGAAATTCTCGCTGCGTTTATCCGCCAGAATGCCCCAATAAATCAAAAATATGAGGACGAGTTACACAACTCATCAAAACTTCCTACAGATATTCAAACAGCCTTGACTGTGATTGGACGACGCGATTCACATAAAGATCCGGTAAATCAAAAACTAGATTTACGCAATACAGACCTCAGTAATGCAGACTTAACCGAAGCTAACCTTTCTAGGGCAATTCTCGTTGGAGCTAACTTGCAATGGGTCAATTTCACCCGAGCAAATCTCTCAGAAGCAGACTTATCAATAACCTATCTTTGTGGATCAATATTCTATGAAGCCAACCTGCAAAAAGCAATCCTCCCAGAAGCCAATCTTCAAGGCGTAGTCCTCAGAAAAGCGAACCTCTCAAAAGCAGTCCTTTACGATGCCAATTTGGAAGGAGCAATCCTTTGTGATGCCAAATTAGAAGGAGCAATCCTTTGTGGTGCCAACTTAGAAGGAGCAATTCTTTGTGATGCTAACTTAGAAGGAGTAAACCTTGAGGATAGCAACCTTCAAGATGCCAACCTGATTGGTAGTAACTTGCAAAACGCAAAACTTGCTGGAGCCAACTTAGAAGCTGTGTTACTCAGTACAGCCAACCTGCAAGATGCTAACTTCCAAGAAGCTAACCTCTCTAGAGCAAACTTGAGCGGCTGTGAAAACCTTGAATTACAGCAAATTGAACAGGCACTTGGCGATCGCACAACAATCCTACCGGAAAACTTTAAAATACCTAAAAGCTGGAAGTAACAAAAAGCTAAAGTTTCAGCTAATTAAGCCTATTGTGATAACTCGCTTGCGCGGGTTATTTTGTATAGACGCGGTTTCTAAGCTCGGTACAACTCGAAAAGCTTAATTCCCTACTCCCGTTCGACTACGCTACTTCGACTACGCCCCTCGGCTTTGCCCTTCTCTTCTTAGGCTGCGCCCTAAGCGTAGCTATGCCGCAGGCTTTACGACTACCAAGAGGACAAGCTCGGGCTAAACTCAGGACAAGCGAGCGTACAAGTCACGGCAAGCCACTCCCCGCCTATTGCGCTTGCGCTGCGCTTCTGTGCGAGACGCTTCTCTTTGCACAGAGGCTTGTCTGCGACACGCTACTCGCGTTCGCACACCACGTAGATAATTTCAAAAATCAAAGACGATTCTTATATCACTCAAAGTTATATAAATCTCAAATTTAAAGATATTATTTATAAATGAGAATTTATTTGTTTGTATTTTCTAATAAAAATGTTATTTTGACTGAATTTGTCTCTAATTGTTGGCACTGTTACAACCTGCGACTTGGAAAACATTTACTATACCTGAGTACTTGAAAAAACAAAAATCTTCCATCAAAAACATAAGTCTATTAATAATGGAGAGTAACTTGTTATTATCCAAGCTAAATCACAGTAGGTTGGTAAATTATTAACAATGACCATTTTTAATGAACTCGGAATCGCAAAATTAACAATAACTATTTAGTTTTTTCTGCGCCACTAGTTAAGAGGTAATCTATGGTGCGAAACTCAAAGCTAGGGTATAGAACGTTCCCTAAGTCTATTCTGCGTCTATCCGTTGGTATAGGTATAATTGCATTTTTATCAATTGGCGGAATAAGTTTTTATATACTAAAAAGCTGGCAAAATTACGCAAATTCAGAAGCACAAGTGCCAGCAACACAGTTGCTACAGTTAAAAACGGTAACAGCTTTAGGGCGGATTGAACCACAGGGAAAGGTAATTAAACTGTCTGCTGCGGTGTCTGCGGAAGGAAGTCGGGTAGAAAAGTTGTTAGTGAAGGAGGGGGATAGAGTAAAAGCAGGACAGGTGATTGCGATTTTAAATAGCCGCGATCGCTTGCAAGCAGAATTAGATGAGGCACAGAAACAAGTAAAAGTAACCCAGGCAAACCTAAACCGCACCCAAGCAGGTGCTAAACCCGGTGAAATTGCCGCCCAAACAGCCGCGATCGCTCGTTTAGAGGCAGAACGCCAAGGTGATATTAATGCCCAAGCAGCCACAATTGAGCGATTCCAAGCCGAAGTGCGTAACGCCCAAGCAGAAGATGAACGCTATCAGCAGCTATATCAACAGGGGGCAATTTCTGCCTCCCAACGAGATAACAAGCGTTTAAACTTGGAAACCACCCAAAAAAACCTGCAAGAAGAACAAGCGCAGTTAAATCGGACTCAATCAACTAGCCAGCAAAAGGTAAAAGAAGCCACAGCAACACTCAATGAAATTGCTGAGGTGCGAAGAGTGGATGTAGAAGCTGCCCAAGCAGAAGTCAATCGTGCCATAGCAGCCATGAATTTGGCAAAAGTCAATCTAAAACAGTCCGAAGTGCGATCGCCTCAAAATGCACAGGTATTTGAGATCCATACCCATCCAGGCGAATTAATATCAAATGATGGCATTGCTGATATCGGACAAACAAACCAGATGTATGTCATAGCCGAAGTCTACGAAAGCGATATCGGCAAAGTGCATTCAGGGCAGCAAGTGCGAGTATTTGGTGATTCCCTCTCGATTGAATTGCAGGGAATTGTAGATCGCAAGAGCTTACAAGTGCGGCGGCAGAATGTTATTAACACAGATCCTGCTAACAACATCGATAACAGAGTAGTCGAAGTCCATATCCGACTAGATGAAGCCTCCAGCCGAAAAGCCGCCACCTTAACCAATATGCAAGTTAAGACAGTAATTGAATTATGAATGGGGCATTGGGCATGAGTCTTTAATATTGGCTGACGAGTCTTTAATACTCGTGAATGAGTCTTTAATACTCGTGAATGAGTCTTTAATACTCGCTGACGAGTCTTTGATACTCGTGAATGAGTCTTTAATACTCGCTGACGAGTCTTTGATACTCGCTGACGAGTCTTTAATACTCGCTGACGAGTCTTTGATACTCGTGAATGAGTCTTTAATACTCGCTGACGAGTCTTTGATACTCGTGAATGAGTCTTTGAACTCCGTGAATGAGTCTTTGAACTCCGTGAATGAGTCTTTGAACTCCATTCCCCTGCTCCCCCACTCCCCACTTCTTATGATGGGATTGATCAAACAACTACGACGAAGAACACCTTTAGGATGGCTGCAACTGAATCATGAAAAAAGCCGTTTGTTAGTGGCATTGTCAGGGATTGCCTTTGCTGATCTTCTCATGTTCATGCAACTAGGCTTTCAGACTGCGCTGTATGACAGTAACACTAGACTACATCGCAGTTTGCAAGCAGACATTGTTTTAACCAGTCCCCAAGCCCGTAACCTGCCAAGCTTGTCTACATTTTCTCGGCGGCGACTTTACCAAGCAATGGATATACCAGGCGTGAAGTCAGCAGAACCAATGTATTTCAACAACACAATCTGGAAAAATCCCCAAACACACCGTGAGGCGGGGGTGTTAGTTATTGGGTTTAATCCAGATAAGCCAGCCTTTGACTTACCAGATGTTAACCAGCAATTGCAGACAATCAAGCTACCAGGTGCCGTCTTGTTTGATCGTGGTGCTAGAGGAGATTATCAAAAAGCGATCGCTCAAATTGACCAAGGTAAAACCCTAACCACCGAAATAGAACGGCGCACAATTACCATTAGTGGCTTATTTCAAGTCGGCGCTTCCTTTGGCTCTGATGGCAATTTGATTACCAGCGATCAAAACTTTTTGCGGCTATTTTCTGGGCGACAGTCCAGCAGTGTCAGTTTAGGTTTGATTGTTCTTAAACCAGGTTATGACCCGAAAAAGGTAGCAGCAACATTGAAAGCCTACCTAAAAGATGATGTCAGAGTCTTAACCCACGCCGAATTTATTGAATTTGAAAATAACTTTTGGAGAACAAATTCCCCAATTGGCTTTATCTTCAGCCTTGGTGTATCGATGGGCTTTGTGGTGGGCGTGATTATCGTCTATCAAGTCCTTTCCACTGATGTTAATGCCCATGTTCGGGAATACGCCACCTTTAAAGCAATGGGATATCGCAATTACTACCTGCTAGGTGTGGTGCTTGAAGAATCGTTGATATTGGCAGCACTGGGTTTCTTTCCCGGATTAGGAGTGTCCTTAGCACTTTACCAACTGACTCGCAGTGCCACAAATTTACCCATGTACATGACTGCGATTCGAGCATTGCAGGTATTATTGCTGACTATCATTATGTGTACAATTTCGGCTGCGATCGCCACCCGCAAGCTCCAAGCCACCGATCCTGCTGATATGTTTTAAATTTGTCATTTGTCATTAGTCATTAGTCATTTGCAAAGGACAAAGGACAAATGACCAATGACTATCGTCACGAGTAATCGATCTATTTATGACTAGTCAATCCATCATCTTTATCCAGAATCTCGACCACCATTTTGGTCAAGGCTCACTCCGTAAGCAAGTTTTATCTAACATCAACTTAGAGATTAACGTCGGTGAAATTATTATTATGACTGGCCCTTCTGGTTCTGGAAAGACTACCTTGCTCACCTTAGTGGGTGGATTGCGTTCTACCCAATCTGGTAGTTTGCGGGTGTTGGGACAAGAACTTTGTGGTGCTAGTCCTGAAACATTAATGCAGGCGCGACGCCGTAACGGTTATATTTTCCAAGCACATAACTTGCATGGTAGTTTAACAGCACTCCAAAACGTCAAAATGGCTTTGGAATTGCATAAACATCTTGGCTTAAAAAAGATGCTAGCTAGGTCAGCCCAAATGCTAGAACAGGTAGGATTGGGAAATCATTTGCATTACTATCCTGATAAACTGTCTGGGGGACAAAAACAACGAGTAGCGATCGCTCGTGCCTTAGTTAGTCATCCTCAAATAATCCTAGCCGATGAACCCACCGCCGCCCTTGACAGTCAATCGGGACGAGATGTAGTCAATCTCATGCAAAAACTGGCAAAAGAACAAGGCTGTACCATCTTGATGGTTACTCATGACAACCGCATCCTAGATATTGCCGATCGCATTGTTCACATGGAAGATGGCAAACTCAAATCAAAAGTAAAACTATCAGCTTAGAGTGTCTCTCTCGCACAGAAGTGCAGCGCAAGCGCGATAAGCGGGAAGTGGGGAATAGGGAATTAGGCTTTTCGAGTTGTACCGAGCTTTTTCATAAATCAAATATTAGTCCTATATTTATGGTTTTCAACAACATTTACTTAAAACAGGAAACACTAGTAAAAATAAGCTAGTCTATTTTCCAACACAAGTGAGGGATTTTTGTAGCTCTATGATTATTGAAAATAGCGCTAGTAGTTCAAACAAGAAGTTGCTCGATTTTAATGTTAAAGCAATAAATGTGTTGAGGGGAATATTTGCTATTCTTCCTTTAACCCTGGCATTGCCTGTAAATGCTTTACAAGTAAAGGTGACTCCAACTAATCCTAGATTAGGGGATACAATCTCGGTGGAGATTAATCGAGATAATCCCCATAATAGGACAAATCCAACAGTAGCTAGTGGTAAAAATACATACCCAGCCTTTGAGATTGCGCCTAATCAGTATCGGGCTTTTGTTCCCACAACACCATTAGAAAAAGCTGGAGCTAGAACACTTCGGGTTACAGGTGATGGTCAAGTACAAAACTTAACAGTGAATGTGCTTAATCGCAAGTTCCCCGTACAACGCATTACTTTGCCACCTGGCAAAGCCGGAGTGGATGCCACAGAGTATGAACTCAAGCGGGTAGCAGCTTTCAAGGCACTACAAACACCAGAAAAGTATTGGAATGGAATATTTCTGAAGCCAAATGCAGGGCGGATGAGTACAAACTATGGTGTACGTCGCTACTATAATGGTACATTTGCAAAAGACTACTATCATCGTGGTCTTGACTACGCTGGTGCTGCCGGATCACCGGTAATTGCCCCAGCCTCTGGGCGAGTTGCTTTGGTAGGTAGAGTATCCCAAGGATTTCGGATACACGGTAACGTAGTTGGCATTGACCACGGTCAAGGAGTAACCAGTATTTTCATGCACCTTAGTCGTATTAACGTTAAAGAAGGTGATTTTGTGAAAGCTGGTCAACTAATTGGCGCAGTAGGTTCAACAGGTGCTGCTACGGGGCCACATTTGCACTGGGGTCTGTATGTCAACGGACAATCTGTTGATCCAACACCTTGGCGAACTAAGGTCGTTAAGTAGTAGAGGCAAAGTCAATCGCGTCTGTGGATAATTTGTATTTTTTTGCTGAGAATTATCCAAAATAAATTGGATTGATACCGTCCCTACCTTGCTTGGCTAACATAAATAATAATAAGCATTATGAGTATCGAAAAAATTGTCGAACAAGCTCTCCAAGACGGTTATTTGACACCAGCAATGGAAGCAGAAGTCGGTAGAATCTGTGATAACGCCTCGGAACTTTCAATTGAAGAGTATATGGCGCTGGATCGGCTGATGGGTGCGCTATTGACTGGTGAGGTAGTGGCGGTACCTCGCAAACAATTCATTAACGTGATGGAAGAATTGGTACTGACAGAAGCGATCGCCCGAGTTGCAGAAATTGAAGCTACCAGCGAAAGTTCTTTAGATGTCGGCGATATTGCTGCTTACGCCCTCAACAGGCTACCACCTTTGTATGCTACTACAGAAGAAGGTGCTAACTTTCAGCGCCAAACGGCTCAGGCACAACTGCAAGACTTAATTTCTCAGCAAATAAGTGAGGCGATCAACCGTTACCTCGATCAACCCAATTTCTTCCCAGAACGGCAAGCCTTGGGTAAAAACACTCAAAATGAGGTTCAACGCCAAATTAGTGCTTTACTCCAAACATACGCACCTAATTTTGAGCAAAATGACGAGCCAGATGATGAGCCAAATGACGATGACTCTTAATTAATTAATCACGTACTAACACTTTTGTCCCTATACTGACTTGCTCATATAACAATCGGACATCAGAATTACGCATTCTCAAGCAGCCGTGGGATACAGCCGTTCCTACCAGGTCAATATCAGGCGTGCCATGAAAGCCAATTTCATTCCGTCCATCTGACCAAAAACCAATCCATCTGTCTCCCAAGGGACTATCTGTACCAGCCTTAAATACTTTGCCAGTAATCGGATGACGCCAAACTGGATAGTGTCGCATGTGAATCACCTGGAAAGAACCTGTGGGGGTTTCCCAACCTTTCTTACCAACAGCAATGGGATAGCTGGCTATCACCTCATCTCCTGCGTATACATAAGTTCGGCGATCACTTAAATCAACCACTACTTGTGTCTTAGCATCTGCTAGGCTATTAGCTGGTACTTGTTGGGCTGAAGCTTGAGACCATAGACTTTTTGGCCAACTATCTGTAACTGGATTTTCTCTTTCTATTTGCGCCACCAGGCGCGTCTTAGTTGGTAATTCGGTTTCTTTAGCTACATTCTTTTTGATGATTTGCGGCTGAGTTTGAGAAATAATTGCGTTTAAATTAGCCTCTTTTGCGACATTATTCTTAATTATTTTCGACTTATTTGCTTTCGCTAGATTCTTATTAATTACTTTCGACTTAGTTTGAGGCTTAATAACAGAGGATTTTGGTGTAAACACCCTCTGGACAGTTGTCCTTTGTGTGGCTTCATCAACTGGCACAGATGCACCCAGTGCAATTTCCCCTAAACTAACTTGGGAAAGATTCCTGTAGACTCCCTCTGGGTGGCTTCTCTTAGGATTGGTTAGGGTAGAATCTCGCCGCATCGCAGTAGATGCAGACTTATCAAACTGCCGTTCTGCTGTAGTAATGCGCCAATGGACAGCTAAAGATAAAAATGCTGTGCCAAAGACCAACATTACCATCCGCCCTATAGATTCATTTCTTGCCATTGCTATCGCCTATTATTTATCCCTGACATATCCAGCCGAGTAATTGGATGAGTTCATCATCCGATCATCAAAAATTTATCAATACTTATCATTTCTGTTATAAATCTGCCAACACCTCTGGGCAAACTAATACTATGCAAACTAATACTATGCAAATTGTCCCAGCTGCAAAACTCCAAGTGACCAACCTCATTCCTCCAAAGTGGAGGTTGTAAGCCAATATTTGGACTTTCTGGTGCAACTTTTGAAATGCAGTAATCAATTATTAGTGGTGTCGGTGGGAGAAAAACCATGTTTGAAAAACTATTCTTAGCAGTCACAATTACATTTTCCCTCAATTTTATTTTTCAAGTTCGGGTACCAGAGCAACATCACTCTGGTGCTACCTACGGGTTACAACCAGAACAATCAACAGCTATTCTGGTAACAAAATTAAAAAAATAAATCACCATTATAGTCACCATAGCAACCTAACTTCCAGAAATTAATACTTGAACTTTAAAAGTATTAAGAAGTTAGAATTACAAAATTTTTCTCTTCATCCTTATAACCAGATTTAATTATTTTTATCAAGCGTATATACCCAGTTGCGAAAAGTACCAAAATGTGCATATTGTCGCGCTTTTATTCGTTTATGGGTCTTGGGTAACTATGCCAGCAGTATAAGGAAAAAGTGACCCTCGTTATTGCAATAAATGTATCCAAAATTGTCTGCCTCAGTGTTCCAGTCATAAATCCGTCACCTTAGCATGGAACTTATGTCCCATTAGCAGGTCTAATAGATAGGGATGATTTAGAGCCAGTACGATCTATGAGTCAGTCGATCTCTGTATCCTGGTCAACGGTTGATGCCAAATATTCAGAAGCATCAGTGCAAGTTGACAAACTCCCTAACCACGATTTAATTTTGCGCTGTCAAGCCGGACTGCGACCAGATCGTGTTGCGTTTGCAGAACTATTACGCCGTTATCAAAGTCAAGTTGATAGAGTTCTATACCACCTGGCTCCAGATTGGCCTGACAGAGCCGATTTGGCTCAAGAAGTTTGGATTCGAGTATATCGGAATATTAACCGATTACAAGAACCTGCCAAATTTCGGGGCTGGTTAAGCCGTATTGCCACCAACTTGTTTTACGACGAGTTGCGGAAACGCAAGCGGGTTATGAGTCCTTTATCACTGGATGCTCCCCGTTCCTTAGAGGACGGCGAAATGGATTGGGAAATCGCTGGCGATACCCCTGGCCCTGAAGAAGAACTGACAACTAGAGAATTTTACGAACAACTGCGAGAAGCGATCGCGGATTTACCAGAAGTTTTTCGTACTACCATTGTCCTGAGAGAAATCGAAGGCATGGCTTATGAAGAAATTGCCGAAATCACTGGAGTTTCTCTAGGAACTGTCAAGTCAAGAATAGCCAGAGCTAGATCGAGGCTGCAAGCTCACTTGCAGAATTATCTAGATTGCTAATTTACAGTCTCTTGCTTCTGCCCAATGGCAGAATTTAAGGATTGATTAAGAATTACACCAAAGACGTAGATCGCTTCTGCCCTGAGGAGGAAAATTGGCTAATTTCTGCGAATCTCCCGCCCAGTTTACCCGTGTATGAATTGGTAATAATGTTAAGATGACTACTGATTCTCAGTTTTACGACCGTTCTCCTTTGCAACTTCCTCAAGATTTGTCAGATGGAATGGCCAAGCATACCAATGAATCAACGGGTCTTATGGATATGGTGAAGCGCGATCGCTTCGAGTTATTGAGTGCTTATCTCGATGGTGAAGTCACAGCCGCCGAACGCAGGCAAGTAGAAGAATGGCTGGCAAATGATACCTCAGTTCAATGCTTGTATGCCCGACTTTTAAAGCTGCGCCAAGGCTTGCGAACTCTCCCAGTACCAACAGCCCAACAGTCACCAGAAGCAACAGTTGGTCAAGTATTAACACGTTTGCGCCGTCGTTCCCGTTTAAACTGGATGGCGGGAAGTGTAGCCGTCGCTGCTTGTGTAATTGGTGCAGTATCTAGCTTAGTACCTATTGGTTCGAGAGCGCCGCAACTGGCACAACGACCAGAAATAGAACCCATACAAACATCCTCAGCGTCTATAATTCCACCTTCCCCTTTGATGGTGGGACTAAATAACCCGGTAATTGAAATTCCTAAAGCAGCAGTAGCTTCTCCAGAAAATTCAATTTATCAGGTACAGCCGCAACGACACGACCCCAAACAGGACATAAACTAATCGCATTAACAGTTCACAGATCATAACTGGACTTTGCGGTTAAACCACAGCCACTCCACCAGCCGTCAGGTTGGAGGAAGCCTCCTAGTTGCTCAACTCGGTCTAAAGTCATCAGATAAACCCAAGCCCAACCCAGAGAGAGCGACTGTGGCTCATAAACCTCAATAATTTGTCGATTATAGAGGTTTTCTGGTGGTTGTCTAGTGGGTTGGTAATCTTCTAGCACATCCAAATCATTTAAAATCCTTGGGTTAGAAAAAGAGAGTAAATATCCGTAAACTTGGCTATCCCCTAGCGTCATCGCTGGGTAGCCCATTGGCAAAGCAAACAATTTGCCTTGTACAAAGACTCTTTTAAAATCAACTAGTTTGTCAGCACAGTATTTTTTATAGTTAGCTTCACCTGGTTTAAGCGTGCCATAGACAAAAACCCGCACCAAATCAGAAAATTTTATATTTGATTTAACCATCGCCTATTTTAACCATTAGAGAAACTCTATAACCTAATACAGTTCAGTTAAGCATTTCTTCCTTCTCTTTGCGTCTTTTGCGTCCTTTGCGGTTCGTAAAAAAAATTGACCCTTCGGCTTCTCTACGAAACGCTACGCGAACGCTCAAGGTCAACAGTGAGCGAAGCCGAACTGTTGACTTTGACAAAGAGTTTTAGCCTTAACCCAAGCGTATTGCTCTATAACCCAGATTCCGCAAGTGCGATCATAAATGCTGTATTTTAAAAATGACCTAAATGCTGCATTTTAGAAGCATGACAGCATCACCATCAGATATCAGGGTACAGGATATTGACCACTGCGGCATAGTCGCAGGCATCTATGATGAGATGAATCTAGTACTCTGTCATACAAAGTTTGAGGGGTAAGGGAACAAACCACAGAGGCACAGAGAAGGCAAAGGAGGAGGAAAAGAGAGGTTCTAAAACTTGGTTTACTCCGCAAAGTTGATGTGACAGAGTATTAGTAGAACAAACTAACCGACTGCTGGAAACTCACTCTCAAGAAATTATCAGTTGATGTAGCAATCGCTCTACGACAGCCTATTGAACGCATTTCCGTACAAATGGTGTTTCGCAGTTTATATTTATTTTACTACGCATTTTTACTTTACTTTAAGTTATAATTTATTCGTTAGCTTGTCGAACATTATCGTTCGATGGGCTTGGTTAAAGCCGTCCGTCAACGTCACCGACGAACGGCTGCTCGCTTTGTTAACATCTGGGCTGATGTCTTAATTTGACACCAGTGGATAATGTATCAGGCTTTTTGCTCGTGGTATTCAGAAATATGCTCATAAGTTTCTTCAGGAAACTGTAAGTCCTTGTAGACATTACAAGCATCTGGGTCATCGGCATTAGGGCAAATAATAAAATCTTGTTGTAATTGCCATTGAAGAACGCGTTCTCGTCGAGGAGGATTATAATCTTTACCCTGCACTTGTAGATACAGTGAACGCGCTTGTTCTTCGCTGAAGTCTTTGTCTTTGTGAAGATAATTAATTAATTCAGATTCACTTAAAAAATGACGCGCCACCATTGCAAATATTAACCTTCCGTAATGACCAATATCTTTACCTGCATCAAGGGAATCAAGCAGGTGTGCCATCATGTCGTTTTTTCGTAGTTCTTCAATTGCCATTTGCTGTCGATTCCTTCACTTCAATTTTTGAGACAGGTTTAAACATATTCCTCTCTTTATAATACTCATGTACTATCAAAATGAGTTATCTCTGATGACTGAATAAAAATATGCATTTAGAGCGACTTATCAACTCGACTTGATTAATATTTTCAAAATGCAATCGCTAACACTAAAACCTTGCTGTCCCCACTGAAATCGGGAAAACGTGTTATGTATTCCTGCTTGAATACTGATGATGTTCTTTCGGTACAACAGCTATTAGAGTATAGCCACCAGAAATTGTCCAATTAGATCCTTATGCCTTACTGTTTCATGCAAGGGACGATACCTTGGAGACGATCAAGGACAATGAAGACAACCGCCGCAAGGGATGGTAACGCATTTCATTGTTTGCGCTTTACTTCCGTCCCAGTGTGGTGGAAGTTACTTCAATCGGACAGATGTTTTGTGATGCGATCAAAGCACCACAGCGATCGCTAAAAACTTACTTTGGTTTATTTCCTTTTCGCTGGCAAGAAACCTGGAAACAGGCATTCGATGCTCTACGAGGTCAGGGGCATCGGTGATAGTTTAAGAAATTATTCTTTTTGTCAATTAGAAATTATACTTAAAAATCTCAGAAAAAGTATAAATTTAAACAATTACACTGAAATTATGAGGCAAGAATGAATGATACCTATCAAGATGACGCGTAGGTGTAACCTGCCGTTGGCGTAGCGTCTCGCAGAGAAGGCATCGCTCTTTTTTTGTCCGACTTCAGAAAATCGTGTTGCTCCCGTTTTGTCATAACAGTTTGTTGATCGTAATAGGCAGTTCACGAATGCGTTTGCCTGTCGCATGATAAACTGCATTGGCGATCGCATTCAGTAGTTGCTCGCGGTTCATATTTGGCTTGAGGTTAATCTCTGCATCCAAGGCATACAACCAACCATTACAAAAAATTCACGATTCCCAGGCGCAAAACTTCTCGTGTAAAGTCGCAGGAATAACCGATAGTTGCATCGGCAAGAAACTTGCCAGCCAAACACTCTCGCATCACCCCATAGCCCCCAAGAATTTCAACTGCTGTTTGTGCGTTTTTGATTGCAACATCCACTGCAAAAGTTTTGGCGGCTGGTGCTTTGACTGTGGTGGCAAGTTGAGGAGAAGTTTCTGCTTGAAGGGCAGCATCCCATACTACCAGTCGTGCAGCCTGGGTATTAATCATCATATCGGCTAACTTTAAAGCCACTGCCTGATGTTCAATAATCGGACGACCCCAACTAACTCTTTGCTTGGCATAATTCAAAGCATACTCATAAGCAGCACGAGCCAAACCAACATAAGAAGCTGCCAGCCCAATAGCTACTTCTGGAACCAACATCAATAGTTTTCCTGCCTCCCCTTCAAGTCCAATCAGATTTTGTGCAGGGACTAGGACGTTATCCAGGCAAATCTCTGCATGATGCGAGGCTTTCCAACCAATCATCTGTGTCTTTTTGCCAAACTTAATTCCAGGTGTATCTGTTGGAACATAAAAGATAGACAAACTTTCGCGCAATGGTTTATCCATTGCTGTACGGGCAATGATAAAATAGGCATCCGCAATTCCAGCATTTGTAACTAAGGAGGATTTTGTTCCATTGAGGATGTATCCATTGCCCTGGCGTGCTGCAAAGGTCTTCATCCCAATATTGGAATCTGGGAACGGGCAGAAGATATCGGAGGTGGCAACATTAGGTTCACTCTCTGCGGCGCTGAATAGATGTGGTTTTCCTGATTTGACAAAAGATAGTATTCGTTCTTGCTGTTCTTGGGTTCCTGCTCTGCTGACAAACAGCGACATCGCTGCGGTGAGATTAAAGTAACTACAAGCAATGCTGACATCAACAGCGCCTATTTCTTCTAACACTATAGCCAAGTCTATGCACTTTCCACCCACACCTCCTAGCTCTTTTGGAACCATTAAGGATGTGAATCCCAATTCAGCCCCTTTATAAAACACCTGTTTGCAGAAATCCCAAGGTTCCATCTCTAGATTGTTAGACCCTTCGATTATCTCAACAATAGGCCCAATCTGATTTTGAGCAAAGTCACGCGCAAGTGACTGCAACTTTTGCTGTTCTTGAGTCAGGCTAAAGTCAATCATTTTTTATTTTTTATTTATTCTTACAGCGCAAATATATAGCTTTCTAAGCAAATGCTTTACAATATGCTTTTTCAACATTATTTAATCTAATTTTGAACCATTATTATAAAATTAGGACTTACGCACACTCTACGAATTCTCAGCGCTCTTGGCGTCTTGGCGGTTCGATAAATTAAGCTTTTTAGCAATTTTTGCGTAAGTCCTAAAAATATTTTAAATTTGTTTATTTACAACTTCAATGATTTATTTTTTGATAAAGAATGGATTATTTTTAGATTCAATTGCATGAAATATTTTAGAAATGCTGATAGCTAGGACGTTTGAAAAGTTTTGATGAATCAACTTTTATGCCAGTGACCTGACTATAATACGGTTCATTACAAAGTAAATAAACGTCTCTTCTGTTTGGGCAATAACTCAATGTCTGCTGACTAATCGGCCACGTCGATCAGCTTTTGTGTAAGTGCGCTTGACACAAGAGTATTCGACTAACAATTTACAGCCAATGTTTTCAACACAGGGTCTTGCATTTAGTTTTCTCTCAGATATCGCCATCTGTAACATCTGCAATTTAATACTCTCGTTGCATTGCTACCATTACCTTATGCTAACTTAATAACAGCGATCGCATCACTCTAAGCTTAGGGAGAACCAGTATTGGACTCTGTTTAGATAAGTAAGTCGGCAATCACTAATAAATCTTCAGTGCGGTTAAAATTGTGGTTTTTTATATTGCAACAGATGTCGCAAGATGAAGCCATTGTGGAAAACTGCCATGCCAATGAATAGTGAGTACTGTCTGTGACTTGTTTTGTGCCTCCCTTTAGTAAATTGAGAAAACAGCACTGTAATTTTTCGCCTCACAATTGCTTTGCTTGGGTCACCGATCTGAAGTATAAAACATACGTAATTATCAAAAGGGGTTAGATATATGTCAGAGAAGTACACTCCAGGTTATTCCAGCAATACAATTAATTTCATGGCGTATCGAACCTTGGATAGCCATGCTGGATTTTTTAAGCCTTACCTATATCCAGGGATGAAATTGCTGGATATAGGCTGTGGCCCCGGTACAATTACAATGGGGTTAGCTAAAATTGTAGCTCCAGGTACAGTTACAGGTATTGACAAAGAAGCTTCTCAAATTCGTATAGCTGCTGAAAATGCTGTAACTCAAGATATCAAAAATACTAATTTTCTGGAGGCGAATATTTACGCTCTACCTTTTTTAGACAATTCGTTTGATGCTATCTTTTCCCATGCTTTGTTTGAACATCTTCAGTCACCTGCACTCGCATTAGAAGAACTGTGGCGAGTACTCAAACCAGGAGGAACAATAGGTCTTCGTAGTCCTGACTGGGGTGGCTTTTTAATCACACCTACTACACCACAATTGGATCAAGCGATCGCTTATCTTAAATGGATTTTACAGCAGAATTCTGGCAATCCTTATGTAGGTAGAGAGTTATCTGGATTGCTGCGCCAAGCTGGATTTACTAATATTAAAGCTTCTGCTTCTTATCAGTGTAATGAATCTTTAAGTTCTGTTACAGAATATCTAGCACTAATAATCGAAGCTTTTGCAAAAGTTGATCAAGTTGTGCAAAACAATTGGGCTACAGAAGAATCAATTACAGCTATGAGCCGTGCTTTGCGACAATTGAGTCAGCACCCCGATGGATGGTTTGCTTCAGCTTGGTGTGAAGCTGTGGGGCAGAAAGGTCAAACTGAAGCTAAAGTAGGAAATGAGGTTGTATTGTAAAAAATATTACCAGTAATAAATCCTCTTTTTAGTAGAATGCTCCTGTTGACCGACGTGCACGGCAAGAATTGGAGGAGTGCTTGATTTTGAAGAAGCAAAAGCTCCCGTGTATAACTGGTAGTATACCGAAAATACCCGATTATAATCGCTGTCTTAATTTGAGGAACTCAGTGATATATTAGCTACTAATGCTAGAAATATTACTGAAGAAGCATGAAAGATAATTCTACTCAAAAATCGGAAATTACTATTGATACAACTTCCGGCGCAGCTATTTACAATAAATCACTTTTAACGACTTATGATTTTTTTGTATTAGGTTTATCAAATACATTTTTTTGGAGATGCCCAACTCAATTAATTCTTGACTTTTATAACCAAAACATCTCGGCTAAACATTTAGATGTCGGAGTAGGAACTGGTTATTTTTTAGATAATTGTAAGTTTCCTCATTCTAATCCTATTATTACCTTAGTTGATTTAAATCCTAATAGTCTCGAATATACTGCACAGCGGATACATCGATACAATCCAACTACTTTGCTTGCTGATATTTTCCAACCATTACCTTCAGAGTTAACTTTTGATTCCATTGGACTAAACTACTTGTTACATTGTCTTCCTGGTAATAGCATCTTAAATAAAGCTGTGGTTTTCAGAAATCTTAATAATTCGCTAAATAATGGAGGTGTGATATTTGGAACAACTATTCTTGGCAAAGGAGTATTACACAATTTTTTTGCCAGACAATTAATGCGTACATATAATGCTAAAGGAATATTTGGTAACATAAATGATACACATGAAGATTTAGAAACCATTCTTAAAGAATACTTTCGTACTTATAATATCCGTATTATAGGATGTGTTGCTTTTTTTGTAGGATGGAAGTAAATTCAATTCTTTTATATTAAAAGTACAAGAGTAAAAAATATGCTTATTCTATATACATTTTCGCAGTTTTTGACCCTTTTTTTATCTCTTTGTGAGAAATCCAGGTATTGACATTCCATGCTCTAACTCCTGCATCCCTTTACGAATTGTCCGTCGATTCCATCCTAGTTCTTGTTCTGCAATTGTTGCTCCTCCTCGTCCCCATCCTTTTACTAACTCTGCCATGAATTGTCTTCGGTCACTTCCTTTGAGCTTTTGTGCTGTGCTTAATGTACAACGACCTCAGACTATCACTTAGCTAGATTAACGATTCTGGAGACATAAACCCTACTGCACACTGATTATTCTCTTAGTATTCCTGGCTTTTGGATCATTTTTTCTTTGGAGTACTCTAAAGCCAATTCCCCACTAAAACATAGGGTGCCCAATAAAATGGATGTTCTTTATCCTTCAAAACAACCTCTTGAGCGCGACGTAGGGCTTCTGCTTTACTTAAATTGGCATCTTGTGTTAATTGTCGATAGAATTCACTCATCAGAACGGAGGTAGATTTATCGTCTACTTGCCACAGTGAAGCCAGGGTACTGCGTGCGCCGGAACGCACAGCGACACCAGCGAGTCCCAAAGCAGCACGCTTATCTCCAGTCGCTGTTTCACAAGCACTGAGAACAAGTAATTCAATTGGAGGTGGTACGCGATTGGAGCGCCCTACTACTTGTTCTCTAGTTTGCAGTATTTCACGCAACAGTTTAATATTAATCTTGCGATTCCAAGTAAGAATATATGTATCTTCAACTTTAGAACTGAATTTGCCATGAGTTGCTAAGTGAACCACAGGAAAAGAAACTGAACTGACTTGCTGCTCAATGTTAGTATCAGTAAAAGCTTGGTTGATGAGTTGTTTAGAAGGAATAATAGATTCTATTTGCTGCAATTCGGTAGTGACATTTGATAGGGAACTAAAGCCGAAGCGAGATTCTGTTAATCCGGCGATTAATGCTTCCAATCGTCTCTGTTTTTGTTTGGGTGCTAGCAATTGCAAACCGGGCAAGAGGGCAACGCTGTATTTTTCTATTAAATATTGTTTGCCGTCGTAAAGCGCAGCCATTGGGATATTCCGCAACGAACCATCCATCACAAAGACTAGATTTTTGACATTATTTTGCTCTAAGTCTGCAATGGCAGGTTTGATAATCCAGTTATATACTTTTTGAGAAAGCTCCTCGCGATCGCGAAATGTATAACGTTGTTCTAGTTTTTGTCGCAGTGTTTCTAAAATTTTTTCTACTTCAACTTTGGATTTGTAAGTCGTGTAATGCCGTAATTCTTCAGAATGCGGTAATTTGACAATTATTTCGATGCGGTCTGCTAAGATAATTGAGTAAAAAACTGCTGTGACTGGATTAGCATTGTTCACCACTTCGTCAATCTGCGTTGGCTGGATGGTAATACAACTATCTTGGAAAAAGTTGTCTAATTCAGCCAATTGTAAAGCTTCAATCACATCGCGAGCTTGCTTTAAATTTTTCTGACTGACTTGTTGAGTTACTGCTTTATTAGTCGAGGTTTGGTCTGATTGTAAAAGTAATCTTACCAATTGACGATATACTGGTTCTACTTCATCTCGAAAGTCAAATTGAATGTCGGGATTAAGAGTTACCAAATCACCGCGTAAAGTATGAAGAGTTTCCACTGCTGTGGTATAAGCTGCTACTGCTCTTTCTGAATCTCCTTGTACCGAAAGCAGGCGTCCGAGTTGCCATTCCCACTGATAAGCAATATCCGGTGCATTTACGAGTTGAGCAAGATTTAAAGCTGACTCGGTATATCGCTGCGCGTTTGGCAATTGTTTTTTCATCTCGTAAAATTGAGCCAGATAACCCAGACTATAAGACTCGGCTCGTTGGTCTTTAATGTCTTTGGCTTGTTGCACAGCAGTGTTTAATAGCTCGATAATTTCTTCGGGATTTTGAATTTTAGCTTGTTCCGTGGCTCCTGCTTGGAAATCCTGATTTTGGGTTGGGGAATTGAAAATTTCTCTTGTTATCTGCTTCTGTGCCTTTTCAAGACAAACCAAACTCTGGGCAAAATTTATTCTGGCGTATACTGCGGCTCGACTGGGGGTTAAATTGGAGAGTGCAGATTTAATTGATCCAAGATATTCGCTCGTCGGCTGTTGCCCAAGAAACTGCAATACGCTCAAGCGATTGAGTTGGGCTTGTACAGCAGTAATCGGATAACTTGACTTATTTGCGACTTCGTGATAAAAACTAGATGCTTTTTTAAAGTAATTGGTATCTTCTGTTTGGGCGTAGATGCGTAAGAGCTTGTCGTCAGACATGGCTGTTTGTCCACACCGCGACGGGAGAAAATTATCCTCTTTAGTAGTGCTTTCTTTGATGAGATTTCTCTTGCCCCTTGCGAATGAGGCATTACCTAAACTGAGTAAAGTTGCACTTTCTTCTTGTGGCGATCGCAACTGTTGCGCTACTACCAAACTTTGCTCCAGCATTTTCTGAGACTTTTCTATATCTCCACTAGCTAGGAGCGAATTTCCAAAACTTCGTAATCCAGCTGCTTTTAAAAGCGAGTTTGGCATGGAAAGGAGATTTTTTTCTACCTGCTCAAATATTTTCATTGTGCGGCGGTAAAACCCCAAAGATTGGAAAGCCGTAGCCTGGTTAATTAAAGTACCAGTATTACCAGCGCTATCACCAATTTCAGTATAAATTTTAGCCGCCTTTTGCCATGATTGCAAAGCATTTTCAACTTGTCCCAGTACTAATTGTAAATTGCCTTGAGTGTTGAGAACCAAAGCAAGAATGTGTTTTGCGTTACTAGTACTTAAATTTGCTTGCTTTAATAAATCAAGACTAGTTGTTATTGCCACACTTGCTTGGTTTAAATGTCCCAGTTTTTCCTCAGTTAAAGAAAGGAAATTTAAGGCCAAAGCTTGATTGAGTGCGTCATTTTGGGACTGATAAACCTGTGCAGCCTGCTGAAAATTTTGCGCCGCAAAGGCAAATTGTCCTGATTGGTATAAAGTCTTGCCCTTTTGCATCAGTTGTTCTATGCTTTCAGGCACTTCGGTATAAGATATAGAAGCATTGCTAATTGGCTGACTTGATCGGACGGGAACTTTCTCAATAACTGGGACAACGGAAGCAGCCGATAGCAGATGAACACTAAAGCTGAAAGTCAATCCCAGCAAAGCTAACAGGATAATTTGCCACTTGCCAAATACACCCTTTTTTCTAGCCGTGTCCCAAAAATTAAGTCTTGCCATTCCAATCCTTTCCTAAACAATAGACCTTTTGCAAAATTATTTTGTGGTATGATTAGGGATTTACTTAAAAATGCACATCCAAATTGATGCAGACAACTTTTATCACCTCATTGGTATGTCTGATTCAAATGGAGCGCAAATCTTAAAGCCCATCATTATACCATGAATTATTTTTGCAAGAGGTCTAATCATCATTGCCTGATACCGCGTGTCCATTAATTGGCAATTGGCGGTTGACATCCCAATGATGAGCTTCCTACTTTGTGTAGTGCAACTGTGGAAGGATAAGCTGTGAGTGTCACTTCCCCATTTTGATTAATTATCCACCCCTGCGCTTCCACAATTTGAGTAGGGCGTGAGGAATTATTCTCTCCCTTTATCTCCACAAGAGACTGCGAGTTTCCCTTATCTTTTTCTCCCTCTCTTCCCTTTGGTACAGCAGTGAGTCGCCAATCTTCCCATACCGCATCACTGTTAAGTGTGTTGTTGGGAGAGGGAGGTAAACCACCACTTCCAGTATAAGTGAAGCTACTTTTAGCGGTTCTGGCGCAGATATTATCGTCTACTAAACGGGCGACATCAACCACATCTGTTGTTAAAGAAACTAATCCTTTACTAGGGTCTGTATCAAAGGTATTGATTTGTATATTTCCGCTCAAGTCAGGAGTTGCTCCTTTTGCAGTAATGCTACTTATTAGCGGGAATGATGTTGTTGGAGATTGAAAACCAAAGATTTGAGCTACATTAATCTTAACATTTCCACCTCGAAAGTTTTCCGAATCAGCACGAATATTACTATTTTCATCTTTAACCGCAACAACAAAGGCATTTTTGCCATCGATTGTAATATTACCACCAGTAATATTGTTTCCAGAAGCTTTAGTAGTGATTTCACTATTACGACGCATTAATAATAAATCTCTGGGATTTAGATTTATATTGCCTTGTCCGGCGATGGTGTCGGCTGAAATTTTGCCTCGGTTGTCAAGATCAATCAAATTAGCATTTACCGTTAAATTGCCTGCTGCTCCATTTCCCTGACTGCTGCTAGATAGTTCGGCGCCATTAGTAATAAAAAGCGACCTAGTTGTAACATCAACATCACCTCCATTGCCCACAGCATTTTCTGCTACCCTACTCTCAATCGTACTTGGCCCCTTAGCGCTTGCTCCATCACTAGATACTATATCTTGGGCAATAATATTTATTTTTCCTGCATTCCCATCTCCCTGTGTGCTTGCGCTCAAGTTCGCGCCATTGGTAATAAAAAGCGACCTAGTTGTAACATCAACATTACCTCCATTGCCCACAGCATTTTCTGCTACCCTACTCTCAATCGTACTTGGCAATTCATTAGCGCTTGCTCCATCAATAGATACCATATCTTGGGCAATAATATTTATGTTTCCTGCATTCCCTTCTCCCTCTGTGCCTGCACTCAAAATCGCACCATTTTGCAAAAAAAGTGAGCCTGTATTAATGTTAATATCATTTGCCGCACCTGTTCCTAGAGGTAACACAAGACTATAAGCACCACTTCTGTTATTGTTACTGCTTACACCATCGAATAAAGCGAAATCAGTCGCATTGATATTGACACTACCAGCATTTCCATTACCATTTGTACTAGTAGCCAAGCGGGCACCATCAGTGACTTTCAACGATCTAGCAGTGATATTTACATTACCTCCATTGCTATTTGGTTGAATGGTCGCAACTTCGCTGTAAATGCCTCCTGGAAAACCTTCTTTGCTGACTCCACTTAAATTAACGGCATTAGCGGCGTTAATGGTTACACTGCCAGAATTTCCTTCTCCTAGAGTACTTGCTGCTAAAAAGGAACCATCACTCAGGGTTAAAGAATCCGTTGTAATATCTATATTGCCCCCCTTGCCATTTGCACCTAATTGTACTCTGGTATAAGCTCCTCCCTCAGTTAGAAAAGACACATTATCTCGTGCTTGAATATTAATATTACCGCCGTCTCCCTGTCCATAAGTATCAGCCTGGAACGAGGAACCACTGGCAACTGAGAGTGAGCCTGTGGTAATGCTGATATTACCTGCTTTACCCTCTATTTGCCCTCCTAACAGGGTTTTTAGAGAACTTCCATCTGATAAAGAGACGGCATCGCGGGCATCAATTATTACATTACCTGCATTTCCTTGTTTGCCGTAGCTTTCTGCTGTTAATATGGCTTGGTTGGTAAGCTGAAGCGAACCTGTAGAGATTTTTACTATACCTCCGTTGCCTAATCCTACGCCATAATCTCGTAAACCTACGCTGCTAGCGGCATAACTATTAGTACCATCAAATAGAACCGAATCGGTAGCATCAATTAGTACATTACCTGCGTTGCCTTCACCGAAAGTACCTGCTGTTAAAAATGACCCATCAGTAACCGAAACTGACCTTGCTTGGATTGAAAGGTCATTTCCATTTCCTTGGCCGCCTGGTTGAACTGCGGTATCCGCTTTACTATTATTTGCAAAGGATACAGTATCACGAGCCTGTATTTTTACACTACCTGCATTTCCTTTGGCAATGGTACTGGCACTAAGAAATGAATTATCTGCCACCGTAAGTGAACCCGTGTTGATTTTTATAATCCCGCCATTACCTTCTCCTTTTTCAACTTGGCTCAAGGCAAAGGAATTATTATAAAAATCAACAGTATTAGCAGCATCAATTGTTAAATTGCCAGCATTTCCGGTACCTAAAGTACTAACCTTTAATTGAGAGCCGTTACCAACTAACACAGAATCAGCTTGAATCTGCAAATCTCCACTTTTTCCTACACCTGTAGGTTCTGTAGGTTCTAAAGTAGTCGAGCCAAAACTTCCATCTAGAAAAGAAACTTGTCCGCGAGCATTGATATTGATATTGCCGGCATTACCTGGACGCTGCAAGGAATGATCGCCCAAGGAACGAGTGTAAATTCCAGATCCGCCCTTTACGGACAATAAGTCAGTAGCAATATTAATATCACCAGCATTGCCAATGCCATTCGTTCGAACCTGATTTCTAATTTCGCTTTGCTCTTCTATCCTAATTGCTTCCGTGGCGTTAAGAGTAATATTTCCTGCAATAGCAGTGGCCGATCCCAAATTTGCCTCGATACCACCATTGAGTGAACTGTTTTTAAATAAATCTATGTTGCGTGCGTTGACTGCAATACTACCACCACTCTCATAAGAAACATTCGCGATCGCTCCATTATTCAAAAATACATCACTTCGGAAAAATTCAGGTACTTGAGTAGTAAAAATGTCGCCATTAATAGCAAGATTTATACTTCCTGGAGCAGATAATCCTCCTAATTCGATTCGTCCACCATAAGCATTTAATTGTCCGCCAGTCATCGTCACATTACCACCGATTAGTAATAAGCTTTTACCATCAGGTACTCGCAAACCGTATGTATCAAAACCTGCTAAATGAGGGCCAGCAGGTGCAACTGAGTTATTTTCAATTGCTCCTGTAGGGATTTGGTTGTATAAAAAAGCTGAAGGGTTAATCGTCAGTAACGATGAAGGTGCTTCTGGATTTGTAGCGCTGAAGCTGCCTAGATTACCGAATTGTAAAGCGTTGGCTGTTGTCGCAACGAAAGAACCACGAATATCTAAGCTGCCATTTGGTCCAAATACAATTCCATTGGGATTAAGTAAGAATAAGTTTGCTTTCCCGTTAAGATTAGCACGAATTAAGCCATCAATATTAGAAATTGACTTACCTGTTACTCGTGTCAGGATGTTTTGAATATCTGGTAAATTATTGAAAAAAGCAGTAGTTCCATTGCGAACAGAAAACTCAGAGAAACTGTGAAATAGATTAGCACCTCTTGTCGTTCCACCCTCAATAATTGTGGTGTTGCCATCTAATCTCACAGTAGAATTATTTGGGAGAGTGCCATCCGGCGTAATTTGGGCAGTAGCGCAATTAGCAGAGAATATGATTGCACCAGCCAACTGACAAGTTAGGATTTGGGCGATAAGCGAAGCGCAGCGCGGATAGGCGATCGCAATTTCTAACCCTCTAAAGCACCCAAAACACATATATTTTTTCAAAATTGTATTCCTCTAAAAAAGTAAAAAAGTTTTCGCAGATATCCAATGCCATTTGCCCATGTTAGAGAGTACAACATGGTGCGATCGCTTCAGTAGAAATATCTTCCAACCCCACAGAATCCAACAAATCTTTCCAATCAGTCGCCAAGCTTGTATCTTGGCCTTGGCGGGCGCGAAGTTCTCCTAAAGTAGTTAGAGCATCTTGCCAAATACCTGCTTGAGCATAAAGAGCTACTCGTTGACGTGGGGTTGCTGTCTGTAAGCGACGTGTTAATTCATCTTTTGGGACAATGCGTTGCACTAACCCTTCAACTGCTATATCTTCTGAGCGGCTTTGCGGGTTACAATCAATCAAAAAGTACCAGTGATAATATTGTCCAATTTCCAGGGGTTTCTCTGTTGTCGGAACACTAATCCTAATCACTCCTGGTGTGTTAGATAAAGTAATCAAAATTGGTTCTTTTGTGAGAGAGTTATTTTTTTCATCCAATAAAACAAATTTCACCGAGTTGATATTCTTTGGTAAATAGGGAACGTAAAACCAAAAAGTTGGATGTTTATCTGTGGTTAAGCTTAAAACATATTGTGTGGTATCTGTGCCTGTTGTTGCTTGCTTCTGATTTGCGGTTTTTGATACTAAAGGTACTAAGGCGGTGAGAGGTTTGTTCATAACTGAGCTAACTGGGCAATCACCACGAGTTCCTGCTCCTCTTCTGTCTCTTGGTGCGCCCCGATTTTCTGGTTGTCTATCTAAGATTGGCTGAACAAAATGTATTTTTGTAGTGTTTGATTGCTGAGATTGGGCTGATAATTGCGTAATATTAACTAATAAAAAAGTTGCACTCAAGACTAATGCTTTTATTGGTGAAAGAAAGTTGATTTTAGTCATGATTAAATTTTCAATTATTTACAGTTATTTTTTATGAATAATTTTTCATCTTTTTTACACTGATTCCAGTGATTACTAATCCCAGTGCAGAGGGAAGAAATGGCATCCAACCTCCATATAGCAAGAGAATAAAACAGCAACCATAAAGGATGAGTAATTCAGCACTGATGAGAATAGCAAATTTTAATAGTGACCGACTATATACAGCTAATATTCCGGCTACTAAAGACGTACCGCAAATCCCCAGGATTTCACCCCATGCAGGTAAAACCCACAGCAGGGAACGCTTGTCTAAAACAGCACTTAGAATTTGACTAACCATATCTGCCTGAAGTAGTACCCCTGGAATTTCTTGGTATGGGGTAGTTGCCATACTGTAGGGTGTAAGAAAATAGTCTTTAGCGCCTTGTGAGTCAACGCCAATCAAAACAATTTTATCTTTTACCCAGTTGGGGTTAAATTGATCGTTAAGGATTTGTGCTACATTGACTTGTTTTGCAACCTGCCGCGAAGAGCGATAATTAAGTAGTATTTGATGTCCTTTAGCGTCAAATTGTTGATAACCACCTGTAGGAACATCTATGGGTTTAAAGACTATCTTGCCAAGCTGTAAATAGCCTTCGTCAGTAATATTAAATTGGATGCCTTGTTTAGCTAGATATTGTCGTGCAAGTTGAAAGTTGAGGGAGTAAGGCGACTTGCAATTTGATTGCGGTTCTGGTGTTATAGATAGTAGATTACGACGGATTATCAAATCGCTATCAAAGACAATATCACTAAAACCTATGCGGTTAGGTGGAATTTCCGGTGGTGGTGAAATTCCAACTGCTTGTTGTTTACTACCGCTAACTTGACAGATAGCAATAAAATTGTTGTTTGTTCGCAAATGATTTGCTAAATCTGGATATTGAGAACCTACTGGAAAATCTCGATAAATATCCAAACCAATAGCTCTTGGTTTGTAAAGTGACAATTTTTGTAATAATTCTTGTAGTGTACTGTCTGACAGTGATGATTTTTGTCTTTGTTTTTGAGCCTGAATATCTGCTTCTGTGACAGTAATCACCAAAAGACGTTCATCTGCACCTTCGTCAGGTCGCATCCGCATCATTGAGTCGAAAGCTGACAGTTCCCATTGTTGCATGAAGCCAAGCGATCGCACTCCCGTAATTAAGCTGGCGACCAAAACACTCACTAAAAATGTGGTTTTCAGATTCCGCACTGTCAATTTCGGGAAAGCAGTTATCTTAGTTCCACCAGATAATTCTTGCCAAGTTAGAGTCTCTTCCGCTATATTTTGACAAATCACAGGTAGCCAAGAAGCACCAGGAAATTCCTCTTCCAAACCTTGTAATCTTGAACGTGCATAACGCACTGCTAAATAGAAAGATTGACCCTCAGAAAAAGCTCCCAAGAAATATTTCACAAACTCTTGTGCTATAAAGTCCGGTATTTCTTCTCGCATGACAATAATTTGATTAATTTGCAAATCAATTAACTGTCGCGCTAATCCCAAACCATCACAAGAATTAAAAATAGCTATTTTTAAGCCGCGTGAAATTGCGTGGCTCAACGCATTTTTCAACTCGGTTATCGTTAAACTACTAGTTTGATTTATATGTATCTGACCTCTATCATCTTGGCTCTGACTGTGGCCCGCAAAAAACAGTATATCCCAGCCTTTCTCGTCCCAAAGCCACTTATCTAACTCCTGACGTGAAGGCTCTACTAAAAATATTGTCGATGCATTTGGTAATTGTTCTAAAATATTTCTATCTTGCTGAATATCAATTCCTTGACTATTACCTAAAATTGCCAATATTCTAACTTTATTTGTTTTATGTTTAAGTAATGGTCTGACTCGCTCATATTTAGGAGTACTTACAGCAACTTCGCATAATTGGTAATGCTCGATAAAATTCCACAAATGCCAAGGTAGCCGTTGCAAAAGATAATCGCTGGCTTCAATAATAACTTGAAATTCTTCATCTAAAGCTAATTTTTCTCGCAATTTTTGATCGATTGGGCGAAATAAATCAGAATTTAACCAAGAATTGATTGCTTCATATAACTGTTCTTGAACTTCATTAAAATCTACTTCACTAACATTATTTAAACCTGTCGATTCTACTTCGAGTCCCGAACGGTTCGCGAATCTTTTATAAAGTGCTTGATATATTAATTGAAAGCGTTTATAGAGTTCAGCAATGTTTGGTGCAGGAGGTAAACTAGCTGTAAATTTTATCGGACGAGAGTTATTAGTTTCCCACAATTGTGCAGTTACAGGGAAAAAGCCATCATTTAAGTTACCTTTTTCTAAGCTGATAACAATTAACTTACTCATCTTTAATTATCAGATAACTATAATTTACAGTCAGAATGCATATCGTTTTCATGCATATTATTAAGCATTTTTATGTTAATTCATGACTTGAAAATACTAATTAGCTAATTTCAGGTTTGTTAAAACACTTATAATATCTGTAGGTTATTAAGTTGAGGAACGTAAACGTGTTCGCAAAGCTTCTTTGTTAAAAAAAAGCTAGCGGCTTCCCGTACCACTTTGTGGAAGCAACCTACAAGCAGCGTCTTAAATAAGAGAAGCGTAACCCAACGCCAGTTTAGAGTTCATCTAGGGTTAAACCTTGTGAAATCTAACCTATGCTGTATTGATAATATAAGTAATTACCCAAACTTGATATAATTTCAAATAGAAAAATTTTCTGTCATTCTGAAATCATCAAGAGTTAGTTGGATAGAAAACCTGGTTCCGCTTAAACCTTTAAAACGGTTAAGTTGAATGTAGCAATCCAGGCTTCTCGATTCAATTTGTTGTAGAATATTTCCCGATTCTAAAAGCATAATTTTAAGATTGGGTGGTAAATATTTCTTATTACCAGTGGGATGAACTTGTACGATAATAGCAGTTTTTTTGTCTTCTTCCTGCGAGAGAGCAAGCATCAGTGCTAAAGATTGTCCTCCTAATTGTACACCTAAATCAATTAGCTTGACTCCATTTACACCTGTTCTACTAGTTGCAGAAAAACTTCTGAACTCAAATGCTAAAGTTCCTAGCTGTGAATTTAAAACTTCGTCAATAGGTTGCCATCCTGCTGCAAACAGCTTCTGAAACCATTGATTTAGGTTCACCGGAATCAATGAGGAGTCTACAGAGACGCTATTCATTGATTCTATGCTTGGTGACAAGTATTTCTTAGCGGTGGATACAGTATTTTTTTCTTTACTTGAACGTTGATTATACAGTTGTTGTCGCCACTGTTCGTTGGAAATTAATGCCGCCCATTGAGCAAATGGTATATCCAAATGCACCCTGGGAGAATAAATAGAAGCATCACTTAATGTTTGCAATAAGTTTTGAGCTTCTGCTGCTGACAAAGTTACTTCAGGTGGTACTTCTTCTTGCCAATGCAGTCCCAGTGTAGCAAAAAGTAAGGTGAAATTTTCAGTTAACTGTTCGATAGGTAAAGAATAAGTGCGATCGCTTGAATTATATTTGCCTTGGTTTTTCAATTGACGATGGGTAGCAAACCCACATACTCGTATCCAAGAATCATCATCATCGCCATCCAAATTGACCTGCACTGATATATAATAGTCAGCCGCCCAACTACTAATATCTACCCATTCTTGCGGTACGCACAATTCTTCTATATCTATTATTTCAGTTGGCACTAATACTATCTTGGTTTCACCCACCTTAATTGCTGTGCCATTTACTATCTCTAAGATCGTAGGTAAATTTTCTTCACTAGGAAATACCTCTGCGCGTAACGTGGATTCTTGTAAGGACAATTGAAACCAAGTGATTAAGCGGCTCAAGCAGATGCGATTAAGATAAGCATTGTAAATTGCGATCGCATTTGAGTTATGTTGAGAAAGCTGCCATATTTTTTTTTGTTCGGCTGTCTCTACCTGCAACCAAATATGCTTATTATCAATATTTACGAAATCTGATAAACTTAACATAATCTTCTCCTCCGTGATAAAGTTAATACAATTGATTTTGAATATATCTTTCTACTAGAAAAATTTTTTCTTCTAGTTTTAATTCATTCTTTCCTAATTTAGCTTCGTTTTTAAACACTAATTCGGTGAAATATTTGTAATAATTAATCAACCATTTTTCTAAATATTCTTTAATCCAAATATTTATTTCCTGTATCAATTTTTCTTGTAAGTGATTTCTTGTTTTAGTAAGTATTGTAGATATTTCATTCAAGCTAATATCTAATTGAGAAGCAATTTTTACTTCATCCATTCCCTCTCCATAATAAAGTTGTAAAATCTTGCGTTCTTCGTTTACTAACTTCTTGATGGCTGACACCAAAGCTGCTTGAATCAAATCTGAATGTACGGGTGCATGATACTCACTTTCTAACCATCGTCTTACATACTGTTTAACCCATTGTTGTGGTTGGGAAATTCTTGCTATAGCTTCTAATAATTTGATTGTAGATTTAGTTAGATAACGAGAGATTGTACTTTGATTCATTCCCAATCTATCTGCTAGCTGTTTTTGATTGAGTCCAAATCCATAATAGAGAAGTAAAATTTTCCGTTCATCCAGTTTCATGGATTGAAGTTGCTCAGATAAAATTGAATTAGCTTGATTCGCCAAAAATCCTTGTTCGCTTGTATTCTCAGTGCTTGATATCTTTTCCCATTCAATTTCTGGAACTTGTAATTCTGATTTAATTTCAAATCCATCTAATTGCAAAGCATCAAGTGAAAATTTCGGTAGAATTGACATCGGATAACTTTCTAAAGCTTTAATACAAATCTCCATCCAATCTTGAATTTGTTTTGCAGTCACCTTAGTAAAGTTAGCAAATACCTCATGGGGTGCAGTTGGTAATATCTTTTCTGCATTATAACATTGAGCAGATTTTGAAAAATCTTTTTCGTCAGGAGCTATCCATTTTTTACCTGTAATTCTAGTTGGATTTTTAATCTTATTAATTAAATAAACTTGCTTAAAATATTTTCTAGCAAAAATAATTAATGAAATTTCTGGTTCGATGATTCCGAATACTTTTAGTGCTTCTATAAGTTCTTTATCACTTTTTTTGTATAACAATCTCCACCGCGAGAATCTATTAACTTCTGCTGAATATTTAATATGGTTTGTTAATGTATTAGTTATATATGTATCTATATTTGCACTTTGAGAATCATATTTAACTAAAATCTCTTTCAATTTTATTGGATTGTAAACTAGTAATCTAGCAATACATAGATATTCTTCCCAAGAATTTGCATTACGCTCTTTACATAAGTCTTTAGCAGCCCAATAGCATCTTTCTTCAAAGTAACTTGCTAAATGTTCATAGGCAAGTTGTATTTTATTACTTGGCTCCCAATCTGCTATTGATTGTGATTCATCAAATGCTACTTTTCGCCAAAAATTTGCGATATCTATTCCTTTATCCTGGTAACAAAATAAATTAGAAAACTCCTGATGCTTTTCTTCATATAACTTCAAATTACGTTGTAAAGAAGGTTGATGTTTCCATTGCAACGCTAATTGATTATTTTGGTTAGTAAGCATAATATAGGTAGAAAATTTATTAAGATTATCCCTCCGTTTGGGTAGTACAGGAATACTATTATAAATTTTGGTAAAATTAAGCACCATTATTTTTCCCCTAGTGGACAACAAAATGAGGTTTACAATAATATATGCAAGGGGAGCAACACGATTTAGTGATGTGCTAAAACTAAGAACGGAAATAGTCTATTTCGGAATGCGATTACCTCCGTTACGCTACGCGTAGCTACCGTCAGCATCGCAACAAAAAAATCTGGTTTTATTGATAATTTACCGATGTAATTGATAATTTCACTCCAATTTCATCAAATCGCGTTGCTCCCAGCAATATACAAGTATCAAATACGCTGCATTGTTTTGTGTGATTTTAGCTTTACTGAACTTATTGGGAGCAAAGCAAGTTAATTATGCAGGCTGTAGGCATTATAAAAACTTGAGAGTAAAAATTGGTTAAAATGCTTATACTTTTACCTTGTCACCATAGAATATTTATTTATCAAACAACAAAAAGACTAGTTTTAGCAAGCTAGGAAAAATAAATAATCTCAAACCTTACGCAACTGACAGACAGTTGGAGTATAATAAATAAGTAGTATTAAATACGTATAAAAAGGACTACAACTGGTACGGTGTTTAATACCGGGTTTTGTTCTCAGTAAGTTTTTGCGACACAACCTTAAATCCAGCCAGAAACTTCTACACTCGTTAATGATTTTCCTATTTTTTCATACTCTGTTTGAGTTGCTCTAAGAATATGCTTCATTTGGACAGGCTCTTCTGCATCAGCGGCCATAAAGGCTGAATTGAGGGCAATGATGCGGATATTACCACCAGGAGCGTTAAGTTGAGCCAGTTTTTCAAAGTTTAAGCCTTCAGTTGGGGTATCAAGTGGAAAAATTTGTCGCCAAATTTCAGCTCGATGGGCGGCATCTGGGAGAGAAAATTGAGTCACGAACCGAAGTCTCCGCATGAATGCAGGGTCTAAATTACTCTGTAAATTCGTTGTTAAAATAGCCATTCCTGGATAGGATTCCATTCGCTGAAGTAAATAACTGACTTCTAGATTGGCATTGCGATCTTTAGAATCTTTAACTTCACTGCGTTTACCAAAAATAGAGTCTGCCTCATCAAAAAGCAAAATTACACCCCCGCTCTCAGCCGCATTAAAAATCTGCTGTAGATTTTTCTCGGTTTCACCAATGTACTTACTGACAACAGCAGAAAGTTCAATTTTATAGAGATCGAGGTTCAGCTCATTGGCAAGAACACCTGCTGCCAGAGTTTTTCCGGTTCCGCTAGGCCCAGAAAATAACGCTGTAATACCCAGTCCGCGTCTATTTTTAGATCCAAATCCCCACTTTTCGTATACTTTGGCCTTCTGTCGGACATGAGCCGAAATTTCCTTGAGGATTCCTTTTTGAAGGGGCGGCAATACCAAATCTTCCCAGGACAATTTAGACTCAATTCGCTCTGCAAGCTCATCTAATCCAGGACGAGCTTGGACGCGGCAGCTTTGCCATAGAGCTTGTTTTAGGGAAGGAGCGGAGGGCATTGTTAACTGCCCAACAGCTGCCTCACAAGCTCGACGAATCGTAGAGGTACTAACTTGAAACTGAGAAGTAAGTTCTTGCAAATCTTGCATTAAATGTTCGGACTCTGGGATAAGCTTTCCTTGCCCATTGAGTTGAGTTTTTAGTTCAGCGACAGAGGTTTTCCAAATCATTAACTGCTCTTGAGGCAGGGGTTTAGGAACATCAAAGCGAATCATCTGACGCTTTATGCCTTGAAGTGGAGAAAGTGTCGTAACGATCGCAAAACATTGTAGTTCCTCAAGCAGCTGATGGAGAGAAGCGAGTTGTAGCTTGTCAGAGCGATCAATATCGTCACAAACCAGAAGCAGCGCTCTACACTCCAAAATACATTCTCTTTCCAGTCGGCGGATAAAAGTCTCTAATTCACTGGGTTTGATAGGGATACGATGGCAGTTCAAAAGACTTACTTGTAGATTAAAATGCTGACAGACAACTTGAGCAATGTCGATTTTATCCTCCATTTCTGAACCACATAGCTGAATCAGAGGCGGAGAATTCTGCAATGAATTCAATTCCCAGAGAGCCTTTATACTATCTGCCAAGCATTGATGAGAAGGAATCAGTTGTTGTGTGTAGGATGATAGCTCAGTAATTTCTGTCAGGAACGGATCTGTTGTTTTCACACCTATAAGATAATGAAGAATTCTCTCATCTATATGAAGAGATGTGTTGGTCAGGGTACTACCTGAGCCGAAGTTGAGTAGTTTCCAATAGCGAAGTTTTCCATCTGGTGCCAAAGCGCTCCAATGGGCATTAGGCAGTGCGCTAAGAGCTAAACCAAATGTTGGATGATATTGACTATTGTCCTTGTAGGCTTCAACACATAACTCTGAAAAACGCGGATCGATTTCAATAGCTGTACAAAATACTAATATAGAGCGCTCAAATTCTGAAAGCTCAAACCTTTGACAAAGTTGTTTTAAAGCTGGAGGCTGCGACATCACTGCTTCCAACTTCATAAGCTCAGATAAATCTTGATTCTGGCTAGTAAGCTTTACTTCAGAATTATTTTCAAGCTGATTAATATAGTTCTGAAGAATTGTGTGAAGCTGGTTAATGACTGCGATGAAATAATTTCGATTATATTCATACCAATTTTCAGAATCATTTGAGGTATACATATAAAATAAACCTTTAAGTTTAAAAAATATATAGGTTTCTATAAATACTAAATTACATTTTATAAACTCAATAGTTTTGACTATATTTATTTGTATAAATAAACGAAAATTTACTATTATAATTAAGAGAATATTTATTTAGCAAAATTACCTGCCAAAACTAATTTGTGTAGACGCACATATTAATCTTTAAAAGCCATAACAGCGCTATCGTTTGTTTTTGGTTGGATGTAAAATGAAAGTCAGCTCATTCGACATTACCTCTAATTCTTTATAGTTTTGGTACTTATATAGTTGTTGATGAACAACTTGAACCTTTTGAACCCCAGCATGTAGATTTTGAGGCAGTTTAAACAAAATTCTGTTGTCTTCAACAATTTGTGGTTCTGATAAATTTTCTCCTCCATTCAGACGCAGCAGAGTTATATCCGCACTCAGATTTTTGCCATAAATGATTAGGGTGCTCCCCGCGACAATCTCGCTATTTGTAGGCGATGCAACAATTTTCTCAATTTGCGGCTGATTCAATGCCCCTTTACTAGAACCTGGAGCAAGTGAGGATTTCTTAGATCCAATGAACATCATTGATACTTCGTAGGCAATTGAGGGTCGATAAGAGCCTTGTAAGAGCGACCACAATCTGGACATTTGCTCTGTATCGAATAAGTTTGGTGCAATCTTTACTTGGTCTAACTGTTCGGTCAAAGCTTCAACAGAAGTCGATTCAATCACTTGTGCCAAAAGACCAGAACGATTGATAGTTGCGACATGATTTAGCGCTGCTCGAATCGCGGCGTTGGATAAAACCGGAGTTTGATGCATTAGCTGCATGACATAACCCAACAAGATTTCCGTCTGAAAGTCTTTGTTTCCGTAAGCGGTCAATACATAATGAAGATTGATGGCTAAGGGGAGAATTGCACCTTCTTCTGTACTGGCTTGATGAAGGGCTGGTTGGTAGCGTAGCTTGCCGCCTTTGGCATCGCGCTCACCCATATCTGCATTACGATTTTGCGAAACCTGGTAGAGAAATAGATTTAGCTGAGGTTGACCATCAACTCCAATAGAAATCTGATCTGGGGGAAGTGTGGTTACTAGGACATTTCCCATACTCGCTAGTGCTGCATTCTGAACCAAACCGTCTTCTATCAAGTTTTTGAATACAGCTGTCATCGCTGCGATCGCTAATCCATTATTCATAAGCTTTCAACTGATGAAATATCTTTTCTAATGGACATCTAATATCTAAGAAGAAACTTAGAATTAGTAAACCACGAAATAGCTGCTAGATTTTTACACGCTTGAACCCTTCGTAGGCTACTTCTACTTCTTCAATCTCTAGCTGTTGACTATCTGATTTGACATCCGAAAATTTGTATCTGGTAGGCCAAGCTGCTGTAAGTTCAAATCTTGCCTGAGGTTTTCCATCATCATAGATCGTTATAAGAGCATTTTTTCTCTGTTTAGCCCAGTTGCCATCCTGAGTCAACTCAAACCAGTTCCATAGAGCCATCGAACTTGTCATTCCTCGAAGTAGTGTTAAATTCCCGCTTTTAGCATTACCTGGAAGTTTCGTTTGCACAACCTGTCCTTTTTTTGCCTTGCCCCATCGACCTGAAGTAACTTCACTAAACTCAATTACATCTTGTGAATAGTTAAATCCTTGACATTCTAAAAAAATTGCATCTATCAAGTCGCTTGAACCATCTAGCTTTAAACCTACAGAGAAGTTAGCTCCAGTAAAAAAAATTGGATCTTTAGAGAACTTTGCCATAATCTATTTCGTCGAACCAAAATATCTTAATTGCCGAATCAAACAGGATTAAAAGAAAAGGTTTGCCCTCTTTTTATAGAGGGCTAGTGATTTTTGCGTGAGAGCAATGCAAATATCAGCTATTTTTCACGCTTGATCTCTTGAGCAACTAACTCTATCGTTTCAGTAACTATTTCTGCTCCGCCAGCCTTCATTGAAGAGACTGTATACTTGCAGGGAAAGCATTGCTTAATCTGCCATTCCATAACTGGTTTGCCGTCTGAATACCCAGTAATTTTTGCATCTTCAAGTTGAGCGTTATACTCAGGAGCCTCCTTGCCAAAAGGGTTAACTTTTGAAAACCATTCATAGGCACTCTTATCTTTACATCCAGCCAAAACAATCGTTGGGTTGACCGATTTGACCGGTCCCGGCTTTGATTGCCTTACTTTAACCCCATCTTTCCCAGTTCCAGCGACCTGATCGGTGGTAGTAGCCTCCATCCCCATATTACTGAACTCTTGGACTGGTAAGTCCTTGACCTTGGACCCTGCAGTAAAGTAAAAATCCGAACAGGTGATGAGTTTATTCTCTGGCATGATTTTTTCTCCTAGTTATTTCGTTCAATGAGCAGTTGACTTGAGAGGATTGTTAGCTTTGTTCTGTTTCCATAGCATTCCACTGGCTGATGCGGAAGACCACAAATTCAGCCGGACGTACAGGGCATACACCAACATCGATATATAAACGCCCCAAGGTCATTGTTTCAGGTGTATTATTTTCGGCATCACATTTGACATAAAACGCTTGGCTTGGGGTTGCCCCAAATAATGCACCTTCGCGCCATATCCGCTCTAAAAAGTTACTAACAGTATATTTAACCTGTGTCCACAACTCTTCGTCATTCGGCTCAAAGACAGCCCACTGAGTTCCCGCTTCGATTGAGCGTTCAATATAGCTGATGAGCCTTCTGACACTGATATAGCGCCATTCGGTTTTATCTGGTTCAACCAGGGTTCTAGCACCCCAAATCCGAATTCCTCGGTTAGGAAATTTACGAATGCAGTTGATACCTAGCGGGTTAAGGAGTTCTTGCTCTCTAAAGTTGACATCGTATGCTAAACCAGTAATTCCTCTGGGGACTTCATTCGCAGGAGCTTTATAAACACCCCGCGATTCATCGGTTCGACCCCATACACCCATCATGTGTCCAGAAGGAGGAACAAGAATTGGTCGCCCTGCATTTCGAGGATTGGGTACTTTAACCCACGGATAATAAAGAGCGCCAAACATAGAACGACGACCAAACTCATCTAACCAATCAACGACATCTTGAGGTTTAGTGCGATCGGGGGGAGGGTCTAACACAACCATGCGATTTGTTGGCCCTGGCATATCGCCGCTTGTAGAACCTTCAGACATGCTAATCATGGTCTCCATCACACCATGAACTTGTTCAAGGTCTAAAATTTGAGCTTCATAGGCTCGCATTAAATCCGGAAAACATATCATTGTAATCTCGTCGACTTCAAAGATGCCGAGAACGCCAGTTCGTTCGCTGCGATCGCCTTCTATTTCATTAGCAAATTTCTCAGGTGTAGAATTTGGTGCTGGAGGCAGTAGTTCGTATTCGCCATTCAAAGGTCGTCGAGCTATAGGCATTCCAGGTTTAGCAATGTCTTGAATCGAAACATACTTAGAGTTTTTCAGAGCCTCAACAACGTAGGTTGCAGCTTGCGTTTGGGGTTTTGGATCCATACTCAAGTGATTATATTCCTCAAGCACTTGCTCGTCTCGGCACACTTTTAAAGAGAAGAACTGACCTGAATTACGAGGTATGATTACCTGCGATTCACCCTCAATCTCGTCGCTCGCTCCATCAATATCCTTAGCAGGAGGCAACGCCAGAGGTTTTCCATCCTGAATTTTGATATTAATTGGGCCGTTATCGAATTCTTCCGGCCGGATGAATAAATTTAAACTTGGGCGATTACCGCGTCTTGGGATCTCTAAGGGAGGTGCTTGCCGTTTTGCATTTTCTTTCCCAAGACCGGGGAGTTGCGTTCCAATACTTGTAATCCAACAACGTCCGCCTCCATTCAGGAAATATCCTCGAACCGAGAAAGGTAAATAAGCATCGAAGTCTGTGAACCCGTTAGAGTTGGGCCTAGCAAAGTATTCCAGAAACTGAGTCCAACTTGTAACCAGCATGGGTTTAAAGAGTTCAGCCCCGCCTCGTATATCTTCAGTAAAACCGATAAATCCGGCGACCGAAGTACTAACGCCCTCAATCGGACGACTGCCGCGATCAACTTCTTCAACATAAACGCCTGGTGCAAAGTAGTCTAGTCTAGCCATGTTAAGTGTTCCTTGATTTGTTGGATAATTGATTGATATAGAAATTTAGTAGGCGGGCATAAGTAATATCTCTTTGGGGATACATGGCTCTCCGTCTACAAAAACTTTGTATGTTTGAAACTTATAGCCAGATCGTTTCAGGTGTAAAATGTAGTTTCCAGAGGTCAAATTCTCAAAGATAAAATACCCTTCATCGTTGCTAGTTACTGCTTTTTCTGTTCCTTGAAGCATGATTCTGACTCGTTTTAATGGCTTTGAGTTCAGAGTATTTTTGACAATGCCAGCAATGGCAAATCGCTGAGTTATAACTCCGCTTTTGCTGATAGCTGGAATTGAATTTTTAACTCCAAAATGTCGTTCAGTAACCAAAGGCACAGTTGTTTTTCTCCATACATTAAAGGGAACAGTTACTGTCAAATAAATAGCAGGTCGTATGGGAATAGAAAGAGAACTCCACAAACTTTCTACATTAATAGGTGGGTCGCTAGTGACTGATAATGATAAGTTGCCGTGACCGCGAAGATCAGGAGTTAGAAACTCCTCTCGCAATATTCGACTACGCATTAACAGCAGTAGAGTCTCAGACAGAAGATGAAGCTCTCCTAATACAGTGCGATCGCGCGCTGTAATTACAATAGAGATATCGAACCAATTAGGCGCTCTACATACTTCTGCAACCTGTCGTGAATCATCAAAATAGCGTTCGACCTGCCTGCCATTATTTGGCATTTTTTTACTGATTCGCACATCATACAAATAGAGATTAAGTGATAGCTCTCTATTACTATTTTCTAAACTTGCAGGGTGACTAAAGTTTATTTGCTCAGAGCTAGTGAGAAGAGATCCGTTAGTCAACATTTCAGCAAGAGTTTGAAGAATCGAATTCAGCATAAGCAGATATCTAATTCGTTTCTATATACTCAAATTAAACGATTTACTGGCTAATGCAATCAGACTTATGTACGAATTGAAATAGACCTCTTGCAGAATTATTTTATGGTAAAACTCCAGTTAGCACCGAATTTCAATTACTGTACCGTGTATGCTGTGCTTTTTTTACAATTCTTTATAAGCAAGCTTTTTGAGACTTAACGGCAAAAGTCAGGTTCTGTTTATGTGAATAAATCAGAATCAGACTTCTGTCTGATCTCTTCTGCTTTAAACTTCCCTTATATAGAGTTATATAGTCTAGAAATAAATAGTTGCTTAAAAGTATGGCTGTTTTCTGCGTTTCTCCCTCTGCCCCAATTTTAGATTATTTTCTTTTAACGTTGTCCTAATTGGATAGGCATTTAGAAGAGTGCGAAAACAACCAATATTTTCTAGACTTAGCGTCTAAAAAATAAATGTTTATTGATGTCTTGACTTATACCTCAATGATTATGAGACAGTTTTTTATGCAGAATCCATCCAACCATCTTGACCCCTCAGAGCAAAAGTTACCGGAGGCACTCGAACAGGTAAAAATGAGCGATCGCAGCATATCACCCCAGCCTGAATGGATCGGGACTGACTCAGTTAAAACTCCATTGGTCAGACCTTCTCAGATTGCAATAAATACCGACATCAACCCAGAAGCATTGTCAGGACAAATTTCTGAAAATGTGACGATTGTGCAAGTCGCAAGTCCTTTTCCAAAAGCAGAAGCAGGAAATGACAAGACCATTTTGCAAAGACTATCGAACCCAAGCCCCCAGGTCAATCATGTATCTCTCTCACCCCAAAAACCTGGAGTGGTTGAACGGATCGGCTCTTCATCCCAACCTACGCAAACTGTTGAGGCAGTAAGCTTTACGCCAAATCCCATTGCTCAATTTTCCTTAGAGAATGATTCTAAAAATCTTAATGGTGCTGAGGTTGCTGTAGTTCAAAACCATAACAACACCATTGTTCAATATTCAGATTCAGTCATTCAAAACCTAACAGATCGGACTATTGTCCAATACTCGGACTCAGCCATTCATAATCCAGCAGATCGAACGGTTTATCAAGCAATGCGGCCATTGTCTACCGAGCTAGATCAAACGGTTTTTCAATCGCGGATACCACAATCTTCAGTGTTGATGCCTGCTGAGATTGTACCAAAAAATCGGGCGCATGTTCAACTATTCCATCCAAATATTTTTCGGGATATCTTTCGGACATCAGGCTCGTTTACCTCGCGCTTTATAAGTATTACAGGGCAATTTTTTGATTCAATCTGGAGAAAGATTGACTTAAAGCAACTACAATCTCGTTTTTATTTAGGCAGGGAGCAGGCTGTGGTGAAGACTTTAGAACAGCCATCTTCAAGCCGCATCAATCGTTCTACTTATAACATGATGGTTTCAGAAGAACTGCCTAGCTCGGAGCAGTATCAGAAAAAACTGCAGGAGTTAGATTTTTGTCGACTTTCTTTTGCCAAAGAGTTGGCTAGAAATGGTAAATTTCGCAATGCGCGAGCTCTGGCTGAACAAATTTCTGAGACGAGCCACTTTTTTAAGGAAGCCCAGAAGCTGATTCAAACTTGGAAGTAATTTTAAGGAACTGCCTTTTGGGATTTGAAATGCGACGTTAGTCTGTTTTCATGCTTCATTACCCACCTTAATATGGGCTTATCCACTGACTTACGCACATCATAGTGTAGCAGCCGTCTAAGCCTGTCCTTGGAAAGTTAACGCCCATAAATGATTCGGTAATGTCCATGTCCCAAAACTCTAGTCATACAAACTTAACCTACACAGATTTTGAGCATGACCGTCTGGCACAGTCAGCTCAACAATATCTCAATAATCCGGTGCTAATGCATCAATTATGCGATCGCGTTTACGAACGACTCCACGCAGACATCAAAATTCAGAGAGAAAGAATTGGTAACTCTAGTACAGGAAGACAATAAAATGGCTACACAACAATCCAATTCTCACGGTGATAACTACGTCACAACCAACCGATTCTATATAGAAATTGGGAAAAATATAGTTGCTTCATTTTCAGAATGTTCAGGCATCAGTATTGAAGTGGAAAAGGAGGTATATTATGAGGGTGGCGTAAACGAGCAGCAAAGAATTAGTTTAGGACACACTCGTTTTTCAGATATCACACTAAAGCGGGGGACAACTGACGATCATACCTTTTCGCAATGGTTAGGCGAATTATTTGAGCAAAAAACGCAGCGACGCAACGTGACTATTTTGACATACAACCAAGCTGGAGAAATCATGAAGAGCTGGTGCCTGATTGGTGCCATTCCAGTGGGGTGGAAACTCCCAAGTTTAGAAGCTGATGGGAATATGGTTGCAGTTGAAGAATTAACTTTAGCCTTTGAAGGTTTGAAAATTGGCAAGCAGTCTGCTGGTGGTAATGCAGTCTCTAGAGATGCGAAGGGATATTTTGGTGAAAGCGCCTGGAAATGAATATAAGTTGAAAGTTTGATCATGAGTGAGTTTAAACGCCCTATCGAGTCCACGTTAACCCAAGACTTGACCCACCAGCACGAGGGTGAGCTTCCACCGGGGACTTTTGCGCCTCAAAACCTCATACTTGTGGAAGTCCTGACTCCAGCCGTCAATAGTGTTGAGCAAACAGCAGAAGATTTAGAATTGCTTGTGCAGATGATTTGCGATCGCATCAGTTTGCATTTAAACCTTGAAATGGAACGTAACGGCTACCATCAAAGCAATCGCATCTTTTCGCACCAAACGATTGCAACCCAGCAGATTTCCTCAAAATCTGAACAGTCAACAGATGTACTAGAACAGTTGGCTCAGGAAATCGAGCAGCTTTTACACCACCGTTTAATCCATGAGTGCGAGCGACGGGGACGGTTTGTAGGCTGTTTACCCTGGTAATTTTAATGCATTCAAAAGGTAGAGAAAAACGCAATGAAACTTGAAAAAGCAAAGCTGATAGTTCATAGTGACCCCAGCGGACAAGCCAAAGATATTGAGTTCATGTTTAATCCCTCAGAACTTGATTTTACTCGGCGAGTAAATTGGAATAGTGATACAGGCAGTCGGGGAACTACTTTATTGCCAAAGGTTAATTTTTCTGGAGTAGAACCCTATTCGTTTACATTACAGAATTTGTTATTTGATACTTATGAAAAAAAGACATCTGTTCTTAAGGAATATATTAACAACATTAAAAAGGGTGCAACAGCTCGTAACAATACTCTTAGTCGCCCGCCAGTCTATATCTTGACCTGGCATGATAGCTATTTTCACTGCGTTATGACGAGTTTGAACTATCGACTCACCCTTTTTCTGGCTGATGGCACCCCGGTTAAAGCGATCGTTAATATTGGGCTTGAAGAAGTCGATCCTGAAAATCTACCGGGAGGAAATCCACCGACAACAGGAGCCACTGGTAAAACATTTCCTTAAATTTTAAAACCTGCTAAAGGTTATCTCAATTCAAGAATCTATCCCATCTGTCAATATAATTCGTAATTACAATTAGTGCCACAGCTTGAACCTACTACTGAAATAATTCGTAATTCGTAATTATTACTTCGTAAATTACAACTTAAAAATTACAAATTAACAATTATTTATCAAGAGAATAACCTCTAAATTTTTGCCTAACAATATTGGGAGTACTTTTTAATGTCTACCAACAATAGTCAAACCCTTTATCTATCTAAGCCTATACTCAAACTGGGTGGAGCCAATGCACCAGAAGAACTGATGAAGGACATTCTAGAAATTATTGTGGATGAAAGCTTACACATGCCAAGTATGTTTGTCATCAAAGTCCATAATGTCTATGTCGCCGCTAGCGAGAACACCGAGACTTGGAAAAACGAAAAGTACTTTAATATTGGCGATCGCATTACGATTGGATTTGATGCTAGTACAACAGAAGATCCTGAATTTCGGGTGGGTGAAAAAGAGCAGCGGTTAATTGAGGGTGAAATTACGGGTATTGAAGTCAAATTTTCTCATACCTCTGAAGCCCATCTTATCGTGCGTGGCTATGACGTTTCCCATCGACTGCATCGGGGTCGTTACAATCGATCTTTCTTAAACTCTACGGATACCGATATTGTGCGACGTGTTGCTACCGAAGCGCGGATTCAAATTGGTCAAGTAGATATGAGTGGTGTTCCCCATGAATATGTTTTCCAAGAAAATCAAACCAATATGGAGTTTCTGCGGGAGCGCGCCGCCAGAATAGGATTTGAACTGTTTGTGCAGAACAATAAGCTTTATTTTCGCAAGCCCAAAAGTGAAGCCTCTCTTCAGCTGGAGTGGCTTAAAGACATTAGTAGCTTTGACGTAAGAGTTACTAGTGCTGAACAAGTTAGTTCGGTCGAAGTTAATAGCTGGGATTATACTCAGAAAAAGTTAATCTCAGAAACCGCCTCAAAGGAACAGTTGGTGACGGCAACAGGAAATGGCGACGGGAGCCGCATCAGTCGGGAGTTTAGAATGAAACAACCTCCTAAAATGATTGTGGTAGACCAACCTGTAGATAGTCCAAAAGAAGCAAAACAGATGGCTCAGGCTCTTTGTAATGAGCTAGGCGGAGAGTTTGTGACTGCTGATGCCAAAGCTGAAGGAAACCCTAAAATCCGACCGGGCAAAGTGGTTGCACTCAAAAATATGGGAACTCGCTATAGTGGTAAATATTACATAACAGGAACTTGTCACCGCTACAGTCATAGAGTTTACAAAACTGATTTTACAGTTCGAGGGCTGAGAGAAGGAAGCTTACTTTCTACACTGCCGCCCAAAACCCATCTGCAACCTGGTCAAACTCTCTTAGTAGGTCTGGTGACTAATAATAAAGATCCAAAAGGTTGGGGTCGCGTTAAAGTACAATTCCCCACTTTGACAAAACAGCATGAAAGTAATTGGGCCAGAGTGGTGGGTTTAGGGGCATCCGATAAAAGAGGATTTTATTGCTTACCAGAAATTAATGATGAAGTGCTTGTCGGTTTTGAGCATGGGGATATTCATCGACCCTATATAATGGGGGGTGTCTGGAATGGCAAGGACAAAACGGTTGAAACGGTTGCTAATACTATTAAGAGCCGCAAAGTGAGAGTACGCACTATTAAAACTCGTACAGGACATACAATTCAATTTGTCGAGGAAGATGATAAAAGTTCCAAAGCAGGAATCTATATTAAAACTAAGAGCGGACATCGTATCGACCTCAACGACAGTTTGAAGTTTATAGAAATTAAAACTGCTGGTAGACATAAAATCCGTATGGACGACAAACCTATGTCAAAAATGATCAATATTACAACGAGCGGTAGAAATAGAGTGCTCTTAAATGATACAAGCTCTACTGTTAACGTTAGAACTAGAGCGGGACAATTCCTAACTTTTCGCGATATTGGCATGAATGTTACCCTTAATACTACAGGGACGATTAATGTAAATGGTATGGCAGCAGTTAATGTTAGTAGTGGCGGTGCTGTCAATGTTAATGCCGGTGGTCTTGTCAGTGTCAAGGCAGGAGGTGCCGCTAATATAGTGGCAGGTGGGCCGATTTCAGCAACGTCAGCCGCTCCAATTACCTTAACGTCAGGTTCCGCAATCACCATCACGGCTCCGACGGTTTCAATGCTAGGAGTGGTCACTGCTAACGGTATTCCACAGCTTATGTAAGAAAACTATTAGCCTGCAATAGATTATTGCATTCAATGACTATTAATTATGAAATGAAATTTGGCACAAATAAGAAAACCAATTAAAAAAAATTTGATTACTCTGCTAAAAAGCCTCACTTATAAGGATTTGAGAAGCTATTACTGCATAACTTCCTTGCTCGGTCGTAGCTAGATTGACTCAATACCTTGGAGGTTGAGTTTTTAAATTTGGGCTGGGCTAGCTCAAGCGCAGGTTACTTGGTGTGTGAATGGAATGGCACGCTTGTTAAGCTCAAGGGTAGGCAGCGTAAGCATGCTCCAGGGGCAGGGGTGCTATTCGGTGCAGAGGGGAATTTCTATTTCTTCCATCTCTATGCCTAAAACTTTTTCTTTCTCCCTGCTTCTTTGCTCCTTTGCACCCAAGAACCTCAACGATTTTCCTTATCAAGCGTGCCATTTATAGCTATACCCTCATTACAAGTCAAACTCCTCTGGAGCCGCTGACAACCGTTGACAAATCCTACTGCCGTGCATGGAACAGAGTAAATCAAAACGTGGGGCGTTACCAAAGCGGGGGAAATGCGCTTCATCAGTTGCCGCAACGACTGAAAAACATTACTGCGGTTTGACCGAGAGCTAATCTGCGTCTCATCAGTAAAGCTGTCGGCTTGGCTGATGGTGAGTTAATAAAGAACAGATTGGGCATTAGCAAGTTGCTTTACTTTTAGTGTATTTCTGGAAAACAGATTGTACCGTATGTAGTCTAAGATAAATATCAATTTAGCTCTAGAGGCTCTAATGATTAATCGCTTTGTCAATTTCATTTTTATTAATTCCTTTGCCTCAACAATGAACCTGATATTTAGTTCACTAATTAGTACTAAAATCTGCATTTTTAGACAAGAATGTAACTCTAGCAAACATTTTAGAGCCTAAAAATTTCATCATATTTCTTGATAATAGTTTAATCTGGGAAGGTAAAGTAATGCTCAATATAGATTTAGAACGACTCCTTTACACGGTACAAATAGATTTTCAAACAGAGGTTACTAATATTGTTGGACAAGTTTTTAGCGACACTGAGTTTCAGTTATCGGCTCGAAAAATCGGTAAGGTTCATGCAGCTTTAGTTGTACCAGAAACCTATTTAAAATCATTAAATAAAGACTATCAAAACATTGTTGATAATAATTTAGCTATTACTTTTAAAAGTGGAAACCGTGCTGTAGGAAATTTTCAAGTAAATTATTTACCTAAAATAAATATCTTAACTATATCTGGGTACTACAAAGATGGTACAGCTTATCTATGTTATTCTCCAGCGATGAATCCTGATTGGTACAATGGCAGAGGTTATAAAATAGCTCGCCCTGATTGTATTGGAGAAAACTTTGAGTTGTTAGCAAACAAGTTTTATCCATTTTTTGAAGAATTTTTTGCAGTTTAATTTTAATTAAACCCATTGTCAGGATGGCTAGAGAGGGACGAATTATTTGACCAGAGCGACAGATTGTTTGTCACCAATCTAAATCCTTCTGCATTGTGTATTCCTGCATCTTTATACAACTGTTTTACCCGTGTGTCACTTTGTATTTTACATAAGTTTCTGGCGATCGCTCTGACTGGGAAGAGAAGAAATAGTAATTTTTTAGCGCTTTGCGAAAAAAGAGTGAAAATTATCGTCTCAGCTAAATGAATAACAAACAATTAGAAGTTGAACCTCAATCTAAGGTTAAAACTGCCAAAACTACTAACCCTAAGTCTACCAAAACTACCAAGACCACTAAACCAACCAAGAACTCCTTGAGCAAACCTACTGTGACTGAATTCAGGAGTAAATCTGATACGCGTTTTAAGGCTGCTTAACCACAATTGAGTTTGAAAGTCGAGCTTAAGCCTTTGCATCATCTGTGAAGGCGTAACCGCCCACGCCCAGGCTCAAGCTCGATAAAGCATTAGTGAAAGTGTTGCGGCTACGCCAATTTGGCATGAAAAATCAACACTATATAATCATGCTTTGCCAAATCGCTACACAAGGTTGCCTGTTTGACCTGAAAATTGTTTTGGATTATGGGCAGTCAGTATTAAACATTGCTCAAGAACTTGCTAAGTCATTAATTGCTCATCGCCCTCTGACCATAAAAACGATTCAGTCACTAATCAGGTTTCATCTTAACGAGCCTGCCATTTCACTTGAAACCCTTAATCTTACTGGGTTGATTTATGGAACAGCGCCCTCTTCAGACTGTAAATCAAGCGTCTGTTTGCGTTTCCAAGCGAAATGTAGGATATTTATGCCTAACTCTTGAGCGGTTCTGATGTCAGTTCGCGATCGCTGCAATTGTTCATCTAAACCCCATAATCCGCCCAGATTGCCGATCGCGAGAATAATCCCCCCGCCAGATAACAGTTGAATTCTAGTTCCATCCATGATTGGCAACGCAGAAAATAGAAACGGCTTTATCCGCAAGGGATGGTCGCGCCGAGCTTCTTGTAAAGACTTCAGTGGTGTTTGCAAATGTTGAGCCATTGCCTGGACTGATTGAATCAGTTCTGTACTCTCGGCGGGGGCATCGACCAGCAAAGTGCCCCCTGACTTCAGGTAGCTTGAAAGCTTCGAGAATTGCTGGTTATTTAACGATAAACCCTGATGCCCAGTCAGATATAGCAGTTCGTAAAGATGCAGGTCTCCATCCCAAGTAACTCGATCGACGGTTTCTGCACCTTTTAAGGATGGATAGATATCTTCAACTGCGCGCAGTAAGTAGGTGAGATTGAAAAAATTTCGGCTACAATCTTCATCATCAGAATTGATTTCGGCAATTTGAACCAAGCCTTGGGGTCTTGCCTGTGCTTGACGGCGATAACGCAAGTCTAAATCGCCGTATCCCGGAAAAAAGACATCGGCAGGTGTGCGGAGCAATTCTTGCTGTGAAGATCGCAGCAGGACGCGACAAAGCTCCACGTCTGACCGCTCAGGGGGACGGCTCCTCTCGTCAATTCTGAAGGTTTCCTGTACGACTTCTTGATCGGGACTTACCCCCAACCGATCGGGATCTCGATACTGAGCGACCAAATAAATAGTGACAGGTTCCGACTCCTTTAACTCGGTTGCGATCCGAAAATTGATTTGATGAGGCACGACAATCGGATTTCCTTCTAAATCGATGGCAATTCCCGGCTGAATTTGCACCCAGCGATTATCTCGATATTGAGCGGCAACTTCTTCTGGGGCTGGAATTACCCGTACTCCTAACCCGCAAACAATCCCTGGCTGATTGATTGACTGATAGTGAAGATTTTGGCGTTTGCGCTGATAGTCATGGGCACGTTGCCAACGCTCAGCAGTTAAGAGCAAACCATCTCTAACTTGTTGGCGCTGCATAGGAGCGATCGCTGGGTTGGGAAAAGGATGGGTCATGAGGATATTTCCAATTCAATACACTAATTTGGTTAAATAAGTTTTCGGTGAATGCTCAACAATGGTCTGTTTTTATCTAGTCTGTCTCTATCTGCAGGCTGTAGGAGCAAAATGCAGGTTTCTCTTGCTCGATTATTCGCCGCACAAGCTGCTCGTCGATTGGGCTGTTCGGCTGGGCGCGCAAGCGTACATCAAAGTGATAGGGCTTGCCACCGCCAATAATCGCATCTTCTCCCACATGGGCTAATCCAAATACACATCCTTGACCAAAGGGTTCGGTGATGCTGATTGATTTATCTTCTTCCCGATCAATTTGTTCGTCGAGCGGTAAACCCGTGTATAAATGTAGATAAAATCGAAGTCCCTTACGGGTTCCGCGACAGCGATAAATTTCTACGGCGCGTCGAATCAGCCGCCTTTGATGGGTTAAATCTAGCTGTGCATCAATTGGCCAGTCCACCCAATGAGCTAGAAACGGCAACAGCGCCTGAGGTGCAGTCAGTGGGTCTAGATGCGCCCACATTGAAGTGAAGTTATTCACTACCGGGTCGAACGCTTGCTCAAAAATTTTGATGAAGCGATGAATGTAGTCAACTTCTTGATAAACTATCGGCAAAAAAGTAGTATAGGTACTTCGCGGTCGAACTTTTAGCTCAAAATTGGATTCTTGTATCGGATGTGGACTTAACCCTTGACTCAGGCTTTGGTTAGCATAAATCGACAGACAGCCTCGAAAGTCAAGTTGCTTTTCTTTACTCCCCTCAAGGGCATCTCGCCCCTCAAAAAAATCGTCAGGAATCAGAAACCATAAGTTAGCATGTCTGCTTTTCTTGGCAGCTACTTCTAGTGTTACCAGGTCGATTGCAGTGTTTGACGTTTGCGCCACTGAGTTCTGCTCTAGGGCTGTCTCAAATTGAGGCGCGGTCTCAACATCCGTCTGCACTTGACACCATTCCAAAGGGAACGTTCCATCTAGTCTTAAGGTAAGGTATTGAAGTTGAGACTCCCAGTTTTTAATCTCAAGAACAACCCGACAGAGTTCTCCTGGATGAACGACAATTTCAGATTGCTGTTGCGAGCCTTCTGTGGCTTCAGCTCCCAGCATCCGACTGCCTCCTTGGGAGGTGGTCGCAGAAATCTGCATAGGAGAAATCTGAAGACTAGCTGATTTGGAGGTAAGTACTGGTACCATACTTTAAATCCTCACCGCAGATTGGTCTGTCAGAACGTTCACAGTATGTCCTGTGCGCGCCTGGGAATCTGCCCAGGAGCAGAATAAACCTAAGAAGCCGGGATCTATGTAGTTTACAGGCGTTGTTTGCCGCTCCCAAGATTCTCCATTTTTTTGAATAGGAAACAGTAAAATAGCGCCCAAATATTGAATTCCTGCTATTTGCTGAAGAAGAACCATTATGTCTGACGGATAAAGGGGGCGACCAAAGGGCCAGCCCGTCATCTCTGGGCCGCCAGTTAAAGGATTGAGGTAGCGATAGAGCGCGACTTTGAGTTTTTGGATAATCTCGGCTTGAGCGCTTGGGTTCTTATAGGCAGGCTCTAGGGTAACTTCGGCTTGAACTGATACGCCCACATAGTTGGGCTGCTGTAGCTGCACCTGAATGCCTAGCAAACGTCTTTCGTCTAGATAGTGTAAGACCCGATCCCGCAAAGCTGAATTTAAATAGAAGTTTTCTGGAGCAATCCCGCGTCCTAAGTCAATCAAATCGGTATTGGCTTGAGGCACAACGCACACGCTGACGCTCCCAGCAGTTTGATTGGCGGACATTGGTAAGGTCAATGCACGGGCGATCGCCCCGCCGCTACCTTTGAGAGTTAAGGCTTCAAAATCGGCAGCCGTCACGGCTCGGTCGTGCGATCGCAGCATCTGCGGCGCTCTCAAGACAGCTCGTTCGAGAGACTCGGCATCAGCACCGTTGACGGCAGCATGATGATTAGTCACGCGGTCTATATAAGGAATTGCCGCTTTCATAAAACTTAGCTTGTTCGCCTGCACGTTTCCTTGTTTACCGCCCCCGGTACGATAGGTAAACATAATTTCAGCACCACGGGGAGGAATTGCCCCATACTGTTGCTCAATCATTTGCTCGTGCAGGTCTCGACTGGGCGATCGCTCTGCTGGGAGCACTTGCTGTTGATAGGCACGAGCTTGAGTTTGCTTCTTCAGCGTTTGAGGTTCGCGAATCAATGGGCCAAACTGAATAGTGCCTGCCAAGGCATCAACGACATAATGCCGATCTTGGGGAGTTGAGTCAGCAAAGTCTTCCACCTCGTGCCAAATTTCGGCGGGTCTTCCCAGGGGAAGAACAAGCAGTTGCTCGTCTCCCCGGCGCTCCAGAATGGGTGCAGTCTCAACTTCAAAACTCTGCCCCGGCTTGCCGTTGCTGATACCTAATATTTCCTCCTCTACCAGAACGCACTGAGTAGCCGGCACCGATCCGCCAATGGAACGCATGGCAATTGTTTTAATCCGAGGAGAATTTGCATATCCTGGCTGACGATTGCTAAATTCGCTGAGGGTACAGCGAATCCAACGACCTCGATAGGCATCAAAACTGGCTGTAGGCCAGCGTTCGGGCAGATGTAAGATCACATCACCACTCTGCTCGAAGCTCTCGTCATCTCCCCCATTCTCATCAAAGCTAAAGCCATTGGTAGTGTCGTCTGCTTCCCGCAACATCACCTTTACCCATGATTCGCCGTCCCACGCTTCCCAACTACGGGGAGGATGCTTTGGATTGATGCCTGTAGGCGTGCCTTGCGCTCCTGTGAAAGCGATCGCCAACACATTTCCTTCTAAGCTGGTATCAGGCTCAACTACGAGATAAAAGCTATTGCCAGACTGCGGCTTTTGCGGAAATAGTTCAAATTCGTGAGTTACTGCAAGACCGTCATGTTGACGATGCCATTGCTCGGTGCGATCGTGGAGCGATTGAGGAGTATTACCCGCAGCTGGTGCAAACAATATATGTTTTATAGTCGGTTGAGCGATTATCAGGTCTCGATCAGTAGTAAAAATAATGGCTTCTTGGGTTTCAGTACGCTCTGTTGCCACCTCTGTTCCGCATGGGATGGTGTAGTTTTCCAGTAAATGAGTACTGAGGTAAAAAGTCAGCCTGACTTGAGCCGGAGTCGGCGGCTGTAAACGGATTCCCAATATTTCTAGAAAAGCTACATAGTTTTTGCGGGGAATCTGATTGAATCGCATCAGCATCTGGTCGGTGAGCCAAGCAAATAGCTCGACTAGGGTAATGCCAGGATCACTAATATTATAGTCAGTCCACTCTGGACAATAGCGGGGAATACGCAGCAGACATTCTTCTACTAAATCGTCAAAGTTGCGATCGTCCAGCCTAGAACTGGGAAGCCGAGGTAAAAAGTCAAAGTTCACTATTCTCCTCCTCTGAAACTAAATAGAATGGGTAGACAAAACTGTAGGGGTCGGGATAAGATTTGAGGCGATAGTCAATGGTAATATTGACGCGCCCAGCGGTATCGGGATCTGCGCGAACTTCATCAACGTCAATTCGAGGCTCCCATTTTTGTAATGCTTCCAGTACGTAGATCCGAATTCTGAGTAAAGTATCGTTATTTAAGGGGGCAAAAGCTAGTTCTGATAAGCGACAGCCAAAGTCAGGGCGGTAGACACGTTCGCCTAGATCGGTACGCAAAATTAACCAGATTGATTCTTTGACTTTCTGAGCTTCAGCACTTAGCTTGAATCCTCCCTGTACATTGCTTTGCAATGGGAAAGATAAGCCTGTACCTAAATACTTTGGCTGCTCGTCTATTAGGTTTGCCATGCTTATTGTCCCTAAACTTCGGGTATACAGTTTAGGATATCTGGCGATCGCAGAAATTTTATCAGCCGAAGGTCTATATGCTTAGAGAAAGACTGAAATTAAACTATAAATACACTCTAGAACTAAAATCGAAATGCTTAAACTAAACAAAAATACGAATTAGAAGTAACTATCTTGAATTCGTAAGGAAATTGTTTGCTAAAGAGATACGCCCTAAATTACTGTACCTAAATTCAGTCTAGACACATTTCTTAAACCCACCCTACTAGAGGCTAACGCATGTACGCAGAGAGACAGTCACGCTCTAGATCGAGTTCTACTTCATCTCAGAGAGAGAGGCAACAGACAGGGAAAAAAGAAGCGGAAAAAGTCCCCCAGTTAAAGCGTAGACCATCAACAGGGGGAGACGAAATTACAATGCTCCCATCTACCCAAGAAGCAGAAGCAAAGAAAACTACGGATACACCATCTGCTCAGGTACACCAATCAGCCACTGATGACCACACTTATACACTTCCTACCAAAGCTGAGGCAATTAATGAAGGTGGTAAACCAGCTTATCAATTCAAAAAAATTAGAGAAACCAATTATGGAAAGCTGCTTGACACTATAGATAAATACCATGCTCTTAATGAAAGTGATAGAGATGCACGAACTCGGAAGCTTTTAGAAATGCAATCATTGATCGTGCGCTGGTTAGAGAATCCTGATAGACAAAACAACAATGAGGGAGATCGTGCAAAAGCAAGTTTTCTTGGACGCATTAGACCAATTATTAAGGTTCTATATTATAAAACAAAAACTAACAGAGAAGTATTCGACCCAATTAATAGTGATGCAGCTACAAATGCTGAATTAAATAAGCAACTTATACAAGCAGAGTTAGAGAACAAGCACTTAATATCTGACCATGAATTTATCAATTCTTTATTGAATAAGGTCAAACAAGCTCCATTGACAACTAATTTCCGTGCTGAAACATTGAATTCCTTCCTTAAGGGTGGAACAGACTGGCAAAATGCTTTTCAAACTATGTACAAAGATCAAAGCCCTGGAGGAGATTTAGGAACAGAAGAGTTGGGTGGAGCAAAGCAACGAGAAGATGCAGAGCGATACTTGGGTTATAGCCCATTCACAGAAGAGCAAAGAGAAAATCGTCCAGCTTATACTGCTGTCAATGTTCTCAATAATCCTAAAGGTGCTTCTTCAGGTTATGGTAAATGCTATTTTGTCTGGAAGGAACATGTTAAAAAACGTGCAACTTATACAGCATTTGATAGTTTAGAAATGCGAAGCAATCAAAAAAACAAAGGGGTAAAACGAGAAGAATCAATAGGCACACACGAACATATAGGAGCTACATTAGCACAGAATAAAGATGTACTTTTGGCTTTGACAAAGATGGTACAAGGACAAGAATTATCAAGCAAGGAACTTAATAGCCGATACATTGAAGCAGCAATTCATGGAGGTCTTTCTCTGGATGATGTAGCAGAATTAGTTGTAGCTTTTCCAAAAAACGAGTCGCCTGAAATTTGGGGTCAAGAGTATGTAGATAAGTTTAATCAAAAGTATCCCAATATAAAAATCACATACAAGCCTACATAGAAATTACCTACGAGTAATTGGTTAAAAAAATGAAAGTAAAATTAGTTTGGGAAGATTGTAACTTTCTGAATGGTAGCTGGAGTAATAAAGTAGTTACTTCATATTGGCTTGAAGTTGAAAAAGGAGAAATAGAGAATATTTTGTCTTACGCTAAGTTTCCAGAGCTAATTCTCCAGGAAATTGAGCAAAACAAAAGTATCGAGGATAATAAACTTTATTTTTTAGTAGCGAAAAACTTAGAATTTATTAAGAGCTTTCCTAGTTTTTATCCTTATTCTGGGCAATGGAATGGCTATAGCCCGTTTCTTGAAATACCTGAAACAAAAATATCAGATTTAGACGAATTACCTACACTGGAGTTAAGGTTTTAAACAGAGGAAGATGCACCTGCGTATAGAAACAGAAAGTTCAGTCATTAATACATCAAGGATATTATGGGCAATTGTGATTCTAGTCTCAGAAAGAAAAATAGAAATAGAGAAGAATCAGGTCAGAAGTCGTCGAAGGAAAAAGGAAAAATTTTAGGTTTGATATACACTAAGCAAGTTTGATTATTGCTCTTTTATGGTGCGTTATTAACTGCGTAGCGTACCCTAAAAGTCCCAATAATAAGAAAACTGCCACACCCTCCACTGAGTGTTTAGTGTAATCAGAAGTGAAATTTTTATCTTAGCAACATTGCTCAAAAACTAGTAAATAGGTTAGTTCAGCATATAGTTACTGTACAGATTCTAATGGCTTTAATTTAATAATTATGCCTAGAGTCTTGTAAAGAAATGGAATAACCTTGTTTCTAGACATAAGTTTATTCACATTTCATAGTCTGCTGAACTAGTATGAAATTAATTGAGGCTATTCTTTAATATCGTTTCAAATTAAAGGTGAAAATCATGGAATCAATTGGATACTTTTTTGCTAGAGTTTTCGGCGGATTTATTGATAGGCTATCCGATCAAATGAGATACAAGATAACCGATATTGCTGAATCTAAAATCAGAGAAACAGTTGAAAGACCATTTAATCAAAGTACAACAAACAACCAGCAAACAACAACTGATCGCCAAGATAAAAATACCAAGTCTTAATTGAGAGCATGTCACTTACTTGAGATAAAATTAGAGCAATTAAAACTGTCTATTAGTCCTAAATAGTCAGGATAGATAGCCCTAAATCCGTAGCAACTCATTATTCTAATGGATGAAATACTAAATAGCTCTGATATGGTTTTCTAAGTTTTTGGAGAATGACAAGGTTTATCTAAATAAACGTAAAATTTTGTAACGTAAAGTACAGTTAAATCTCTCAATGCCGTTAGTTTTACCACTGGTTTTGCTAACGGCTTTTTGGATTACAAAATTGTAGCAAAAAACAAAGTGATCGCTCTGTTCTTTGCTATCTAATAATATTTTAAGCGCCCTGGTTTATGTTTTATCTCAGAAGAAAGTTACAAAACTAATATTTTTACTCAAAAATCACTTGCTAACTAAACAAATATAAGTTTCATACATTGCAATTTAAGTTTAATTATTAATCAACTCAACTTGCAAGCAAATCAACTGCTCTTGACCTAGCTGTAATTTATCTCCATGACTCAATGGATGGGGCGCTCCACGAGCTAATAATTTATCATTAAGGTAGCTACCGTTGCGGCTATCATCAACAATCATGTAAGCTTGTTGAGCAAGATCCCAGTAGAGATGAGCATGGGTGCGAGAGATGATACCTGCATGGGGTAGTCCTGTTAAATCGATGTCAGGTCGCATACCATTATCTAGACTTTGACGACCGATGATGCCAGACTCCCTAAGCAATACAAAACTTTGTTTGTTGGGATGAAGCAACTTCAACTGAGGACGTTCTTGGTTATTGCTTGTTGATGAGAACTGGGGCGAAGGAGCCAAAGTTTGAGCATGGTAGCTTGCTGAGGCTACCCTAGCAGGGGGTTGTACTGCCTGTGCTAAAGAAGTACCGCACATTGGACAAATCTTAGCGTTGTGCGGTAATACCTGATTAAAGAAAGAGCAGCTTGGTTCCGGACAACGATGAGTTTGGATTGCCATAGTAATTGCACTCCCTAACGATTCAGAATAGATGATGATAAAGTGTAGTTTTTAGGTGCAGTTTGTAGCGGCACAAGACCCGCTTGCTGAAGGAGATACTGGCCATCTTGAGTTTTGAGAAAATTAGCAAAGAGTGGTCCTGATACATTTCCAGGCAAATTATTATCTCTAGGATAGGCAATAATTAACGGCGTGCTGAGTGGATAGGTTGCTTTATGAAAAGCTGATATATTAAGTAAGGGCTTTTTCTCTAGACATAGATTGTCTGATGGAGAAATAGGTTGTATTGTGCCGTTGGTGGTTTCTCTTAGCAGGGGCTGTACTGGATCTACATTTTCCTGGGCAATAGCTAGGGGATAAATCTTGCATTGATCCCAGGTTTGGGTCAATAGTCCAAAACTAATTGAGCCAGCTTCAGTTTTTTGCACCTGCTTTTCTCCAACTGCGATGGAGCGCAAGGTATCAAAGGTCGAACGTTGCTCAAGCTTATTAAATTGGGCAATTAGACTCGGATCGTTGCCCAAAACTTTTTGTTGGAACAGGCGTAATGCTTCAGGTTCCCTCGGTCGATAGGGTTTGATCGGCAGGTCAGGAAAATTTGCACCTAGCTGTTTCCAGTTGGTAAGTTGTCCTGTAAAAATTTGCTGCAATTGAGCAAGACTAATCTTACCTTGCAATGCACTTGGTAAATTTTGACTTTTATAGGCAGGTACATAGACTAAAAGACCATCGTAGGCGATCGTTTCCTGAATTAACCCTTCGGGCAGTGGGGTTGATAAACTGATGATCGCAAAATTTGCCTTGGCGTTGGCTTCGAGAACTTCCTGAAGGGGAGACCGTTGAGGGGCATAAGTTCGGTAGTTAAAAATAGCTGCCATATCCAACTTGGGCTGAGTCAGCAACGCTCTAATTTTGCGATCGCTTGTGGGCTTCTTGTCCAAAACTATTGTCCAAGTTCCCAGCGCTTCTCCCGTATAGGGATACTGTCCTGGCTGAATCCCATTAATATCTGCAAACGATGGCAAAAGATGCTTAAAGCTAGTTGTCTCTGCATTAGAATTTGACATGAATCGGGGCAATAGCAACCACAATAGCCCTCCTAATAGAGGCAAAGCGAGTAAACTCAAAAGCCAATACTTTCGAGATTTCGGTTTCGCTGGAGACTCTGGACTAAGATTTCCATGAAAACCAGCAACAGAGCTTTCAGGTTTAGGCAATTTAATCAAAGCCTGACGCGCCTCTGCCGCAGAGTTGAAGGGGGTGTCTAACCCTAGTAAACGATGCAGAAAATCTTTCAGGTGCGGATCGTCCTGGGGCCAATGTTGAGCCTCGTGTGGATTTAGCGGTGCGTCAGAACCAGAGTGAATCGCTTGGGCCGTCCAGAGAGCAAACGCGACCGATCCGAGATCGATTAAGTCTTGTTCTGGTAACAGCACCTGTCGCGGGGCAGGGATAAAAAGCTGCTCCCATGATGCCAGATCGCAGGCATAGACATAGCCGCTATCACTGATGACCAGGCTGTCAAGCCCCAAGTTCCCATGAGCAGTTCCTAAACCTATTGCTTCAGATGCCAAACTTGATGGCTGACTATGGAGGAAATGTAGCGATTGCAGTATTTGATCTAGGACTTGTCGCACTCGTAATGCAGAAAAGGCTCCTGTCTCTCTCAAAACCTGCCTCAGGGTAGGAAGTGTTGCGATTTCGCCTGAAAAAATAAGATAGACGCGATCGCTAAATGGATCTGCAATGGTCTCTGATGGACTGACCAAGCGAAACTCCCGACCCTTCGGGGTGGTCAAATTGCCCTTGACCACTTGACCCAAGGCTGTTCTACACTGTTGTGCTTCCACAGCATTAAAACATTGCTTAGGCAGTAAATACTCTTTTACTACAACAGATTGACCATTGCTGGTCTGAGTTCCTCTGTAAAGCCGTCCCATTCCTTGAGACCTAAGTATTTCAGAAATGCGATAGGTGCCTAACCTGCCCCGGAGTTCAGTCTGAACTGGCAATGTAGTAGGGAATCCGCATTCCAGACAAAACTTGGCACCCGGTATCTTCTCAGTAGTTTCTATCGGCTTTCGACAGCCCAGAGGCGCATTTTGGGTACATCGATAGAATTTAGCTAGCACATTAGAATCAACAATAGGCATAGAATCTTCTCGGTAGTTAAGGCTAAACCAAAATCACTCAACCGAATGGCACGCTTGTTTAGCTCTTTATTAGGGTGAGACAGGAGGCAGAGGGCTGTCTTGCGAGTTATAAAATCCTTTTACTACAAGCTTAAAAGTGCATTTTAGAATATTCCCTTCTGCCGACGCTCGCGGACTCGCTCTAAGCGTTCGCGTAGCGTCTCGTAGAGAAGCCATGCCGTTGGCAAAGCCTCTCGAAGAGAAGGCTTTACGCTGCGCTATCTTGCCTCCTGCCTTATCTTAGTGACATTCACGACTGAACCAGATTCATCTTGATGGCTGCCACAATAGCTTGTGTCCGACTTGTTACCTGTAGCTTCAGAAAAATATTAGTGAGATGCGTCTTAACAGTAGCGACTGAAATGTAGAGTTGCTTCCCAATTTCATCGTTTGAGGCTCCTTGAACTAGCCAATATAAAACATCGCGTTCTCTGTCGGACAGGTTGCAGGGCTGACCGATCTGTGAGGGTAATGAGGCTTGGGTTTTTTGGAATTTTCTAAAGAAGCTAGTGGCAACTTCAGGTGGTAAATAGATTTGGTCCTGCATAATAGTGGTGATCGCATCTAGCAACTGCTGTGAAACCTGACCCTTAAATACATAGCCATCTGCCCCCAACTGCATAGCTTGATAGATCCAGTAGTCTTCTTGATGACCCGATAGAACAAGGGTTTTACTCGATGCATTGCTGTTTTGGAGCTGCTGTAATAGGGAAAGACCATCTCCCTCAATTAATTCCATGTCAATCAGAATAAGGTCGGGAGTATGCTGCTCGATAAGGGATAAAGCCAGAGCCGGACGATTCGCTTCCCCAATCACGTTAATTGTTTGATCCTGAATCTGGGAGAAGCTTAGAAGGGTTCTGATTCCGGCCCGAAATTGACAATCGTCATCGACTAAAAGCGTCGATAGGGTTTTGGTTGTTTCTACTTGGGTTAACATGCAGCGTTGTCCTCTGATAAGTCAATAGATGGAATTAATCGAGGGAGGCTGATCGAAAATTCTGCACCTTTTTTGGGTGCATTTCTTGCCCATAGTTTCCCTCCGTGATCGAGTACAACTTTTTGGGCAATGGCTAATCCTAAACCTGTTCCCTCCGAACGGCAGGTATAGAAAGGCTTAAACAGCTTCTGTAAATCCTCTGAGGAAAGACCCGGACCTTCATCTCTCAAGGTGAGCAAAACCTCACCCTGCTGCTCTTGCCAATCAATGAAAATTTTTGCCCCTTGAGGACTAAAATGGATGGCGTTACTCAATAAATTGCTGATAGCCTGTTTGATTTGAAGTGGATCGAGTTTCAAAATAAGTGGGCGATCGCCGCAACATACTTGAAGATTTTTCTCCGAAATCCAGCCTTGAAATTCTTCCAGCGTTTTATGGACGAGACTACAGATATCTTGCGGTACAATCTGCAACTTTTTACTACTTGCACACTGCAGGATTTCAGTGAGAGTTTGATTTAAGCTGTGAGCAGTTTTGCAAATGACTGAAGCTTGTTCTTGCTCCTTACTACTAGGCAAAAGATGACTAAGGTTATGAGCATAGAGACTAATTAAACCCAAAGGATGACGTAACTGATGCCCCACTCGTTGAACAAGATGTTCTAAAATTTGAATCTTCTGGCGGTGTTGCCAGTTTTGTTGATGTTCGTCTAAATATTCACCGATACTGGCAGCCGTTCGCTTGATAAATTGCCGATGAGTATGAGACAAAGGCCCATTAACAAATAATAATAAATATTGATTAGGCTGACTTGATTCACCAAAATGACAATAATAGAAGCCTTTTTCTATTGTCTCTGAATCAATCGGCTTTAGCGCTAGAGCGGATGAAACATTAGCTAGCCAACCTTCGGTTTGTAAGTAAGCTAGAGTCTCTTTCGCAATAGAAAAAGGCATTTGAGAGGCTTCAAGAACTTGTTGGCGATCGGACATCTGCGGATCTTGATAAACCACTCTCACCCATTGAATCTGCGATTGAGCTGCCAATTGATCGATCTGTAGCTGCAAGAAATACTTTAATTTTCGAGTGTAATACTGGGGAGTCCCCTTTTCTGACTGAGGACTCAGATTTTTTAAGAGTTTGAGACCTATGCCTGGTTTATCTGTGAGACTATCCATACTTTCCTCCAAATTATATGCTCTACTTCTGGTTCTGTTGCAAAAAAGGTTGTGTCGCAAAGAGTGAATCAGATGGTAAGCTAGGAAAGCTTGTTGTTGACGATCAGCTTCCCACAAGGAGCAATGCGATTTTGTCAGGTGCTAAAAAATTAGAAGTTATAAATCACCTATTTAATAGTGCGTAGGCATAGCCTGCCGGAAGCATCGCAGCAATATAGCTGCTTTTATTGAGAATCTACCTTTGTAACTAAAAATTAAAACCCGATCTCACAAAATCGCATTGTTCCCTTAATCATTTGGTCGTTTTCAAGATTTCTTACTTGGAGTTAGTAAAGTAAGAAGTTCAGTGAATGCAGTCGGTTTATGTTGTGACTGATAATTATGACTTCAAGCGATGTCATCTCAATTTCGTAATTCTGTTGAAAATTTTGTACCCACTCAAAGAAGCTACGATAGATTCCTGGTGGGGGGACATTTCAAAGCTTGGCTTTTCATAGCAGCCAAAGCAGAAAATTGTAGTTACCAGGGGTGCAGGTACATACTTGTAGGTGATGGAATGCTGAGAAAGCAAGCCTGTCAACCAGGCAGGGCGATAACCCAACTCACAAAAGCAATAAAACATAACCCTTAATGATTTCATATTAAGTTGACGCATTTATGACAAATTTATAACAAAAGTATGACCAGAGATTTTTACTAAACAGCCTGTTTAAAATCAAGAAATGAAAAAAACTTATCCAGATGAATATTGATCATAAAATTTTGACAAGAGATAGTTATACCAATTCAAAATTCAAAATGACGCTCTCTACGAGACGCTAAAAGCGAACGAGGACTCGCTCTAAGCGTTCGCGTAGCGTCTCGTAGAGAAGCCATGCCGAAGGCTTTACGCTACGCTAACAAAATTCAAAATTAAGAAAGCTAGACATAACAAAGGTGTGTCCGTATGTATCTGTCGCATTCTTTTTTTAAATTGGTATTATTAGCGATGTTTGTGAGCAAACGTAACTAACGACTTAGAGCTAAAGCCGAACTTACGACTTCTGTATTACTCATTGGGATCGCTGAAATCAGAATATGCAGCCTTTGAGATGATTATTGGTATTTAGACTAAAAAATGACAAAACGACCCAGAGTGAATTAGACAGAAGTCGGATCTATTCCAATCAAAGTTGTTATTCAATATTAAAACAGCCCAAATACTTCTCTTTCCTATGCTTGCCAGCTCAATTATCGATGCTAGCCTGACTGCACAAAATGTAGTCTTTCGCCCCGGTGGCCCATCGGTTTCTTTTGGTGTTTCGGTGATCAACCGCAGCAATCAGTTTGCGTCGTTTCAACTTGAAATTAAAGCGGCGGGAGCAGGTGAGCAGAGTAACTGGTATCACCTTTCTCCAGATGTATCTGCGGCGAAATCACCGGGCGATCGCACTGATTTTCAAGTTAAGATTTTAGATTCTCCCATCCCTGATTTCGTTGGGATCATCAATCTAATGGTGCGGGTTTTTTCGCCCCAGCTCTCTGAAGAACGACGATTAGTTCTACGGTTAACGTTAGAACCTAGCCGTGAATTAAACCTACTGCGGATCGGATTACCCACCAAGCGGTTTCAAGTTTATCCGCGTAACGTCGTGGATATTCCCGTAACTGTCAAGAATGTGGGGTCGCAGTCTTACCAAGTACGCTTGCAGTGTACAGAACTTGAGTCGTCCTGGCTAGTTGGTAGCTCTGAACGGTATATAGAAATTCCCGCAAATGAAGAGATAACAGCAATTTTCCAATGTCAGCCTCCTAGAGCAGATCGAGTTGTAAGTCGCGATTATCCCTTTATGATAATTGCCAAAAATCATCTGAGTTCTACTGTTGAAGCACAAGGAATTTTAGAAGTTCTGCCCGTTGGGTTCATGGAGTTTGAAGTCCAGCCTCAGCAGCAGTGTATCCCGGCTAAAAGACCTTGGCTCCCGAATTGGCGATCGCGTAGCGGTACCTTCCAATTGATGTTTAAGAACAATAGTAATCTATTGCAAACGCTCGATCTGGAAGTCCGAGGTCAAGACGCGAAAGGATGCCAAATTCAGGTTAGTCCAGAAAAACCGATTCTGCCATTGGGAGAAATAACTTCTACAAACCTAACCATCTCTCCGCGTCGTCCCTGGATTGGCTGGTCGCGAAAACTAAAGTTTGAACTCAAGCCTTGGCTATCAGACCCAAGATTAGGGAGTACCGATCCAGCAACCCAGATTTTATTTTTAAAGGTTTTCCCAATTGTACCCTTATGGTTATTGCTGGCATTGCTCTCAATGATCGCAGCCGCTATATTTATACCAAAGCCGATTACTCATCTAGCTGGTGTTAATGCCGTGCGACTCAGTGGCACGAGTGGCAGATCGCCACTGGTAATAAGTGCTTCAGACGATTGTTCAGTTCGGACTTGGGGCGTAACAGATTGGGGAACGCTAACCCCCCAAGGTACCTTGAGTAAGGGGACGTTAGCCAAAACCTGCACCGATACTCAACCTAACTCTTCCAAGGGACTTCTGGCGATTACTCAGCAAGCAATCCGGTCGCTAGCATTAATTCCGGTGAAAAATAATCAGGTCTTTGCAGGTCTAGAAAATGGAACCGTTCAGGTCTGGGATATCAACACTGGGAAGGGACTTTATACGCTCAAAGACCCCAACGACCAAACAAGCGATCGCATTCTGGACTTGATGTTTACTCGCAACTCTCTGACGCTATATACCAGCTATGGGAGCGGAACCATTCGGAGTTGGCAAAGACCGAGGGATATTCGTTTTGACTCAAAGCCTGCTAAGGTTTTGAAGGTGCCCGATCGCTTTGCATATCAAGCCTGGTCTTTAGCACTCAGTCCAGATGAAAAGATCCTTGTAAGTGCCGGACAGTTTAAGCGGCTTGTCTTGTGGGATGTCGCCAACTTGCAACCTTGGCAGCTAAGACTTTCAGAGAATGCTCAAAATCGCGGAGAAAACGACTTTTTCTGGGATGTCAACTTTGCACCCAATACTTCCATCCTCGCAGCCTCTGATTCTGATGGTTACGTTACTCTTTGGGACTTAAGTCAATGTCAGAAAGCAACGCCAAAGGGGTCGCCTAAAGATCAGCTCCCTCAGCAAAGCTGCGAACAACGGGCGAGGTGGCAGGTTTCAAAAACATCAGTTCGCAACATTGTATTTACTCCAGATCGACGATGGCTCGTGAGTGCAGGCGATGATGGTCAGATCCTGGCCTGGCGTCTGACTGCAAAGGTCACTCCTGATCTGACTCAAAAACCGAAGCAGATCGCAACCCTACCCAGCAGGATTACTTCTTTAGACTTGATTGCTAAAGAGCAGGGGGTTTGGATTGCCAGTGGCTCCGATGATGCACAAGTTCGTCTTTATCGCTTTAACCCAGATGAATAAAAGTTATTGACAAAAATAGTCCAGTGCGATGATTGATAAATATCCCCCAAATCTGATCATGTCCTGTTTCCCACTGAGTATGCTTCTACTACTGGGCAGTACATCTTTAAGTCTACTGAAAGCTGAGGCTGTTGATACTACAAAATCACTAACTAGTAATTTTATCCTATCACAACAAATTCCACCACCACAGGATATCCAACCACCCACTACACCTTCACCACTTCCCTCACCTCAAGTGCCACAGCCACTTCCCCCACCAGCAGAACTATTTCCACCCTCTGCCCCAACTCCCACACCACAACAACCACCCTCTGGTAATTTTCCTGCCACTATTGTTGTTGAGCGGTTTGAAGTTATTGGTAGCACAGTCTTCAGTCCCCAAGAGTTAGCCCAAGCCACTGCTGAATTTACCAAACGACCAATCTCGCTGACCGAAATTTATCAAGCACGTTCTAAAATCACTGAGCTATACGTCAAAAATGGTTACATTACTTCTGGTGCTTTGATTCCACCCCAAACAATCCAATCCGGTGTTGTGAAAATTCAGGTGGTGGAAGGTAAATTAGAAGATATTCAGGTAACTGGGACTCGGCGGTTGAATCCGAATTATGTCCGCAGCCGACTAGCGATTGCCACATCACCACCTCTGAATCGCCAGCGTCTATTAGAAGCCCTGCAACTTTTGCAACTCAATCCTTTGATTAAAAACGTGACTGCTGAACTCTTAGCCGGATCGCAAACGGGTACAAGTCTTTTGGAAGTTAAAATCAGTGAGGCAAAAACCTTTAGTGGGCAAATAATTCTTGATAATGGGCGATCGCCCAGTGTTGGCAGTTTTCGACGCGGATTACGATTGAATGAAGCTAACTTACTCGGATTGGGAGATGATCTGAGTTTAGGCTACACCAATACTGATGGCAGCAATTCCTTTGATGCTAGTTACACATTGCCTCTCAATCCCCGCAATGGAACTCTGAGCTTAAACTATGGCACTACGTCGAGTCATGTGATTGAGCCTCCTTTCGACTTTTTAGATATCGACTCGGCTTCTCGCTACTACGAACTGACATTTCGCCAACCAATAGTCCAAACTTCCACACAAGAATTCGCTCTGGGGTTAACAGCTTCCCGACGCGAAAGTGATATCTCGTCCTTATTACAGAGAGAAGGGGTTCTTGCCTCTGAACTTTCGCCTGGTGCTGATGAAGAGGGACGCACTAGGGTATCTGCGTTGCGATTTTTTCAAGAATGGACGAATCGTAACAGTCGGGAAGTCATCGCCCTACGCTCTCAATTCAGTTTGGGCATAGATGTGTTGGATGCCACGGTTAATCAAGATGCTCCTGATAGCCGTTTTTTTGCTTGGCAAGGGCAAGCGCAGTGGGCAAGGCTTTTAGCTCCTGAAACTTTATTATTACTTCGTTTAAATACGCAACTTGCATCTAGAACACTTTTGCCTATAGAGCAATTTGGCTTAGGTGGGCAGGATAGCATTCGCGGCTACCGTCAAGATTATCTGCTGACGGATAATGGCACTTTTGTTTCTGCGGAAGTTCAAGTTCCAATTCTGCGCTTACCCCAGATAAATAGCACTTTACAAGTTGTGCCGTTTGTAGATTTTGGTGTTGGCTGGAACAGTTCTGGTAGAAATAATCCCGACCCTAATACTCTAGCCTCTGTTGGTCTAGGGTTGCGTTGGTCACAAGGCGATCGCTTCACCGTTCGTCTTGACTGGGGTATTCCTTTAGTATCTGTTAACTCAAACGAGAGAACGTTACAAGAAAATGGTCTGTATTTTAGTTTACTCTATAATCCTTTTTAAAATAATGGATTATAGAGCTATTTGAATGTTGAACAGCAACAAGAAATATTAAGTTGGCTGTAAACGAAAGATAGTTGGGAGCTTGGCGAAATTGAGTATAAATTAGCGTTTTAATATGATGTAACTTATGAATTAAAACGGAGTTATTATAACTTTTGACTTTTGATTTTTGACTTCCCGTACCCCTGCTCTTAAGCAAGCTACGCGTAGCGTCTCCAAGAGTTGGGGCGTGATTTGTTTGATGCGGCAGGAATTAGTTGGAAGAAAACTACTAAGTTGAATCAAAAAGCAGATTTTACCACGGCGACAACCATTTTTTCTAATTTCTATAAAGCTGCATTCTGAAAATTTTATTCTTTTATTGCGTAACTACCATTACATTTCAGCAACGCCATAGTCCTTTATTAAAAACGCTGTAAAGATGTTGAATCTCATAACACCACTCAAAGTTATCCTGAATCCTTCTACCCGCCTAGAGGGTTTCCCAGGGGAGAGCGTTACTCTTGACATCAGTCTGATTAATCAAGGTGAGCAGGGAGCCGCGATTGATGTATTTATCGATCCGATGGCTCAAACCTTGCTGGGATGGTGTTTATCTGCAAGAAAGCGGGTCGCCCTCGACTCCCAACAGGCTTGTGAAGTCAGCCTGGTCTTTGAGATTCCCTTAGACGCTCTACCAGGAAGTTATCCCTATACGGTAGTAGTAGATGCCCCAGAGCATTATCCAGAAGATACTCCGATTCATTACCCAGGCAGTCTTGAAGTTCTAGTCAAAGAGCAGGCTGTTATACAGTCACAAAAGCTTACCTTTTCAATTAGCCCAGCAACTAGTCCTGTTCAGCCTTTATTAATTCAGCCCAACCAGCACCAGAGGCTATCAGTAATCGTGAACAACCACTCTAGTCGAGTGGATCGGTTTCGGCTCTATTGTCTTGACTTAGATAAAACGTGGTTCACGATTCAATATCCTAGCAATGAACTGAGTGAGTTAGGCGTCGTTTCCAGTACCGATGGTTTGGAGCTTAATCCTGGAGGCCAAGGCGAAATCATCATTGAACTCCATTATCCCATAGACATGCCGGCTGGTCATTATTCACCAACTCTACAGCTCATTTCAGATAATGCCCCAGAGCAGGTCTTTTTGGATCTGGTCTATTTAGAGGTAAAGCCAAAACTTCACCTGAGTGTTGAACTGGAGACTATTCTTGGAAAAGTCAGTCACAGTCCGGGCCAGTATCGACTCATACTAACAAATCATGGAAATTCAATTCGAGAATTGGCCGTAAGTGCTAGCAGCCGAGATGAAATGGAGTTGTGCTACTATGTTTGCAGTCCGTCTTCTGTCAATTTGTTGATTGGCGAAACAGCGACGATTAGTCTAACCGTTTATCCTAAGCAGAAATGGCGCCGTCCCCTCTTTGGGTTTGGCTTAGATCTACCGTTTCAAGTGAATGTTCAAGACCTTCAAGCATTACCGACGCCAGAAAATTTACCGATGGGGTTGTTAATCTGGAAAGCACGTCCTTGGTGGCAGCTTCTGCTGTGGCTGCTGGCAGGGGTTGGTGCATTGTCGGGACTCGGCTTTTTGATTTGGTTTGTATTCTTTAAACCTGTTCCTCCACCAATCCTAACAGAATTCAAACCGGATAGCGCTAGTTATACCGAGGGAGGCAGGGTACGCCTAAACTGGACAATTTTGAATTCTGCTCGGCTTGCTGAGCTAGTGGTTTCTTCAACTAAAGATCAAACTGCCAACAGTCCCCAAGTTTACGACTTTCGTCAAGGCTTACCGACAGAACTGAACCGTTATTGCCAAATTCGCGATCGCAATTTAACCTGCACTAACGTCGATACAGGTGCCCGGCTGGCGGGAGAATACACCTTCCAACTTCAGATTAAAGCAAAATCAGCCCAAAAGCCTATTGAGCAAAAACTGAATGTTGTAATTCAACCTAAGCCATTACCGCAGGTGATGAGCATTGCAGCACGCCAGTCTCAACTCGAAAAAGGGAAACCCTTAACCCTTAGTTGGAACATCAAGAACTTTAGCCAACTCGGTCAGCTTCAGGTTATAGGTCAACTCAAAGACGGTAAACCAACGCTTTTCAAAACTTATGATTTTCAAAAACAAATTCCTTTGGAACTAACTAAGCAATGTCAACCTCCAGTCAACGAGACATTAAGTTGTTCCAATGTGGATATAGGGCTTCCGGCTAAACCAGGCGACTATGCGATTAGCCTTCAACCTGTGTCTAGTGGAAGTCAAAAACAATCGCCACTTTCCAAAGCAATTCAAGTCCAGTTAAAGGCAACACCCCTTCGAGTTATAAACTTTACGCTCAATAATCAAAGTTCAGAGACGAATCCCTCAATATTCTTGAAAGTTGGACAAGTTGTGACTCTCAACTGGCAGGTACAGGGGGATAGTGTCAAAGTTAAACTTGAACCTTTAGGTGATGTACCAACCAGTGGTTCTAGGACATTTAAAGCAACCACAAATCTTTCTCAAATTATCCTCACGGCTGAAACCGAACAAGGTCAATCAGTCAAACGTGCGTTTTTGCTCCAAGTTGATACGCCAAAACCACCTCCGAAGCCGACTAATACCAGTTCTCCAACAGTAATACCATTTCACTTTAAGATTGATACAAATAGGCAGCAAGGGAGCAGGGAACAGGGAATAGGGGAAAAAAGTTAGAGACAAATCATTTGGATCAAGCATTTCGTGAAATTTTATAACCCTCTTCTACTGTTTTCCCGGCTTTACCTTTGATAATCGGACGAATGTGTGGTTGATTTAAACTGACAATATGGTCTTCTATACTCTGCTTTTTATTTTCATGTGTCCTGTTTTCAAGTCTTCCAGGCTTTTCAACTTCCGAAATAATGCTTCTAGGGTTGACCCATCAGCAATCCAAATTTGTTCAAAATTACGGTTTGCAAATTTCAGTAGATCACAAAGTTTTTTAAAAGCCCTGCCACATCAGCATTCCATCAAAACACTTGCACACCATAAAAGAACCTATTAATCAACATTTTAGCCGATCCGGTTAGTTACCTCAAAGCGATCGCTCTTAAACTAAAGCTGTTTGTCTCCTTCTTTGCGAGCGCTGAAACCCTCATTATTACGTCAGTTTATGAAAATTTGTGATCTACTGAAGGTGCATTTAGGCATCGGGCAGCGATTTTAAGAGAATTTTTCTCTGTTTGCGATCAGCGATTGAATACTTCTAAGGTAAAGCTTGTAAACCCAGATATGTTAAAATGGCGAATACCTCGCAGCAATAAAGTAGGATTTACTAGCCATTCTGTCGCCAGAAAAAATTTTGTTTCACTCTCTATATATTTTGGGATACTGATTGATACGCCATCTTTCAAACGCAAGGTAAGATAATTATTATTTAAATCTTCTAATTGTATCCATGAAGTTGGAACTGTGGGTGATACTATACAGTCAGGTGTCATTTCGGTTATTATTCCTTGCCAACCAGTTAATTTATTTGCAAGAGGTAAAGGAGATTCATCGCCTCTACCTCCCAAGTGTTCAGAAATTATCAGAATATCTAAAGTACCATTTTCGTTGTATCTGGCAACTGCACTCCTACGCCTATCTTTATGCTTAAAACCAGTCTCAAAAAAGAACACTGAGCCAGATTTTACTTCTTGAGAACCCCATGAAAAACTATTGTTTAAATGAAGCGATCTTATCTGAGGTTTTTTATGTGGGCCATAGGTTTCTAATTTGTTTGTTCCATCAGCATAAGTTGAATAATTCTGATGATTCATTTCACTTCCGTCACTGTTTAAGTGGAAGCTTCTGATACATTGATGAGAGCGAATTAATTCACCCTCCAAATTGTAAACGTTCCAAGTTCCATGCCAGTCTCCAATATGACTGCAAAAATTTTCCCAGTTTTGCAGTTGGGCATTTATTATAGTGTCTGAATTCATTGTTAGCTATTGTTTAGATTGTTATTTGCTATCAATAAAATTAATTATATAGGAATACTAAATGATACAGCGTTTTTTAATTTAATGGAATAGACCTTTTGAAAGTTAAATTATTTTAAGGTCGCATAAATGTGCGCCCCTACTATGGTCTATTAACTACAAATTGCTGTATATAAAAAATTTTAAGTAATCTAAGGTGGTTGCTCCTTAGGGTTGTAGCAAGTAACGTGTCAAGTCGTGCTTCCTCCCTAACATCACGGACGTGGAACACAGCTTGAGTCTGTTTCCTACTTTAGGATTTCTTGACTCTCGCGTTATCCTATGAAAAAGATAAAACTGTTGTGATGTTAGGGAGGTTTTTCCCGTTTAGGGAATTCCAACAACTAAATCATCCCGTAAGATAGACAGGCAAAACTCTGCCCTCTAAGAAAATATGGGAAAATTTTTGGAAATCTCTCAAGACTCAGGACTCGCTAGTTATCTGCTCACTCAAGACTCAGGACTCTCTATGTTAGCAGGCACAATTTTGCAGGATGGAAAATATACCCTAATTCAAGAAATAGGGCGGGGTGGCTTTGGCATTACGTTTAAAGCTACGCATCACTACTTAGGTCATGAGGTGGTGATGAAAACCATCAATGAACGGTTGCGACAACATCCTGATTTTGCAAAATTTGAGCGCCAATTCCAAGATGAAGCCAGACGATTAGCTACGTGTATTCACCCAAATATAGTCCGAGTTAGCGATTTTTTTGTTGAAGCTGGACTGCCTTACATGGTGATGGAATACATTCCGGGCGAAACCTTGGGAGACGCATTTGTATTACCAGGGATACCGTTGCCTGAAGCCACAGCAATTCATTACATCCGGCAAATTGGCGCAGCCTTGCAGGTAGTGCATAATAATGGTTTGTTACATCGAGATGTCAAACCAGATAATATTATTCTTCGTGAAGGAACTCAAGAAGTAGTACTGATTGATTTTGGTATTGCTAGAGAATTTAATGGCAGTGTCAGGCAGACTCACACGGGTCTGGTTTCTGAGGGTTATTCTCCAATTGAGCAGTATTTGACGCAAGCGCCGCGCACACCGGCCACGGATGTTTATGGTTTAGCAGCAACCTTATATGCACTGTTGACAGCCCAAGTTCCTATGCCCGCATTATTGCGCGATCGCGAGCAGATGCCTTCCCCCCGCGAACTGCAACCACACTTGAGTGCTGCTGTCAACCAGGCCGTAATGCGTGGTATGGCGGTGGAGTCTCGTTTTCGGCCAGCTACAGTTGCTGAGTGGTTACAACTGCTACCTGGAAATGGGGTGAATATGACACCGCAAGGCTTATCCACTTATGCAGTGCCAACTATCAATTTATCTGCCCAGCAGGCAGTAACTTTACTTGGAAAAACTGCCCAAAATCGCCTTGATAAACTATCTGCATTAGCGTACCCCAACCCAGGCATCGCCAAAGAAAATGTACTGGCAAAAAAACTAGGATCATCTCAAATATTCATAGGTATAGGTGTAGCCCTGGTCGCTGCTACAGCAGGTTTTGGCATCACTAGCATCTTACCCAAATCTCAGCCCCAGCCAACTGCAAAACCGCTTTTTGAACAGCCAACTCAAGAACCACCTGCGAAAGTTCCTAACTTAGAGAGTCGTGAAGAAACTAACACCACCTCAAAAACCGAATCAGCACCTGTTTCTAATTCCAAGCAGCGCCGACGTAATCGTCGTTCTTCCCCAGAAGAAACACCCAGCAGCCCTACACAAAAATCACAACGCGGCAATCTTGAGCAATCGGCACCTTCACCTAGCATTTCTCCTACGCCCTCGCTAGTCGAAAAACTACGGGCTATTCGTTCATCTCGTAGTGCTTCCCCTAGACCATTGCCAAAAAATAGCTCACCCGCCTCCAATCAGAATTCTGCTTCTCCTCAACTAGTGATTCCATCAAATCCTGTGGTTATACCAACAGCACCACGGACAGAATCCAAACATTCAGATCCTTCTGCTGTAGTAGTACCAACAGTGGAAAAGCAAAATACACCGATTGATAGTCAACCTCAGAATGATCAGAAATCTCAGGAAAAGCTACAAGATGACAATAATTAGTAAAATTTAGATTTTAGATTTTAGATTTTTTTTTCAATCTAAAATTTAACGCCTCTTGCCAATACAAGAGCAGTTTTTTCTTTCTTGTTTCATCTTTAGCTAAATGGCTTACTTACTCTTCTGTACAACAACTTCTCCTTTCTTATTAATCTTCACCGGGTTTTTGGGAAAAGCTTGATTATTCAAAGAACGCATAAGTTTTACAGTTTTAAAATACCGATCAATTTGAGGGATTCCCTGCCCATTCATCCGCACGGGGATAATTTTACTTGATACCAAATTTCCCGCAGAGTTAAGTTTAACTTCTAAAATCATAGAATCACCCGTCTGGGCATTTGTAGATAAAGTTCGATATCCCAGAAAGTTTCCTAAAGAATAGGCGATGATTTTTCCCTTATAAATTTCCATCGCTCTCGGAACATGAGGGCCATGTCCTAGTACTAAATCTGCTCCTGCATCAATCATGTTTCGAGCAAATTTGATCGAATTCCCTCGGTTTTCTCCATAAAAAAACTCTGTCTGATTCTTAACATGTAGTGCCCCCGTTCCTTCGGCTCCAGCGTGCATCGATACTATTACAATTTTAGCCTTGTTTTTCGCTTTGGCTATAAGTGCTTGGGCTGCTCCTAAATTATTGATAGAATTATACATTTCATAAGGAGAAAACCCGACCATTGCCACAGGGATATTGTTAGCTTGCAGATAAAGAATTTGATTTTTATGACCTAATGTTGCAATACCCACAGCCTCAAGATTTTTCTTTGTATCTTTGAACCCTACCGGGCCGAAGTCCATTGCATGGTTATTCGCCATATTAAACACATTAAAACCAGCCTCAGCAAATAGCCGAGCATATCCAGGTGGGGAGCGAAAAGCAAAGACTTGTCCCCGACTAATATCTTTGGCAGTGTAGGGATAATTAGTTAAGCTACTTTCAAAGTTACCAAACAAGATATCAGATCCTTGCAAGTAAGTTCTCACTGATTTTGGTAATAATTGATCTCGAAACTGGGGTAATCTATAGTTAGGAAAATTAGTGCCGGGAATAATATCTCCAACGGCTTTGATAGTAATAGTATCTGGAAAGGTTTTTCCTTCTGTTATTGATGGGGTAATAGGAATAGCTAATTGTAATGATACAGGTTCAGTAGGTGTAGTCGCAGCGTTTAATCGCTGTGATTGCCCAAGCCGGATAACGACTCCTATACTAATACCTAGATATAAACAGACACTGATAAAAATAAATGAGGGCACTTTCCTCATGCTGGGATTTGCCATCGTTCACTCCTCACACGATGGCATTAGTGTATACCAAAAATTTGTAGATTCTGTGTATATTTTAATGTAGTTTGGACAATATGTGAGGAAGTAAATACGGAAATATAGTCTCGCTTCACACAACATCCGTTACATATATATTTAGGGGAGCAGATTGTGTGCCCTTACTTGCAAATATACATACATACCGTAAATAAAGCCAAATATCATCTGTTTGTCTAGTTCTTCGACAATCATTTTAAACGGAGAGGGGGGGATTCGAACCCCCGTTGGGTTTCCCCAAAACGCATTTCGAGTGCGTCACCATGAACCGCTCGGACACCTCTCCAGCTATATCATTCACACACTTGAGTATTCAAATGCCGTGAAGTAAGGTAAATTTTACCATATTTCCTATACTACTATAACATTATCGTTTTATCTGCGTAACGGGATGCTTTGGGAACGCCAACGTCTAAGCTCAAGACATTTCCTGCGATCGCGGTTGCCCCAACTACCCAGCGAATCAATGACATCCAGAGATGTCCTATCTATTTGGCGATTTACCGTTATCTATTCATCAGGTTAACCAAGATGACTCCTGAAACAAACACTCAACCTGATGCAGGTAAGTCTTATGTATAAATTTTAGAACAGTAGAAAATCCTCAATAGCCAATGACTATTAGTCGTTTTGTAGTCTTCAGTTTTTACTTTTTAATTGCTTCCACTGCGGATGCTTTTTTTATTATAATTACCATGTATAAATCATTGCTATAAAAATTACAAACGCAATCATCATCTCTTCGTGTTTGTATAATTACATAAATAGTTTATGTAAGATAAGCATGTTTTCTATATCCTACTTTGTACTTTTTTATCAAAATTATTATTGACAATATTTAAGACAATCTCTTATTAATATCTCTTGACATCGGATATCTTAATGATTAATATGTCAATCAATCCGGATTTGATTAACTTCTTCGGAAAATCTCTGTAAATAAATCCAACACATCCTCACACCACTGCATGAAACTACGCTGGTTCTTACTGAGCCTTACAAGTATTCTTTTACTATCGTCCCCAGTAAAAGCGAATCCCAATACGAATCAAGTTGGCAACGCAAATAACTGGAGCGCAAATCAATATAATTTACAACTACCAAAACTTAAATTTATTCCTCCGGTTCCTCTAAGCGATCCTGTTAAACCAATAAATACTTCTAACTTTACTGGCATAGTTCCTTTAGGACGCGAGATATCAGAACTAAAAATTCCTATTAAAGCATTAATAGCTCGCTATAGATTCCTCACTCCCGGAATCTTTTTTATGGACTTAGAAACAGGGGATTATTTTAGTGTTAATGGTGATAAAGCTTTTTCTGCTGCTAGCACAATTAAGTATCCAATTTTGATTGCTTTGTTTCAAGAAGTAGATGCAGGGAGAATCAAACTAGGCGAAACTTTGGTGATGCGCCGGAAGCATGTCACTGGCGGTTCTGGAGATATGCAGTATCAACGAGTGGGAACTAAGCTTAGTCTCTTGCAAACTGCAACCAAGATGATGACTATTAGCGATAACACTGCTACAAATATGATTATCGACCGTTTAGGCGGTACATCTAAATTAAATCAAAAGTTTCGCAGCTGGGGGTTGCAAAGCACTGTAATTCACAATATGTTAGGAGATTTTCAAGGAACTAATAAAACTAGTGCAAAAGACTTGGTAAGACTGTCAGCTTTGATTACAAATAATCAGTTAATTTCTAATATAAGTCAATCCCAAGTTTTAGGTATTATGATTCGTTGTCACAATAAAAGTTTGCTTCCATCTGGCTTAGGTTATGGTGCAAATATTGCCCATAAAACAGGTACTCTGCGGTTTGTACTAGGTGATGCGGGTATCATTGAAACGCCATCAGGTAAGCGTTATTTAGCAGGAATTTTCGTGCGAAGACCGAATAATGACATTAGAGCTAGGGATTTTATTCGTCAAGTTTCTCAAGTGATGTATGGCTACTTCGAGCAGCCAAAAATTAGTAATATACCTTAATTACTTATTGAGTATGAAGCATGATTAACACTTGATTTTTAAGTGAAAGGTCTAAGTTTAGTACTCACCGATAAAATTGACAATGTTCAAAGATGCCGCAGCTAGGCTCGTCGTAGACATCGCTTCTGTAACTGCCAAGGTATTATGTAGTCGAACATTGTGCAGCATACAGTTTGAGGTTTTGCATGAAAGTAGCAGTCTTCAGTACAAAAGTCTATGATCGGAAGTTTTTGTCAGCTGCAAATTCTCCCACTCAACACGAGTTAGTGTTTTTTGAACCTCGTTTAAATCGGGATACAGCTATCCTCGCTGCCGGATTTCCGGCAGTTTGCGTATTTGTGCATGACCAAGTTGACGCGCCAACTTTAAAACTTCTCGCCTCACGGGGAACTCGGCTGGTTGTTCTCCGTTGTGCAGGGTTTAACAATGTAGACTTACAAGCCGCAGCAGACTTAGGAATTACCGTTGTGCGTGTTCCCGCCTATTCACCTTATGGGGTAGCAGAACATGCTGTGGGATTGATTTTAAGCCTGAATCGCAAAATCCATCGGGCCTATAACCGTGTCCGAGAAGGCAATTTTTCCCTAGATGGACTGTTAGGATTTAATTTGCATGAGCGCACAGTGGGGATTGTCGGCACCGGCAAAATCGGTCTGATTTTAGGACAGATTATGAAGGGGTTTGGCTGTCATATACTCGCCTATGACGTTTATCGCAATCCAGAATTGGAGGCGCTAGGTGGAAAGTATGTTGAGCTACCTGAGCTATTTGCCAACTCGGATATTATCTCCTTACATTGCCCTCTGACTCTGGAAACGCATCACTTGATTAACGCTGAGGCTATAGAACAGATTAAGCCAGGTGTGATGCTAATTAATACTAGCCGAGGAGCGCTGATAGATACCCAAGCAGTGATTGAGGGATTGAAGTCTGGTAAGATTGGCTATCTAGGTGTGGATGTCTACGAACAAGAATCGGAATTGTTCTTTGAGGATTTGTCTGGTGCAATTATTCAAGATGATATTTTCCAGCGTCTGACGACGTTCCCCAATGTACTCATTACCGGACATCAAGCCTTTTTTACAGCAGAAGCTCTCCACAATATTGCAGAAACAACTTTTGCTAATATTGCTGATATTGAAAAGGGTCGTGCTTGTGTTAATGAAATTCGCGCTCAAGTGTCAGCTTAGGTAATGCTTGGCGATCGCAATAACTTTGGACCAAAATCACTAGTCAATCCCGATCATCAGGCAAATTCTCCATTTCCTCAGTAATTAGTGTCTGAAAATCTTCGTCACAATGATTATGCAGATGAACCGCAGCAGCTAGGAGTTGTGCGAGAATTTCAGCTTGTTGGTTAGCAGTTAAACTAGGTAACTGTAACTGGTTAATTAAGGCTTGTACTCTCAGGCACTCTGTACCTAATTCAGCAATCAAGGTACTGAGGGTTGAATTCGTGACTGCAAGAGGGCGATCGCTAATCTGCATTTTTATTGTCCTAATCTTTTACGCGCTTGTTGGATTGCCTTGTCAAAAGCACGAATCTCTTTTTCCAATGCTTAATCAAACCTTCGTCAGGAAAACTCTTCTCTGATTCAAGTCTAATCTTTTCTTGATGTTCAGTAATTCTTTGAGCTAAAGATTCAATTGCCTTTTGATGGTGCTTCTTACTCATTACTCCGAACGATAGGCAACGCGGAGACTTTGGACTAAAATCACCAAAGATGCGATCGCCATTAACCCGCCCCAAAACCAGTAAGGTAAAAGCAAATATCGCTGCATTTGCGCTGTATCAGAAAGTCCAAGGGGACCAGCAGAACTACTAAATAGATAATCAAGTTGATGGTATGTACTCACACAAGCTTGTACACCCAGAAATTGAATGACAAACCCTTGTGCCCAACGAGGTGCTTTCAGGGCGATACCCAAGATTATTAAACCCAGCAAGGGAATTGCCACCAATCCAAACCAGGAACGTACCCAAATTAATGTGGAAAATAGCAAAAAACTTCCTAATATTTTTAAACAGAGGGTTGTTGATGTAAAACTGCGGGAAGCTAGAATCAAACCTGCACCGGCAAGAGGCGGCCCCATTGGGCCTGCGGCTGCGACTATTGCCGGGCCAATTGGGGCCAATGACGACTGGATGCGATAAGTTGCGACACCGGAACCATTGCTAAAAATCTGCAATTTCTGAAACTGTCCCCCTAATAGGAGTGCCATTAAGCCGTGACCCATTTCATGAAACCAAGTTGCCAAGATCGTAAATGGGTATAAGATATAATCCCCTCCTGGTATTTGCCACAGTAAAGCAGTTGCGATCGCTGCTGCAACTAGCCAGGTTAGCCCCATGCGTTCAACAACTGGCGGGGCTTCTCTGGTAAGCAAGGGTTCAAAATTTTTGCTTGATTCCCTCATAAGTCACTCAATTTTAGATTTTAGATTTTAGATTTTAGATTTTAGATTTTAGATTTTAGATTATCCCCCGATTAATTCGTGGGGCATTCAATTTTGGATTTTAGATTATTTTTCAATCTAAAATCCAAAATTCAAAATCTGAAATTCGCAAGACTGATGTCACAATTGATCGAGAATCAGTTAAGCAAGTTGAAAGAGGAATGTCATTAAGTCTCCTTTACCCAAGCTGATGCGATCGCCTGGTCGCAAGCGATGACGATTCCCTGGTAAAAGTGGCAAATTATTAATGTAAGTGCCATTGGAGCTTCCTACATCCTCTACATAATGAGCATCTCCCTCGACACGAATATCTGCATGAATCCGCGAGACAATTTCTGAATTGGCAAATCCTGAAACATCTATATCTGGGGGAATCCGGTCATTGGGCTTGCCGATATGAACCACAGAGAGATTTTGCGGCAATTCAATTAAGCGATCGCTTTGAACGTGGATTAACCGTGCTGTAATCTGCTGCAATTGCGTTCTGGCGACAGTTGCAGTTGGTGCTAGTGCTGCTGGTGGCTCTTGTACTTCAGCTTCAGGGGCTGGCGCTGGTTCCAACGGTGGTGGAGTAGGAATAGTTTGTCCAGAGACTACGGGTTGAGCTGCGATCGTTGGCGCTGGTTCTGGAGGGCTGCTTTCTGCCACAGGTACCTCTGGCAAAGCTGCCACCTCTGTTGCAGGTAAAGATGAGACGGGGGGATGGGAGTTAGTAGAACCACTTATTCCCAAAGCATCTGGTTGTAAAAGTTCTAGCAGGGGATCAGGTGGAACTAACGGCGGTACTTCCACAGGAACATTAGGAGTAACTGTTACAACTGCCGTAGGATGAACGTGTGGAACTCCTGCAGAGTGAAGGTTATAGCCACACTGACCACAGAATGCAGCATCTGCCTGCACAGTTGCCCTACAACTGGGACAGTTAGTAGTCGCAGGTAACGGTGTATAGCAAGCTTCACACTGGACAGCGCCATCAGGGTTGGGATGATTGCAATTAGGGCAGACGATCATCAATATTTAGCCTTTGTTCAAGATCATCATAAATATAGGTAGGACTGGCAAGCAGAGGGCGGCCCTAGCTTTAGATTTTAGCAATTACTGCTGATGGAACGATGAATTGGACACTCTTACACAGGGGGCAGGGGGCAGGGAGCAGACGAGGGGAAAGAGGTAAATTTCATTCTCCCCCTTGCACCCTGCACCCCGCCCCTTTGCCTCTTTGCCCAATGCCTAATTCCTAAGTTTAATGTTGAAGTTCCAAACCTGCTGCCGCATCTAGCAGCCACCAAAGTTCTCCTTGGGGCCGAATTAAGCGGGATGGGTAAGTGAAGTCATCGGCTACAGGTGCAAAGACTTGCGCCAAAGCTGGTCGTTTATTAGCACCAGCAACCAGAAAAATCACGCTGCTCGCAGCGTTGATGAAGGGGTATGTGAAACTTATCCTGGGGTTTTCGTCTTTGTTACCCACGGTAACTAGGCGATCGCGTACTTTGAGAGCTTCTGTGTGGGGAAACAAAGATGCGGTATGTGCATCATCACCCATTCCTAACAATATTACATCCAACGAGGGAAACTCCACTCCAGAAGAATTGAAAAATTCTTTAAGCTGTTGTTCATACTTAGCAGCAGCCACTTCTGGATTCGCTTCCAAGGTTGGTACAGCATGAATGTTAGCTGCCGGGATATCAACATGATCTAGCCACGCCCGACGCGTCATCAGTTCATTGCTATCGGGGTGATCTGGTGGTACGTAACGCTCATCTCCCCAGAATATATGAATTTTATCCCAAGGCAGTTTTTGATTAGCGATCGCTTCGTATAACGGTTTAGGTGTGCTGCCGCCAGATAAGGCGATGCTAAACCGCCCCCGTTGCTCAATGGCAGTTTCTAACTTCGACAGAATTAATTCTAGCGCTCGTGCAACCAGCGCCGATTGATCCGGTAAAACTTCAACGGTTTTGTTCATGGCTTCATCATTATATTGCTGGCTTCTGGCAATACAATACCGAACTTATTACAGTCCTCCTTTTTAACTTTTGAAACATTTAACATCATGGATTAGGTAGGCTGGGAAAACATAGACGCTTATCACCTTTAACGGTAAATTGTCACTAGTCAGTTGTACTAACTACTAATGGCTCTTATGATTATTTTTATTTACACCCAGTTACTTGATACTTTGTTGATTAACGCCATAAAGGATACATTTATTAATTCTTATTAAAAATTAATAAAACTAATTAATCACTTCATTTTGCACTAGGTAATGACATATTATCAATCTGCCACAAACAGCGTTTCCCAGTCTGTGATCGCTTCGCGCTGGGCGATTAACAATTCCTGAATTCCTTTTTGGGCGACATCTAGCAGTTGATTCAACTGAGTCCGGCTAAAGCTGCCTTCTTCGGCTGTTCCCTGCACTTCAATGATTCCCAGGTGTTGATTCATCACCACGTTAAAATCTACTGTTGCAGCCACATCTTCGATATAATTCAGATCCAAAAATGGCTCTCCATACAGTAATCCTACGGAAACGGCTGCTACTTGTCCACACAGAGGCGATCGCTCCAGCAGGCCCTCTTCCAATAATTTAGAAATTGCATGAGCCAACGCCACAAAAGAGCCTGTAATGGCTGTTGTTCGAGTTCCAGCGTCTGCTTGCAGCACATCAGCATCCACAGTCAGCGTGTATTCTCCCAGCGCCTCAAAATCCACTGCTGCGCGTAAACTACGGCCAATTAAACGTTGAATTTCTTGCGTCCGTCCAGATAATTTCAATAATTCTCTTTCTTGCCGTTTTTGAGTAGCAGATGGTAACATCCGGTACTCAGCAGTTAACCAACCTTTACTAGTTCCTTCGAGAAACTTAGGAACTCCCTTATTAACGCTAACAGTACAAAGGACTTGAGTATCACCGCATCTTGCGAGAACAGAACCGGGGGCAAAGCGGGTGAAATTGGGGTAAAAGCTGATCGGACGTAGTTCGTAAGCAAGACGACCGTCAGGACGCTGCCAAGCCATTGGAGTTGCCTCAAGTTTTATAATACTGCCTTAAGATTACCTTAGTGTTACTGGGGATTGGGGATTGAGGATTGGGGCACAGTTATTCTTATTGTCCCCTTATACTCTTGTCTCCCCTGCTTCCCCTGCCCCATTCCCTCTTCTAAGGAACTGAAAGCAAAGTCAAAATATTTTGCAGTACCATATCTGGTGACTGGTCGCCGTTGATGGTTAATAGGCGACGACGACGGTCGTAATATTCTAGGATGGGAATGGTGCGATCGTAGAATAATTCTACACGGCGTTGCACGATTTCTGGTTGGTCATCTGGTAGCGATCGCCCCAAGGATCGGCTAACCATTACAGCTTCTGGGACTTGGAGATAAATTGCCCAATCTAGCTTTTGCTCTAAATTATCCAATAAAAAATCTAATTCTTCAGCTTGGAAGGCAGTACGGGGATAGCCCTCTAAGACCCAATCGTAGTTAATATCTGGTTGTCTGAGGCGAATTTGGATCAATTCAACGATCATTTCATCTGGAACCAATTCCCCTTTTTGCATATAGGGCTGGGCGTGGTAACCTAGTTCACTCAAGCTAGCGTAAACCGAAAGAGAAGTCCGGGGGTCAGCTTCCGACCATTGCAACTCCGAAAGGAGCTTATCGCCAGATATCGCTTCTCGTAAAATCTCGCCTGTAGAAATCATTGGAATATCAAAGTATCTACAAAGCCTTTGTGCTTGAATGCTTTTACCCGATCCTGAACCTCCCAGAATCACCAATCTCACAACAATTTACTCCTCATCCTGTCAAATTCACTACTTGCTAAGTCTGTTTTGCCCAAACAACCGATAAATCTAACATTCAGCGATTTTCAGACGTTCTACTTAGCTTTTTTAAATAATTGGAACTGTAAATTTAATGTTTTCATTGTTACAAATCCTTTCATATAAAAGACGAAAATCTAAATCAACAGAACTCTTGACTTCAGCACAAACCTAGTGTTTGACTAAGAATGCAATTTGCCAAATTTACCACAATTGTAAAAAACAGATAGATTATACAGGCAGATTTGTAACAAGTACCGCCAGCACAAACATTTAAATTATTGTAATTTTTTGAACTTTACCCTATGGTTGCCCAACTAGAAACTCCAAGTATAAATTCACCCCTTACCTTACCATATCTAGTGGAAGGGCTAGTACAAGTTTTCACTAGCTCCCACCGCAACTTTTTTACGAGCGTTATGGCTCAAGCACTGAGGATAGCTGGGCAAGGAACGCCAGTATTAATAGTGCAGTTCCTCAAAGGAGGTATTCGTCAAGGACAGGATCGACCTATACAACTAGGACAAAATTTAGATTGGATTCGTTGTGATTTGCCTCGTTGTATTGATACACCACATTTAGACGATAAGGAAAATCAAGCCTTACAAAAGCTGTGGCAGTATACACAACAGGTAGTGGGTGAGAGTAAGTATTCTCTCGTTGTCTTAGATGAGTTAAGTTTAGCGATTAACTTTGGTTTAATTGCTGAAACGGAAGTTTTAGCGTTTCTGGCCAAACGCCCTCCCCACGTCGATATCATTCTCACAGGGCCAGAGATGCCAAAATCTCTCTTAGATGTAGCAGATCAAATTACAGAAATCCGCCGGAGTTATCGACCTTAACACCAAATACCCAGTTTGTGCTAATATCGTAATTCCGTGTAAATTAGTCTGTGAACCTGTGATTAAAAACGATAATTGGATTAAAGAAAAAGCTCAAAAGGGTATGATATTGCCCTTTGAGCCAAGTTTAATCCGTCATAGTGAGGAACTACCTGTCATTTCGTTTGGTCTTGGTAGCTTTGGCTATGACATACGCCTATCACCAGTAGATTTCCGTATATTTAGGCATATTCCAGGAACTGTAGTTGATCCCAAGAACTTTAATCCTGAAAACTTGCTATCAACTAAACTTCACACAGATGTAAACGGCAGCTACTTTATTCTTCCAGCCCACTCCTATGGGCTTGGAGTTGCCCTTGAAAGGCTAGAAATACCAGATAATATTACAGTAATTTGTATAGGCAAGAGTACTTATGCTCGTTGTGGAATAATTGCAAATGTAACTCCAGCCGAAGCTGCTTGGCGTGGTTACTTGACACTAGAGTTATCTAACGCTTCTAGCGCTGATTGCCGCATTTACGCTAATGAAGGAATAGTACAGTTAATCTTCTTGGAAGGAGCACCTTGTGATGTAAATTATGAAGCACGTCAAGGAAAGTATCAAGACCAGCCAGATGTAGTCACTATTGCTCGGGTTTGAATTTCAAAATTAGACATTTGAGTTATAAAATTTTTAAACGGTTAATTTAAACTTTTTAATAAACTGTTTAAAAGCTATGGGCTACAGTAAATGTCACACTAAATTAATAGCAATAAATATATTTAGGTGAGAAAGAATCACTTAGTTTTATCTCTGTTTTGTGTGGGAGATGTTTGTAGTGCTTGTTGCTGTAAAATAGGCTGTAAAATTTGAACTAGTGTTAAAAGTACAGTTGCAATAGTTAGGATAATAGTAAAATACGTCTGATTTGTCTCAATAAAATCTCTAAGTTCACTGAATAAACCCTTTCTAGTGTTTCCAGCAATTCTTTTAGAAGGTTTCTTATATGGAATAGCTCCCTGTTGGACATCAAGTATGTAAAGGGTACAAAATACTTGTCCTTTTTTAAGTTGAACGGTTCTTTTGCCTAAATTGAAAACTGTGATGGAAAGTTTTCCGTCGTATCCAGGATCTATTTTTGATGAGGTATTAGATAAACCATCTTGTAAAAGAGAGACTTTTGGAACTATATGACCAAATCTAGATTTAGGTAATTTAAAAGTTTCAGCCGTCTCAATAATTACAGTAGATCCTGGTTGTAGAGATATTCTACCATTATCTAATAAATCTGTTTTACCTGATTCTCTATGATCTCTATATTCATCGCCAACTTTTAAATCGTAAGTTACATTACTAGAGTCTGTATTACGAATTTGTTTGGCATCAAGATTCTGTATAAATATTACGTTTCCTTCAAGACCACCAGCTTTTTCATACTCTTCCGCAGTTTCCACTACAGTTCTGTTACTACCATCCAATATAAACGGAATAACACTCATCTTTTTGTCGAGCTTAAAAACCTGTCATATATTATACTGTTATATTTAGTAACCTTACTCTATCAAACAGAATTAATCAGTTAAACTGGCTTCACCTTCTAGATAATCGAAAAAAGTCTGCAATGGAAGTCGTGTTTCAACAAACACAGGAGTACCACTCATAAGATCTGGATCAAACGAAATAAATCGGAGCGCGATCGCATAGAACTTTTTCAATATCCATCGTCCTGTAAATGACTATATTTAGAGATAGTCTAAACCTTCATCACATTCTATCTCTAAGGCAGGAGTTGGAGCGATCGCTCTCAATCCAACACAAAATTCGAAATGTCAAGACGCGTAGCCATAAGGGGATAACAGTATAAGGAGGCTGAGGCGCCAATATCTAAGGTGCTAATCTTGCTTTACCTAGACGCTGCTTTTCATACCATTGTGCGATCGCAGGTGCCCAATCTTCAAAATGAGGCCACATCATTTCACATAACTTTTGAATTTCAAGTTGAGCGTCTTTCTTATTTCTCAAGTCACAAAAATGCAAGAAAGACCTTAAATTGAAACTAACTACAAAATGCTGGCGATAATCAAAAGGCACTTTACCTCTTGCATGTTCTTCAGACATCCCAGCTTCAAAATCAACTTGATATCGTTTAGCTGCTTCCAAACACCACTCCAAATCTGCTGCTCGTTGCTCTAGTGAATAGTGGTACTTTTTGCCTTGTCTATCAGTGTAATAACCAACGGGACGCAGGTAAAAAACATCTTCTATGTCTTTCTGACCTTCTACTACATTAATAAATTGGTTGCCTGTGTATCTAAAAGACTGAACATCAAATGATACGCCTACACGATGAGTACGCGCCTGCTGCATCACACTGTGGGGAAAGTAGCCACAGTTGAAAACAATCTGGGGATGCTCTAGAGGCCCATAGTGTCCCCTCTCACCCGCTAAAAGTCGCTTAACAATAACTTCGCCGCTTTGTGACTCTGAGGGCCAGGAGTCGCGCTCATCAAACACGAACCCATCAGTATAGTCCTGGTGCATCGCAGCATAAATCACCTGCTGCGGGTTTGGTGTTTTGGCAATAACCTCTACTCGAAATCGATGCATTAGTTTTTGGGAATGGATTGGTGAGGTAGTTGGGTCTTGGAAGTTTCCCCCATGAGAAACTACCGTGACTAAGATTGCTTACGCACAAGGAGCGGAGCCTGTTTGTTATACATAGCTTTAAACTCAATCCACGATCATATCTCTGGCTGGGACTTCTACTTGAGCAGGTTAAGATACTTTACAAATATTAATAAATTTGTTACAGTTATTTACATAAAGAAAAAACAGGGAAAAATCCATGCGTACAAACACTGCTATAATTGACGACCAAGGCAAACTGAACAACTTTGCGATCGAGCCAAGGGTTTATATAGATGAGCAAGGCGATCGTACAGGCTTCACTCCTTTTGCAGAACTGCTCAATGGTCGTTTAGCAATGATTGGTTTTGTCTCTCTGATAGCTTTAGAAGTATTGACTGGACACGGCATTGTTGGTGTTTTGACAAGTCTGTAAAAACTGATTCCTATAACGTAACTCTCAGCAAAATTAAGAGACGGTAAATTTACCGTCTCTTAATTTATGGAAAACTTTAATGCTAGAGTAAAAATATACTGATAGCAAAAGCCGTTATCAGCGAAAAAATATTGGGTAAACTATGGCTTTAACTGCTTCAACTATGTTGCCACTAGGCACAAAAGCACCAGATTTTAATCTACCGGAAGTAGTATCTGGAAAGGCAACTTCACTTTCCACCTTTGCAGGTAAAAAAGCGCTGTTGGTAATGTTTATTTGTCGGCATTGCCCATTTGTGAAGCACGTTCAACAAGAATTAGTGCAATTAGGAAGAGATTATTTTACAAGTGATTTAGCGATCGTTGCCATCAGTGCTAACGATGCAAAAAATTACCCAGATGATGCGCCAGAGTCGTTACAAGCATTTGCCACAGAACAAGGGTTTAATTTTACCTTATGCTACGACGAGAGTCAGGAAACGGCAAAGGTGTACACAGCAGCTTGCACACCTGATTTTTTTGTATTTAATAGCGATCGCCAACTTGTTTATCGCGGACAATTAGATGATAGTCGCCCCAGTAATGGTAAACCCGTAACAGGCGCAGATTTACGCGCAGCCATTGAAGCAGTGCTGGCTGATAAACCCGTTACAAGCCACCAAAAGCCGAGTGTTGGTTGCAATATTAAATGGAAACCTGGAAACCAACCCAGTTATTTTGGTTGAAAAGGATTTGGAATTGGGCATGGGGCATGGGGAATTGAGTATCAGGAAAACTTTTCCTTACTCCCTACTCCCCATAACCATCAATGTTTAATTTCCAAATTCAGTATGTAGCATCCTAATTGGACTTTTTCTGCCCATAATTCATATTCCAGTCGCAAATGCTCTGGTAAGGGATGTCCGTTGAGAGTTAGGCTACTAGTAAAATTTCGTAAACGAATCGGATTGTTAGGTTGCAATGACTCATTTGGCAACCAGTAGCGACTAATGCCATAAACGCCCCGTTCCCAAAAGTGACGATAACTCACTTGAGCGTTACCTTGCATAGTCATGATGACCCGATAAGGGGAAATCTCCAGCCACAAAATTCTGGGACTATTAGGGGCGTAGGCTTTGCTCTTACTTTGGGGAAGTGTATCCTCTGGACTAACGACACTCTCTACTTCACAGCTAATTACAGGCGGTGCGGTTAGCAGCAAATGGAATCTATCAGTATCTTTTTGATACAATGTCGCGGCAGTTTCCACAACAGACCAGATTGGTAGGTCAGTGGAAATAAGTGATAAGCACACGGGCTTGCGGTGATGGGTCAGCATGGGAGCGATAAGGGCTAAAAGCTATTGAACAAAGTGAAATGAACACTCTAACTGTCTAATAAGTCGGGGTAAGAAACTAAATAGTAAAACAGGCTTAATATTAATGAATCCGTTGATTTGTTAAGCTATACAGATACCAATAGAAACAGGTAGAATGTCAGCTTAGACAGTAAATATGGTACTTTCTTTCTTTAGAAAGAGCTAATTCGTAAGTAAAGCTTGTAAATATTCTAAGGCTATAGCCTCAAAACAGTGGGAGTCTTTTTAGATGCTAAGATACCTTCTTGAGAGAGACTCACCGTAGATTTGAGTAAGTTTCATACAGCAAAAAGCAATAGGATACTAGGCAGCAAGTCACCAGCAGCAATTTTGTTTGTTGCTGCTGAACTTCTGGTGTATTCAAAAGCCAGTGTATCCTAATGTCGCCTTCTGTTATAACCGTAGAAACTCACGAAGGAAGACCTTTCTCACCAGTTAATTATTCAACGGCTCCCTTTTGAGTATGTTTACGGGGTCATATCCGGCTGACTAGGGATCTTCACCATCTTCTAATGTTGGGCACTCTAACGAAAATTTTGTAACTTCTTTTACAAGAATAACCCCACAGCACTGCTAGTTGTTTTCAAACTCGACAAAAGGACTTTTCAAATATCCTCTAAACTTTATCGAATTAATGTAATTTTGAGTATTTATACTTGAAGACGTAGATTTTGTAAAAATTAACGCTTTGAAATTTTTTACCTCAGATGAATTGCACTAAGTTCTGGGTTGCATGTAATATTCATCAATGAATGACGCGAGAAGCAAACAAAACAATTAAGTAAATATTTTATCCCGGTTATGGGGTGCATCAAAATTAATCAGTGGGCCTTTTGGAACGATGCGAGTTGGGTTAACTTGGGGATGGCTTCTGTAATAATGCCGTTTGATGTGGTCAAGATTGCAAGTCTCTTTGACTCCCGGCAGTTGGTAAAGTTCTTTGAGATAATTCCAGAGATTCGGATAATCTACAATTCTGCGTAAGTTGCATTTGAAATGCACATAATAAACTACATCGAAACGAAACAGAGTAGTGAACATACACCAGTCCGCCTCAGTAATTTGATTTCCGCAAAGATAACGTTGATTTGCCAATATTTTTTCCCAGTAGTCGAGAGCGGTGAATAATTCTGTTACCGCTTCATCATAAGCCGACTGAGTGGTAGCAAATCCCGCCCGGTAGACACCATTATTGATTGGTTGATAAATTTTATCAATCGTCTCGTCAATTACCTTTTGTAAATGTTCAGGATAAAAGTTAATATTTTGTTTAGCGAAAGCATTGAATTCTATATCAAACATGCGAATGATTTCGCGAGATTCATTATTAACAATTGTCCCATTTTGGATATCCCATAAAACTGGAACTGTCACCCGGCCGCTATAGTTAGGGTCAGCTTTGAGATAAAGTTGCCAAAGATATTGAGTACCGTTGACTGTATCGGGAATACACCCCGGTTCATCACCAAATTCCCAGCTATTTTGATCAATTTCTGCTGCAACTACTGATAACCCAATGACATCTTGAAGTCCTTTCAATTGGCGGATAATGGCGGTGCGACACGCCCAAGGGCAAGCCCAAGAAATATACAGATGATAACGCCCTGCTTCAGCTTTCAACCCACTAGAACCATCAGATGTAATGTGGTTGCGGAAAGTAGTTGATGGACGGACAAATTTACCTTCTGAGTCTTCTTGATCCCTTTGAGATATCCACTGACCATCCTTAAGAATTCCCAAGCCCATAATAATCTCCTTAATTATTAGTTAACAGTCAAACAATTTTGGATTTTAAATTTTGGACTTCGACTTCGCTCAGTCGAACGATTTTGGATTGTTCCGCCCAGCCAACAGCTTGCTTAGGGTATCGCAAGCGGCGGGGCATGAACCGAAATAATTTTTAACTGTTTAATCTAAAATTGGCACGGTAAAGAATCTAAAACTTTTGACACTTCGACTCCGCTTAGTGTTAACTTTTGACTTTCCCATTCGCGCAGCGTCCCGTAAGGAAGGAGTTGACTTACTCGAATGCGAATTTATATTAAACGGAGTCGAAACACAGTGTCTCCAAGAGTTGGGGCTGACTATTGAGCGTTGAGGATTTTTGGAACTTTGAAAAATTCGCCTTCTTGTTCGGGCGCACTGTTGAGGATGCTTTCTCGGTCAGGATAGGGTTGCAATTCGTCCTCTCGTGTGATATTGCTGACATCGATTGCTCGCGTTGTTGGGGACACATTGCTAACATCGAGTTCATCCAACTGTTGAATATAATCGAGAATACTTCCTAACTGAGTAGTAAATTGTTTCTCTTCTTCGGGAGTCAATTCTAAACGAGCAAGATTAGCTACTTTATGAACTTGTTCTTGGTCAATCATATTTTTTAGTTAGGAGAGACGCGATTAATCGCTTCTGTACAGGAGTTAGGAGAGACGCGATTAACGCGTCTGTACAGGAGTTAGGAGTGAATGATTCATAATTCCTAACCCATCACTTTTAGAAGAATACGTCCATTTGCGATCGCCCGGTGGTTTTTAGCCAGTTTTGAGCTTCGATGTAGTTATTGGGAGCCATGCGAATAGCTCGTATCCAATAGTCTGCTGCTTGGTCAAAGAGTGCTTCGCCAGCCTCGTTATCTCCAGCTTCTTTCTCTTTTTCGCCTTGGTAGTGATAAATCACGGCAATGTTGTTCAAAGCTTGGGGCATACGTGGGTTTAACTCAATTGCCTGGTGATACAGTTCTAAAGCTTTGTTGTGGTCGCCGTTACTGGCATAGATTAGCCCCATATTGTAGAGAATATAGCCGCGATCGTTGGTATCTTCCTCTAATGTTAAAGCTTCTTCATAATATTCCAATGCTTCAGCATATTCCCCTTCTGCTTGGGCTGACATGCCATCTCGATAATAAACAAACGCTTCTTTAGCTTTTTTATTGGTTGGCAGGATCTTCAGGATAATATCCGCCATCACTGTAAAGGATTTGTCAACAAAATTATCGTTCTTTTGTGTTCTTGGCATATTTGTCTCTGGGGATTGGAGATTGGGGACTTGTACTGAGCGAACGCGAGTGCGTCTCGTAGAGAAGCCGAAGTATTGGGGACTGGGTATTAGGTATTGGAAAAACTCTTCCTTCTTTGTCTAATCCCCAGTCCACTTAATAGCTAATTTAACTGATTTGTGGGGGCATTCTTCTCACTGAGTGGAATGATGCACTCTGGACTATTATGCCGAGAATTGTTTACCAAGGTACTAACTGGATACGCAGTCATTGCTGACGCCAGATAGGGACGCAATAACTCCTGTAGGGTTTGGGGCGTTTGCACTTGGGAATCTAGCCATAAATCGTAATCTTCTGGCTCTAGAATCACTGGCATCCGCGAGTGGATAGGTTGGAGTAATTCGTTAGCTGCCGTTGTCAAAATTGTACAAGAAATTATTTCTTCGTTAGCAGGCGAACGCCATTTCTCCCACAAACCTGCAAAGCCGAAGGGTTGCCCATCTTGAAGGCGAAAATAAAATGGCTGCTTTTTGCCTTGTTGCCGTTGCCACTCATAAAAGCCATCAGCTATCACTAAACAGCGTCGATGCTTAAAAGCTGAACGAAAAGCGGGTTTTTCGGCAACAGTTTCAGCCCTAGCGTTAATCAGCTTTGCCCCCATCCCTGCATCTTTTGCCCATGACGGAATTAATCCCCAATACAACTGCTTAAATTCTCGCTCTTCGCTTTCAAAATTTTGTAACACTGTTGTCACCATTTGCGTAGGTGCGATGTTATATCCGCCTGTTAAATCCAGAACTGGCTCGACATGAAAAACTTGAGCTAATGCTTCTGCTGACTGATTTAGAGTAAATCTTCCACACATACTTTTATTCTCGACCACTGACTAAATTAAATATTTCAATCTATAAATGCATAATGTTTTTTATTTTCTCAGATAATTTCATGAGTCCTTCTAAGCTAAATCTTCAAAAAAATCATCCGGTTTTGGGAGAAAATTTTGGTAAGATATTGTATTTTGAACCTCTAATTATCAACATATTCCTAACTGCATTTTAGCATGGAACTACTGCGTCTGTACGATTTTTTACCTTCTGGTAATGGTTATAAGATACGTCTTTTATTGACACAACTAGGTATGCCTTTTGAAAGGGTAGAGCTTAACATTTTAAAAGACGAGACTCGAACACTAGAATTTTTAAGGAAAAATCCCAACGGGAAGATACCTATTATTGAAATCGAGCCAGGGAAATATCTGGCAGAATCAAATGCCATCTTGGTATATCTAAGTGAAGGTACAGAATTTTTACCCTATGACCGCTTTTTACGAGCGCAAGTACTGCAATGGTTATGTTTTGAACAGTATAGTCATGAACCTTTTATTGCTACATCAAGATTTTGGATTTCTATTTTAGGTAAAACTGAAGAATATAGTGAAGCTATAAAGCAAAAACGTGAACCAGGTTATGCAGCACTTAGCCTGATGGAAAAACACTTAACTTCTCACACTTTTTTTGTAGGAGAGCGTTATACAGTTGCTGATATCGCCTTGTTCGCGTACACTCATGTAGCTGATGAAGGTGGGTTTGATTTAACACAATTTCCTGCTATCCAAGCTTGGATAGAAAGAGTTAAAGCTCAATCAAGGTATATCAGTATTACACAAGCATAAAAATTCGATTTGGCTTTTTTGTGTCTCTCATTTCTTGGCTCTGGTAGAGGATGTATTGGGTGAGATATTGCCTCACATTGAGCAGGAGGCAGAGTTTTCCAATAAGGTATTACTAAGCAGCAACTATTAGTCTGTATCAATTTCTATAAGCTTTTGTCGAGAGGACAAACCTGACTTAATTCTGATATCAGATTTGGCTATATTAAATTTATTTGCTAATAGTTTAATTAATTCTTCATTAGCCTTACCATCAACTGGGGGCGATTTTAAATACACAGTCAAACTGCCATCAGGTTGTTCTTCAATTTTTTGCTGTTTTGAATTAGGTTTAACCTTGACTTTTTTTTGCATAACCTATTTTCTGTAGTTGTCGCAGCCACAACCAGCCTAAAACAGAACCCAATACATAATGAGGAAAATCCCACCAAGCAAAGGTAGTACCAAGTAACAATTTACCTATCAAGGTGGCACGAATCTCCTCTAATAGTGGTGGATGCCAAAGTTGCAAGAATTCTAGTATACAGGTAATGACAAAAACCCATATAGGAATTTGGATTATCGCCGCCCGACTTCTGAAAAACCAAAATGCGAATAGACACCAAAATATTTCATAAAATATCGCTGCTCCATAGTCATTAAACCATTGATGGGCAGGCCCAGTGTAGTACTTAAACAAAAAGCCCATCGGTATAACGATGAGCAGAGAAAGAATAATAAATATTGTCTGTTTACGATGTTGGAGCATTTTCTCAAGGTTAAAGACTAACGAAAATTTTAGCCTCTGCAATGCTATTTCTTAATAATTCGTAATTTTTGATTTGAATTACAAATTACTTCGTTATGGATATCTTTTACTACCAGCACCCACTACACCGATTTTATGACGATAGGAGAGTTCGGCACCAAACCAGCCGGAAGCGCTAGTCAATGTACCGACAATGAGGGAAATTAACAGTCCCCAAGGTACTATTCGGGATTCAGCGTCGCCCCAACGCAGGAGAAAGTTGACGAGTGATAAAACTAGGATAGAAACGTTAAGTATTAAATGCGCCCAACCTGCGGTGCGCTTGCGAACTCGTTCAATTCTAAAAAAGTCGCTCAGACCAATAGCAGCAGCAAGTAAGCCTCCAGCTAATCCAAGTCCGATTAACCATAGCGAAGCCCTAGCCCAAAAGAAATCACGAGTTAGCCAGTAGCCAAAGTCACTTCCCAAAGCGGCGGCTAAAAAGGCGATGGGAAAGATTACACTTAAGGGATGTAGGGGATGTCCTGCGATCGCAACTGTGCTAGGTACACCACTATCGACATACTCACTGTCGTTACTTTCAATAACTGGTGGAATATTGGGAAAAGGTGTTGAACTTGTTTGCGTTCTGTCTGTAGTTTCCATTATTTAGTATCCTGAATTTATTAGTGTTCTATTTTTAAGCTGAAGGAATTTTTTCAACATAAGCTTCAGCTTGTAGGGTTAATTTACCTACTTCTACTTTTAGTTGGTTAACTTGCAGACTCATTCCTTCTAAATCGAAGTTACTCAAATTTAGAATTTCGCTAGTTTGATCTATCAAAGCTTTGGTCAACTCTGGCGATATCTCTTCACTTTCGCCATACTCGACATTTTCCAAATCAACAGTTTTTCCATTGCCACTGATTTTAGGAACTGCGGAAAAAGCAACTTGCTGATTTTCTCCAGTTTCTACTAATTTTATGCTGGCATTTAGTGCTATTTTACCATCGCCAGGTAGTCGAAATTCTACATGTTGGGGTTCAATAGTAGTGAGTTGCCCGTTAACGTGGATTTTTTGGCTTTGCAGTTGCGATCGCACATATTCTGAGTTGAAGGCCCGATTAATATCAGCTTCGGTTAATACAACCTGTGCCTTAGCTTCAGTAGGTTTGGTGAGTTCAATTTTGCCAAAAGCCACACTCAGAGGATTGATGGCAACAGTATTCATTTGCATTTTTAATTCCTCCATGCGGAGGTCTTTCTGCATAACCAAACCTTCGCCTTCAATCCTGACTTCATCTACCTCACCCTGAACTAGTTTCAGTGGGTCTGTTTTGATGTCTACATCTAAATTTTCAACTTCATCTAATTGGCTAGATAATCCTATTTCTGCTGCTTTATTGAGTGCTTGCTCTCCTAATCCAGGATTGTCTGCCATTTAAATTAACTCCCAAATAAAATATTATTTTCTTTAATCAATTTAAGTAGATAATATAATATTTTTATCTATCTGACGATGGAATATAAATTTAAATGCTGTCTATCTAAAAGGATAATTATATTATTTATGATTGATAGTTTTCCTTTTCTAACCAAATTTTTTAAACAGTAGATGCAAAACGTCTTTTTGTCAGATATCACTCAAAAGAAAGATTGAATATATAGTATTTAGTAGTTAAGTTGTTTATTTATGAACTTTCGCTAAAATCTGTTTAATAAAAAAATTCTCAGCATACTTTAGCATCAAATTTTTGTTTGGCGTGGCGCATCCTCATATCAAATGAGTATAAAGTGGGTAGGTGTAGCCAGTACTTTGACATACTTAGACTGCGTTCAGTACAAGAAGCTCAGTGACCATCGCAGGCATTGCTTTTACAATAATTTTTTCAACGGTAGCATCAACCCAGGCACAACATCTTCACCGCTTAATATTGCCGTAGCGGGATATTGAGTAATTGATCCATCCTGGCGATAAACTAAAGCTTGTTGATTTTTACTATCAATTAACCATCCTAATTTAACACCATTAGCAATATATTCTTCTATCTTGGCTTTGAGTTTTGCCAAGCTATCATTTTTAGAACGAATTTCAATTACAAAGTCGGGTGCTAAGTTGATAAATTTGTCTTCTTGCTGATCCCAACCTTCTGGTAAGCGTCCTTTACTCACAAAAGCAGCATCTGGCGATGTCTAACGACAAGCTGCTACTGCCGTATTTGCTAATCTAAAACCTGTACTTGAACTAAAAACTTCACCTAAATCCTGACTTTCTACCCAATTCAACAAATAAGCTCCTGCTTTTATTTCTTGATTACCAGAAATTCCACCAGTCAGGGGCATAGTTTCTAACATTCCATTAGCATTGCGTTCAAACCGCAGTTCTGGGTTTTGCGAACTCATTAGCATTAATTCTTTATCAGTGACAGTATACAAAGATTGCACCATTATTTTTCGCTGGTCATGATGATGCGATAGCAAACTTGATAGATTATTTTAATTTTAGGTTGAGATTCAATTACTTCTACACCCGTCTCCTGCTTTGCGTTTTCTGTGTCTGGAACAGTTTGTTATAAAATTGACATTAACACCAAGGCAATATTTGACTATAAGCTGTTTTATTCTTTCAAAACAATGCTCTCAGAACGCTTTACCACAGCCCTTACCTACGCCACCCAACTGCACGCTAACCAAATTCGTAAAGGTTCAGGTATTCCTTATGTTGCCCATTTATTAGGTGTTACCAGTATTGCCTTAGAATATGGAGCAAATGAAGATGAAGCGATCGCAGCTCTGTTACACGATGCGATCGAAGATCAAGGTGGCGCTGCAACACGGGAAGAAATTCACCGTCGCTTTGGTGACAATGTAACAGCAATTGTAAATGGTTGTACTGATGCTGATACAACTCCAAAACCGCCTTGGCGACAGCGTAAGGAGGCATATATTGCTCATATTCCTAACGCTTCCCCATCAGTAGTGCTCGTCTCATTAGCAGATAAACTTTACAACGCCCAATCTATTCTCAAAGATTATCGTGTTTTGGGCGAATCACTTTGGGAACGTTTTCAGGGAGGTAAAGAAGGAACTCTTTGGTATTATCGTGCGCTTGTGGATGCTTTCAGAAAGACTGGAACCACTGTAATCATTGACGAATTAGAACGGGTTGTTGCACAAATTGACGTATTAGCATCTAAATAAAAAATGAAGATATGTTTTTCAAAACGTTAGAATTCAGGAGCCAGAATAGTTAAAGAATCAGATGGAGATTTAATAAATGAATATTCCAATCATATTGAACTTTTGATAAATTATGACTTCTAACTCCTCAGGGCTAAATTCTTATTCAAAATCGATGCTCCCATTGAATCTAGCAGCTTCTACTTCTTAGTTATGGTTCAATTACTCAGAATTAGATAAAAGTTTTGAGGAAACTAGACAAATAACCCTTTTACAGACACCATATAATCATGTGTCTCACGAAAAAAATTTGGCTTTTAGATTCTTTCTCTAGATAAAAAATCTTTCTCCCAGTAGACAGGTGTACTTAAATTATTATAACTGCTATGTTACTAACATGACAATAGTAAGACGAAACGCCCTAAATACAACCGTAAGTTCTTCGGTAAGTTCTCCAGAAACCTTGACAGAAAAAGCTATAGAAGCAGAGCGTATGCATGATGTTCTGCTTTTACTGCAAAACTTGATTAACAGTGAAGAAGCCACTGTAAAACTAATTCTGGATTGTCTCTATGATGTTGGCTCAGTCAATCTGATCAACCAAAAGCTTCGCGTGAAACCCCTAAACAAGGTGATGAAATTAATTGCGCGAATGTCTAAACCAGTTTTTAGAACTTTGGCTTTAAATTGGTTTAAGAAAAACTGTCCTCAACTAATTACTAATTGGCTACATACACAGGTGACTTTTGAAAGTGTTCAAAAGAAACCCCAACAAGTAGCTGTTGAAGTTGCAGAACTTCAACCATATCCCATACCACAGAGAGAAAATCTGAGCCAAGAGATTAAAAATTTGCGCTATCAGGTAAGATGGCTAGTTGGAATTTCAATAATAGCGATCGCTGCTTTAGGAATAACAGCTACTAGGTGAAACTGAAACCGATAAATAGCACCATTATCAAATTTAATATATTCAGCAAGCTGTTTTAGGCGTAAGATTTATTTGGGTTATTAAAATCCTACCACTTTAGAATGCGAATAATTTTTTATCTATCAAGTATTTTGGAAAATATTTGTTTGGCTAACTCCAACCAGCTTAACTCGTTGTATTGCCAGCATATTTAAATAACTGGCTCAACATATATGCTAATTCGTACTATGACTTTGCCCAAGCCTACCTTGGAGGATATAGAAATACATCTGCTTTTGGAAGGTGTGTATCAGTACTACGGTTATGACTTTCGTGATTATGCTCTTTCCTCACTCAAGCGCCGCATTCAGGGCTTCATGGAATTAGAGGGGTTAGGAAATATTTCTGCATTGCAAGAACGCTTACTCCACAACCGTGCCTATTTGGAAAAATTTTTGCTTGCTCTGACGGTGAATGTAACATCAATGTTTCGTGATCCCAGCTTTTATCACACCTTTAGAAATCAAGTTATCCCCTTCTTGCAAACCTACCCATTTATTCGCATTTGGCACGCTGGATGCTCGACTGGCGAAGAAGTCTACTCAATGGCAATTTTATTACAAGAAGAAGGGCTTTACCATCGTTGCCGCATATATGCTACTGATACTAATGAGAAAGTATTACAAAATGCCAAAAATGGGATTTTCTCCTTGAAACTGATGCAAGAATATACTCAACTTTATCTGAAAGCAGGCGGCAAAAAATCTTTCTCAGAATATTATACAGCAGCTTATGATAACGCTATATTTCGAGCATCTCTAAGAGAAAACGTTGTTTTCGCCCAGCATAATTTAGCAACTGATAGCTCTTTTAATGAATTTAATGTTATCCTTTGTCGTAATGTCTTAATCTATTTCAATCAGGTACTTAAAAACCGGGTACACGAACTGTTTTATAATAGCCTTTGCACCTTTGGTATTCTGGGTTTAGGAAAGCAAGAATCTATCAGATTCACCCCTTATGAACAGAACTATGAAGAAATAGTTAAAGAGGACAAACTATATAAGAAAATAGCTGGTAATTAAAATATAAGTAGGTATTTATCTCCAACTTGGAGAGAGAGATTTTGCGTAGTAAAAATAGGGAGAGGTCTTTTGATTTGACAAACTAGACGGACACTATCTATGTGACTCGTCGAACTCACGTTGATTTAAGTGGATTTAACCATAAAAATAGAGAGAATCTAACTAAAAGTGTATTTTAAATAGCACTAAGTATTTTATAAAAAAAATATTATGAGTAAGGTTACTGTCGCTGTCAAAAGACAGTCTGTCAAACATTTTTAATTGTGTTCAGAAGATAGATACAGCGCTTGCTTAAGGTAAATTACACATTGAAGTCTTAAAGGAGATTGTCGATGCAGCTTCTTGAATGTCCTCCTGTTGCAGTCATTGCTGGAGAAAATGCGGTTCACGTTTCTCAACTACCTTCTACATGGCAAGACATTGCTAGAGGAAGCACGAGTGTCGGACTTTCTGATCCCCAGAGTTATGTTGAGATGGCACAGCTGTTCCTATATAAATTAGAGCATGGTGATGTTGATTTATTTAGCGATCGCCCCCAATTAGCTCACTTAATACCGTCATTCTCTCAGCTATTTACACAACTGGCGTGGGAAACCCTAGAATTTTTTGGACAAGACTTTCTCAAACACAGCTATCCAAACTTTGCAGAAATTCTCCGTGATGTGGAGTCAAAGGGCACAGAATATGCTGATGAAGTAAAAGTCGCTCGCATTGGCATAGATTTATTCAACGAGTTTGGCTATGAACTACCCGCCAGCTTCTATCATGTGCATCTAGCACCAATTTACCGCGATCATATTTTTGAAGAACGCGCTTTAAGATTTGATCAGCGCGATATCGAACACAAACGTGCTTGGGATGCCATACTCCATGCAGGTAAAGTGTTTGCAATTCAGATGAAGGTGCAAAGTATTGCTTCTCAATACGGTTTTACTTATCAACACGGCTGTGGTTGTAATTCTCACCTATCTTCCATTGATGTATCTCGTGGGGCGTTTGAATATGAATTGAGTCTAGAAAAGCGCCAGCGATGGATTCGCAGTTTCATTTGGACTGCTTGGTATGAGTATGCCTTCTTTGCGATCGTACCCAATACAAGTTATTTAGTTTAAAGGGAAATGGTCTGAGGGAGTATATTTCTCCCTCATTCTCATTTACTGCCAAACGTAGATTAGGATAAACAAAATAATCCAGATAACATCGACGAAGTGCCAAAATAACGAAGTCGCGTTGACGCCGTAGTGACCTGTGTTGTAGTTACCAGGTATGAAAGAACGTACCAAAATAATCAACTGCAACAGAATACCTGTGAGAACGTGCAAACCGTGGAAACCTGTTAGTAGGTAAAACGTCCCACCAAATACCCCGGATGTGAAGCCAAAAGCGAGGCTGTTCCATTCAATCGCCTGTCCAACCAAAAAGTAAGTTCCCATCGCCATTGTTGCTAAGAGAAACAGGCGAAATTTCACTAAGTCATGGCGTTGAAGGGCGCGTTCGGCTAGGTAAATTACAAAGCTACTGGCGACAAGAATTATTGTGTTGATTGTCGGTTCTTTTACTTCTAGCCCAGAAACACCAGCTGGTAGCCAGTTAGGGGTTGTTGTTTTATAGATGGCATATCCGGCGAAAAAACTCAAGAAAATGACGCTTTCAGACAGTAAGAAGACAATGAAGCCAAACATCTTGTTGCCTTCTTCGTCGTGGGTATGTTCTGCGCTTGCGTGGTGCAATTCATCGGAATTGATATAACTGTCCATTGTGTGTGGAGTTTTGCTTTTAGGGTGAGGGGTAAAGGGGAATTTTTACTAGGGATTAGGGACTTGTACTGCCCTTCGACTACGCTCAGGAACCGCGACTTATGCCGAGCAAAGTCGAGGTAAGCCGAAGTATTAGGGATAGGGTGTCAAATCGAAAATTATAGTAGTTGCTCATTACCCAGCACTAAATTTTCAAAAACTTTTCCCAGTACCCAGTGATGTACTGAGCGCAGTCATTGTGTCCCCAGTCCCAGAGCAGCATCAGTGTGGTAGTGTGGGGACAAGGGTTCACCTGCGTGGAGCAACTACTGTTCCTCACCACTTTTTATGTATGGTGGGGGACTCCTAGCTGCAACCTGTTGAATTTAAAACGCAAAGGAAACGTAGCTTGTTGCGCTATGGTGTATATACAAGTCTTTTGACCTTACTTTTATTGCATTGACTTGCAAGTTTGTTGTATTGACTTGCAAGTTTGTTGCATCGACTTGCAAGTTTGCTGTATCGACTTGCAAGTTTGCTGTATCGACTTGCAAGTTTGTTGTATCGACCTGCAAAAATTAACTTACCCTAAGTTACAGAGTAACTCTAAAAGATTTGTGTGTACACGGTAGGATAGCCTGGGTTATTCTGGGAGGTTAGCTGTCAATGGTTCAGATTTACCGTAGCCGTAGGGTTCAGAGATGATGATAGGGATTTCTTCAAAGTTTTCTACTGGGGGCGGTGAAGAAACCATCCACTCTAGTCCAATTGCCCGCCAAGGATTATTAGGTGCTTTCTCGCCTTGCATCCAAGAAATCACCATGTTGAATATGAAGGGTAAGGTGGACATTCCTAAGAGAAATCCGCCCAGGCTAGCGATGACATTCCAGAATTGATACTCTGGGGCGTAGGAAGCAACTCGGCGTAACATCCCTTGTAATCCCAAGGGGTGCATGGGCAAAAAGTTGAGGTTGGTGCCAATGAAGGCTAACCAGAAGTGGATTTTACCCCAGCTTTCGGAGTACATTCGCCCAGTCATTTTGGGGAACCAGTGGTAGATTGCAGCATACAAGCCCATCGTCACAGTGCCGTAGAGGACGTAGTGGAAATGTCCCACCACAAAGTAGGTATTGTTAACGTGGACATCAACTGGCACGGAGGAAAGCATGATGCCTGTGATTCCTGCGAAGACAAACATGATCAATGCACCTAGAGCGAACAGCATCGGTGTGTGCAGTCGCAGTTTACCTCCCCAGATGGTCGCCACCCAAGCGAATACCTTGATACCAGTAGGTACAGACACGCACATTGTTGTCAGCATGAAAATCAACCGCATCCAGCCTGATGTACCACTGACGTACATGTGGTGTACCCAAACAATGGCGCTCACTCCTGCAATCAAGATGGATGAAATGGCAACAACTTTGTAACCAAATAGAGGTTTACGTGAATAAACCGGGAAGATTTCTGAGAAAATCGCAAAGACGGGCAAAATAATCACGTAAACGGCGGGGTGGGAGTAGAACCAGAAGTAATGCTGGAACATCACTGGATTCCCACCCTTGGCTGGATCAAAAAAGCTCGTGCCAACTGTGAGGTCGAGTAACAGCATCACTGCACCAGCTGTCAATGCAGGTAGTCCGAATAGTTGGATAATCTGGGCGCTAAATACTCCCCAGACAAACATGGGCATTTTGAAGAAGCCCATTCCTGGGGCCCGCATCTTCACGATTGTGGTGACAAAGTTCACTGCCCCCATAATTGAGGATACGCCGGATATTGCCACAGCTAAGAGCCAGAGTACTTGACCATTAATCAAGTTACCTGTGGGATTCTGGAGACTGACTGGCGGGTAAGACCACCAGCCGGCTTGGGCTGGGCCACCAGGCACAAAGAAGCTACCCATCATGATAATTCCGACTACTGGCACCATCCAAAAGGCGACGGCGTTGAGGCGGGGAAATGCCATATCTCGCGCCCCAATCATCAGGGGCACTAAATAGTTGGCAAAACCAACCAGTGAGGGAAATGTCCACAAAAACAGCATCACAGTGCCGTGCATGGTAAACATGCCGTTGTAGACGGTGCGATCGACTAAATCTGATTCGGGTGTTAGCAGTTCTCCCCGCATCACCATTGCAAAAATACCGCCGATGAGAAAAAAGAAGAAGGAGGTAACAAGATACTGGATACCAATTACCTTGTGGTCAGTACTAAAGCTGAAGTATTCTTTCCAGTTACTCGTAGATTCGTGGCTAGGCTTCTCATTAGGAAAAAGAATGCCTTCAATAGGAACATTAGTCATGGTTAGTTTCCTTTCAACCAGGTGAATTGACTAGAAAAGGTGCAGCAGGTGGAACTGTAACCCAACCAGTTTGGACTGATTGATTGGATGTTTGGGCATACTCAGAAGCTGCCTGATTATTTGCTAAGGATGGCTTTTGGGTTGCAACTTGTGCTAGCCAGTGCTGATAATCTTCAGGAGATTCGACAACCACATTGGCCTGCATCGTCGCAAAGTATGTACCGCTATATTGAGAATCGGTCAATCGGTATTGACCAAGGCGGATGGGAGTAAATTCAAAGTCGATCGCATGGTTGGGAATAATATCCTGCTTGAGGCGAAATGCAGGTATATAGAAGCCGTGGAGAACGTCTTGCGATTTCAGCGCTAAACGCACTCGGCGATCACTAGGTAAATGCAATTCGGTACTGGTAATATCTCTTTCTGGGTAATGAAAAACCCACGCCCACTGTTTAGCTAGTACGTCGATTTTTTCTACAGGTTCAGTTAAGGCGTTAGCTGGTTCTGCATGAGCCGATTGTATTGCTAGCGGATTATGCAGGTGAACTAATTCCGATGGGCCTTGAATCCCCATTTGTTCGTAAACTTGGTAGCTGTAACCTGCAATCCAAAACACTAACAGAATTGGGATTGCTGTCCAGACGACTTCCACTGCCACATTGCCATCAATTGGGGGGCCGTCAGTGAAGTCATCTTTGATTGCCCGATGGAAAATAACAGAATACATCAGAGTACTTGTTACTCCCAAAAAGATGAAAGCACCCAGGGTTACTAAGAAGCTAATCAAATCATCAATTAATTGAGATTCGGCTGCTGCTTGGGGGGGAAGCCAAAAGTAAGCCTGCTTCCCGATCCAGAGACTCGTAACAGTCACTGCGATCGCGCCTGTAAGCAGCGTCAAAATATTTAAAATCTTCTGGATTTTCATGGTCATTAGTCATTGGTCATTGGTTATTAGTCATTGGTCATTAGTCATTAGTCATTGGTCATTGGTCGATGGTTAGTAACTTTAAACAAATGACATAGACGCTTCTGCGGCTTCCCGCAGGGTAGGACAATTGACAAATGACTATTTGAGTGTTGTGTTGAGGTTTTGGTGCGATCGCAGCAAATTATCTGCTGTATTGTGTATGCCAAACTCGGTAGCCATTTGCGCCCCTAATGTCCCGTGGACGTACATAATCAATATGATTGCTATACCCGCGACTAGATAGAGCCATTGCACTTCTCTATCTGTCTGTTTATATTCTTGTTTGCCCCAAACGAAGCGCTGCCATCCTCTCCAAATGGTCATGCCAACAATCAGCGTTAATAAGAACACACCACCCACACCATGCCAAAGCATAGTTTCCATTGCCTGCAATCCCCAGGCACTTTTCATATCAGCTGGTGGTGTTGCTAACAGCATTTCGTAAAAGCCTGCTGCCACTGTGAAAAATGTGATGATGCTGGCAGCTAGCATGTTATACCAGCCAACATTAAATAAGTTGTCACGTTCCACAGTAATTGCCAAAAATTTGAAGACCCATTTTTCAAAGGGGAATAGAACACCGACAATATCAAATGTCATCCCAATGATGAACAAACCTATGGTCAAATGGACTAAGTTAGGATGAATGGGAATTGTGTAAGGTAATCCGTTTGCGCCTAGAGAGCCGTTCAATTGATCGATTAATTCTGAGTTCATCGCAACAGACCATCCTTTACTGCTTCCACAACTGGTACTGTATGCAATCCATACACCCAAACAAGTTCATCTCCGAGATATATTTGCAAGCCAACTATCAAGGTTAAAACTAGTCCAGCTCCCAAATAATAAATTGATACTTTTTGCGGGTTGCGGGCACGAATTACATAGCGCCAAGCTGTAATTGCTGTGATGATTCCCGAAAGCGACCAACCAATTAGCGTATGCAAATTTAGTACTGATTTCGCTAGGCTGTAAGGCTGTGCTAATCCCGCTTCAAACTGACCAAAAATAATCGCAACGAAGATGGCGATCGTGGCTACTAACATGTTCCACCAACTCACCTCAAAAAGACTGGATTTACCAGTAAAATAGCCAACTACATCACAGAAAAAGGAAAACAATACCATCGCAATTACGAAGTGGACAACGATGGGATGAACCGTATCTGGATAGGGCAAATTGTGGTCGTTCAAAGATGTAAAATACTCAAGCATTGTATTCTCCTGGACATATATACTGCACTGTGGTCAATCAATTTTGGATTGCCCAATTTTGGATTTTAGAATTATCCGGTCCCTAACAAGATATAAACCAGAAGACCTTAATCCAAAATCGTTAGTCAAACTTCCATGATTGATAGATACTCACTAAAATCACTATAAGTATCTATCCATAATTGACCGGAATCTGTTCAATATGTGCCCGGTGTAATACGCTTAATCATGTCTTAGCTTTTTGTAGACAAATTTAGTAAACCTGCCTTTAGAGAATGACCTTGGTTGCGAATAAGAATTCAGCACCCAGGAGCAAAGCTGAAGATTCCGAAGCTCCAGTCAGGAGTCAAAATTTCTCAGGAATCTAGAATAATTGGTATATTTATTCATCAAATGCTCTCCTGATTTTTTAACTATTCTGAATTCTTACGGTTGTGATTAATTTCCTCATACCAATAGTCTGTAACAGCAATTTTTGATATAGCTAAACCAAATTGCTGTAGTTTGTTGATTTGCTTAACCTATCTTTTAGCTTAAGTAAATTTTTATGAATTGTCAAAACAATAATAATTAAAATTTTAAAAGTTAGCAATTATCAAAAAAACATTTTTATAATGTAGCGTTTTTAGCATTAAGTAAGTTTTGAAAAACCTCTAAATATAATATTTGTCTGTAAAGTATTTCACAATCAGAAAATTTTTAATTGTAATATAACTGACAAAATTATATACTATTCAAGAGTTGGGATAGAAGCAAATCAAGGTAAGTTAGTAGCTGTGGTGGAACTGGAGAATGCAGAAAGGTTTTTATAAAGCATTAAGTCACACTAAGATTCAAACCCACATTCTATAGATGTGAGGACTAAATAAGTGGCGTTTAAAATTGTGGTAATTGGTACTTCTTTGGGTGGATTATCAGCCTTAAAAATTCTCCTTGGTAATTTACCAGCAGACTTTCTAGTGCCGATCGCGATCGTGCAACACCGTCATAAGGAGTCTAACAACACACTTCAGGAGTTATTACAAGAATATACTTCATTGCCGATTCGTGAAGTGGAAGACAAAGACGAAATACTACCAGGACATATCTACATAGCTCCAGCAGATTATCACTTGTTGGTTGAAGCAGGTCATTTTGCTCTTTCGACTGATGAGCCTGTTTCTTATGCCAGACCATCTATCGATGTGCTATTTGAGTCAGCAGCCGATGTCTACAGTGAGGAAGTTATTGGTGTAATATTGACAGGAGCAAACCAAGATGGTATGCAAGGTCTAAAGAAAATAAAAGCGCGGGGAGGACTTACTATCGTACAAGAACCTGCCACAGCTCAGAGCGATGTTATGCCAGAAGCAGCAATTTCTGCTGTTGCAGTAGACTGGATTTTGACACTCTCAAACATTGCTTCCCAAATGGTCAAGCTTTGTGATTAATTACGGAAATAAACCCATGCAGATGGAACCCAAAGTAAACATCCTCCTAGTGGATGATAAACTAGAAAATTTGCTAGCACTAGAAGCAATTCTAGAAAAACTTGGAGAGAATCTGGTAAGAGCTACTTCTGGCGAAGAAGCTTTGAGGTGTCTGCTACATCAAGACTTTGCAGTGATTTTGCTAGATGTGCAAATGCCAGGGATGGATGGCTTTGAAACTGCAACTTTGATTCGCAATCGAGGGCGATCGCGTCACACTCCAATAATCTTTCTCACTGCCTTTAGCACCAGCGACCAAATGTTGTTTAAAGGTTATGCCTTGGGTGCAGTTGATTATTTACTCAAACCATTAGATCCCAATATTTTGACTTCTAAGGTAACAGTATTTGTAGAATTATTTAAGAAAACAGAAGCCGTCAAGCAACAAGCAGCGCAACTGGTAACTGTCAATGCAGAACTCAGGCAAAGCGAAGAACGATTGCGATCGCTAAGTACCTGTTCACCCGTTGGTATTTTTGAAATTGATACTGAAGGAGGATGTCGATATACTAATCCTCGTTATCAGATAATTTGTGGCTTGAAAGCGGCAGAGAGTTTACAAAAAAAATGGTTAGAATCTGTTCATCCAGAAGATAGAGAACGAGCAATCGCCAGTTGGTCTAACTACATTTGTGAAGGTCGTGATTACTCAGAAGAGTTTCGCTTTCAAACTGCTCATGGCATCGTCCGTTGGGTTCAAGTTCGCTCATCACCCATGCTTTCCGGTCAAGGAGAATTGCTGGGATATGTAGGTACTCTCGAAGATATTACTGAACGCAAACAAGCAGAAGAAGTCCGCGCCCAAGTGATTCGAGAACAGACAGCAAGAGTCGAAGCAGAAGCAGCAAATCGGATGAAAGATGAGTTTCTCGCCGTTCTCTCCCACGAACTCCGCACACCCCTAACCTCAATGCTGGGCTGGTCAAAAATTCTCCGCTCTAAGAAACTTGACGAAAAAGCCACTTCCCGCGCCCTCGAAGCCATTGAACGCAACGCCATATCTCAGATGCAACTAATAGAAGATATCTTAGACGTATCCCGGATTATCCGTGGTCAGTTGCGGTTAAATGTATCTGCGGTAAATCTGCTCACAGTAACGGAGGCAGCCTTAGAGGCAGTGCGTCCCCTAGCAGAACCAAAAGAGATAAAATTAAATACTGTTTTGGATACTTCGGTCGGGTCAGTTTATGGCGATCCAGCTCGTTTACAGCAAGTCGTCTGGAACCTACTAACTAATGCCATTAAGTTTACCCAGAAGGGTGGCAGGGTAGATGTGAATCTCTCAGTAGTCTGTGGTGAAGAACAACAAACAACTCACAAATACGCCCAAATTCAAGTTATCGATACAGGGATTGGCATCAGTTCTGAGTTTTTGCCCAAAGTATTTGAGCGTTTCCGGCAAGCAGACAGCACCACAACCCGATCACACAATGGACTAGGATTAGGACTAGCGATCGTTCGTCATTTAGTAGACCTGCACAAGGGTACAATAGTTGCGGAAAGTTTAGGCACTGGACAAGGAGCAACCTTTACTGTAAGGCTACCACTCCTACAAGACAATAAAGCTAGTAGGGGGAGTAGAGAAGCTACAGGAGAAATTTCTTCCTCTGTAGCATCGACACCCCTGGTTGGATTAAGAGTTTTAGTTGTAGATGATGAAGCAGACACCCGTAACTTTCTCAGTTTTATGTTTGAGGAATATGGGGCGTTTGCCACTGCGGTAGCATCAGTTGATGAAGCGTTAACAGTACTTGAACAAGCAAAACCAGATATTTTGATTAGCGACATCGGCATGTCAGAGCAAGATGGCTATACGCTGATTCGGAAACTGCGCTCTTTAGAACCAGAAAAAGGCGGACGTATCCCAGCGATCGCTTTAACAGCGTACACGCGAGAGGAAGACCGCCTAGAAGCGCTAAGAGCAGGGTTTCAGCAGCATTTATCTAAGCCAATTGACCCCAATAAATTGATTGCTATGGTTGCCGATGTATTAAAGCTACCTGTGGAAGTTCCAGTGGGTTGATTTGGAATTGGGGAATGGGGAGTGGGGGGACAAGAGGACAGAATAACTCAGCCTCAATGCCCTATGCCCAATCAAGACTAAGTTAAAGCATGTTTTTTCAATTCGTCTAAAGAAACCATTTCCAAAGCTCTAGCATGGGTTGCAGAGAGGATCACGGGTGGAGCAACGCCAGCATCAAGAGCTTCTTGCCAGCGAGAAGCACATAAACACCAGCGATCGCCAGGCTTTAGTCCAGGAAAATTAAAATCAGGGACAGGTGTACTCAGGTCGTTCCCTTGGGATTTGGTGAACTCCAGAAATTCTGATGTCACTTCGGCACATACGACGTGCGACCCGAAATCCTGACCACCGGTGCGACAAAAACCGTCGCGGTAAAACCCAGTTATGGGAGAAGTGCAGCAGACTTCTAAATTTCCACCTATTACGTTTTTAGCTTCTGTCATCGTTAATTCGTTGTACTTGATTTTTTCGCTTCCATATAAGCCTATATTGACACTTATCTAGTAAATTAAAATCGCTATCCCTCATTAATTCAGGAAAGCAGGGAATTCTAGAATCATTACTCATACATTGCTTTAAATGGTATAAGTACGATACTGACAAATAAAAAATGACCCTTGGTTTAAATAAACGACCTACCTACATTAAGCTAATGAAAGCATTTTTGCTTCGTCATATCAAGACTGAAGAGGAGTTATTTGCCACTCAAAAAATTATTAATTCTCTAATAGATAGCGCCCCACGAATCTTAGATGAAAAAGATTATTTTAATATTTTAGGCACTTAGGACTTACGCATTGACAAAGTAGTAAAAAAGTGGATTGATCAAAAGTATCATCTACTTAGCAGATAGTCAGATAATCAGAGAAATTAGCAAACCCTCGACAGCACAATGCAATCTGGAACACTACACCCTGTTTCTGCTATCAGAACCAAAACATGGGGGATGTAGTAGATTAGCAGAGATATTAGAAAACCTGTCACATGAGAGTGTGAACAGATTCTTGCTTAGAGAGAGATACGAACCGAAAGATTTATTCGATACAGTCAAGGAAATCATAAATATAGTAGGGGGGATTTTAAATGTTGATGATACAGTAGTAGAAAAATTGTCTATTGACCCAAACAATGCAGAATTAATCAGTTATTTTTGGTCCGGGAAACATCATAAGAGCATCAAAGGAATAAATTTAATCACGCTGTATTACAGTGATGTGCATGGGAATTCAGTACCAATAAATTAGAGAATATACGACAAAAAGGAGGGAAAGACTAAAAACGATTATTTCCAAGAAATGCTCAAGGAAGTAATGGTGGGGAATATTACACACCGCGTCCGTTGATTCGCGCAATGATTCGGGTGGTGAAGCCGAAGATTGGCGATCGCATTTACGATGGTGCTTGTTCCTTTATTACTTCTTGCGCACAAGATTTTTTGCCGACAAAATTAAAGAAACAGCTACAGGGACAATGGTTCGGCATACTGCTCCTAACAGGATATTGGCTAACAAAATTCTTGTTCCTTGTATCACTGAACAAAAGCGGATTGTGGCGATTTTGGATGAGACGTTTGAGGGGATTGATAGAGCGATCGCAAACACCGAAAAAAACCTCGCCAACTCCCGCGAACTATTTGAAAGCTATCTAAACGCCATCTTTACCCAGAAAGCCGACGGATGGGAAGAAAAGAAGTTAGAGGATATTTGCAGCATCACATCTAAACTCGTTGATCCTCGCCAACCAGATTTCCTTGATCTACCCCACGTTGGTGCAGGTAATATGATTTCCATGACTGGCGAACTAATAGAGGTTAAAACTGCAAGAGAAGAACAACTGAAATCTGGAAAATTTCTGTTTGATGAAACTATGGTTCTGTATAGTAAAATTCGCCCTTACTTGATGAAATCTTGTAGACCAGAATTTAGTGGGCTTTGTAGTGCAGATGTTTATCCATTACTACCTAATAATGGACAACTAAACCGAGATTTCTTATTCCATCTTCTAATGAGTCGAAATTTCACAAACTATGCAATGTCAAATTGTAGGTTCCCAAGCTTTTCCATCACAGACTTCCCTGAATGAAATTAAATCCCGTATTGTAGAAAAACTCGGATTCCGCGTAGACGTAACAGAATTAGCCCATCCCAATGGTCGAGTGTTAGTCTTTGAAATACCACCTCGTCCTTTAGGACAAGCATATACCTTTGATGGTGCATACTTGATGCGATCTGGTGAAGATTTACGCCCGATGACACCAGATGTACTCAAGAAAATTTTTGCAGAAGACCAACAAGATTGGTTTTGCCAACCTGCTCGATGTGACGCTAGCCCGGACGATGTAATCGCCCTCCTAGATAGCCAAACATACTTTGAACTGCTAAAAATTCCCTATCCAACTACCCGCGATGCTGTCCTAGAAAGATTGCAGAGCCAACAGTTAATTAAACCAACAGCACATGGTTGGACAATCACAAACCTAGCTGCGATCCTGTTGGCAAAAAAACTGGATTCGCAATATCTTAACCAATCAAGCCTATAACTCTTTCTCTGCCTTCCCCGATGATGCTCTTGTCCGCATCGACCCTGAAGCTATCAAAAAACGTGGTCGAGTTCCCAAAAATGGCAGTATCTTTTTTACGATTTTCCAGACTTTTATGACTGGACGGGACGAGGCTGGCAATCCTACGCCCAAATTCAGCGACTATCCCCCCAACTTCTTTGACTTCATCATCATTGATGAATGTCACCGAGGCGGAGCCAGTGACGAAAGCACATGGCGGGGCATTTTAGAATACTTTTCCCCAGCAGTACAACTGGGACTCACTGCTACTCCCAAACGAGAAAACAACGCAGACACTTACGCCTACTTCGGTGAGCCAGTTTATAAGTACGCCCTCAAAGACGGCATTAACGACGGGTTTCTTACTCCCTTTAAAGTCAGGCAAATCGAAACTACCCTAGATGAATATATTTACACCACCGAAGATGAATTAATCGAAGGTGCGGTAGACGAAGGCAGAACCTACACTGAAGCCGACTTCAACCGCATCATTGAAATTGCAGAGCGCGAACGTTACCGAGTGCAACTGTTCATGGAAGAAATTGACCAGAATCAAAAAACTTTGGTGTTTTGCGCCAACCAACCCCACGCTTTAGCTGTGCGGGATTTAATCAACCAAATGAAGATTAGCAGTAACCCTAATTACTGTGTCCGCGTTACCGCTGATGATGGGAAACTAGGCGAACAGCACCTCAGCACCTTTCAAGACAACGAGAAAACTATTCCCACCATTCTCACCACTTCTCAAAAGCTTTCCACTGGGGTTGATGCCCGAAACGTTCGTAACATTGTGCTGATGCGTCCCATCAACTCGATGATTGAATTTAAGCAAATAATTGGTCGCGGTCACTCGCCTATTTGAGGGGAAAGACTACTTCACTATTTATGATTTTGTCAAAGCTTACGAACACTTCAACGATCCTGAATGGGATGGCGAACCCCAAGAACCTGTAGTAATCAAAAAGCCTGGAGGTACAGATACAACCAAAGGTTTCATAAAAGACACTAACAAAGGTAGCGTGGAAACACCAGAAGAACGCCGCCCTCAAAAAATCAAAATCAAACTCGCTGATGGCAAAGAACGTTTCTTTCAGCATCAGATGTCTACCACCTTTTGGAGTCCAGACGGTAAACCCATGAGCGCTACAGAATTTGTGCAACGTCTGTTTGGTGAAATTCCTGAACTATTGATGAAAACGAATTAAGAGCAATCTGGAGTCGCCCTGACACCCGTAGAGCTTTATTAGAAGGGCTGGCAGAGAAAAGCTACGGGGAAGAACAACTCACAGAAATTAGCCGCCTAATTGATGCCGAGAAAAGCGATCTATATGATGTCCTAGCTTATATCGCCTATGCCTCTCCACCCATTAGCCGCCGAGAGCGTGTCCTAGCTCACAAGTCCTTAATCTTCTGGCAATATCTCGGCAAACAGCAAGAATTTCTCAATTTTGTACTGGAGCAATACATCAAAGCTGGGGTAGGAGAACTTGATCGCACTAAATTACCTCAACTGTTAGAGTTGAAATATCATACTGTTCGTGATGCCGTTGAAGAACTAGGAAGCGTTACGAATATCAGTGAAGTATTTATCGGGTTTCAGCAGTATTTGTATTCACAGGACAGAGCAGCTTAGTTGGGCAGATCGCTACAATTAAACACCGTTAATGTACTGAAATTTTGGCTGTTGACTATTGGAAATCAATTTGTTGCACAATTATATCTTGCATCTGTCTATTGAACTGCTTGAGTTTATCAATGTTTACTCCAGACAACTGCCAATATTTTTGATAATCATAGGTTGTAATCCACAAATGGTCATCAAACTCAATAATAAGCAGTTCGTCTAGCTCAATTGAGTCATCCATATTTAGAGAGTTGTCAACATCAATAAATGTACAATCAAAAGTTTTCTGGTTAGATTGTAGTGTTTGCTGTTTATTTTGGATATTATCAAAACACTCTTCTATTTTTCGACTACTTCCCGTATGCACTTGAAGAACTTCAACCCATTGTCCGAAGTCTAGATTGAACAGCCATTCCTTAAAAGTTGAATATTCTGTTTCAGGATGAATCATTTGATAAGCTTTGCTTATACTAATAGCAAACTGGCGGTCATATACGCCTAAACTCATTGCATAGACTGCTGCTGTAGTTGACACACCATGAGTTACAAATGAGGTTAGGTTATTGAAAACTTTAGGTGTTTTTTGACGATTCAGGTAAAAAGTAAGATGCCTGATAAGTGAGTTAAATCCCCAAGAAAAAGCATGAGTCACTTTCTCCAGTTTTTTGACAACAATTTCTGTTTTACCATCGAAATATAAATCGGCTAATTCTTTATATTCTTTACCCTGAAGCCATCCTATGAGTGGATCAATGCTGTCACGATTTAAACTTTCTGTTAGTTCTGGGAGTTTTTTAAATACATCATAAGAATCCTGCCAAAAAGTGATAGGCAAGTCATTTACATCTGTATAGCTATCAATTTATCCCACCAGTTTTTGTGCATAAGCTGTTATCACTTGATTACTAACTACGCTTAATCCTGTCAGGTTAAATAACTTACGCTGTTGAATATCTTTTACTTCATCTTTGAGCAAAATTGCTCTTGTTTTCAGTGCAGTCTTAAATGCAAACAATACATCCTCTATATTTAGAGACTGCACATGACACAGCAGCTTCTTAAAAATGAATTCAATTTTTTCCTCATCAACTTCATCAAGACAGGATTCTAGAATCCATGCTAGAAGTTGCGAATCTAAATAAGATAAAATTTCTCTCTGCTTCTTGCTTGCTAAAGTTTTCTTTTGCTGTGTCCAATTTTCATATTCATTACCAGCCTGTCTGAACTGGCTTGTTGAAGCCAATGCCCACAGTAAGAGAAAATCCTCAGTGGTCTCAAGCGAGAATAACCTAGACTGTGCTAAATGCCTTATACCCGAAACAATAAAACTTTCTGATACTTCTGTTGGCGCTTCCTGCTCAACCAGTTCTAAATCTTTCTTGTCACAAAAGATAATATGTCCTTCTGTCTCAGAGCCTGCCCGACCTGCACGCCCGACAGCATTGGCATACTGAGCCATGCTAATCTTATTGTGCATTGACAAAGAATGCACAATTACATTCTTGATTGGAAGATTAACGCCTTGTGACAACGTGGTTGTAGAAACAATGAGTGGAATGATGTTATCGCGCACTGCATTCTCGATACGCCGCCTAACAACATTAGGGAGTTCGGCATGGTGATAGCAAAATCCGAGAGTAACAGCTTTTACAAGTAAATGCTCAGAGCCAAGCAGTTCAGTACATTCATTTACAATTTGTTGTATTTCTGGTGAAACTGCTAAAGGCTGCTTTTGCAAAAGCGAGATTAAACACTCAGTAATAGTTTCAACAATTGGTTTGGTTGTTGTAAAAACTAAGGTAGAGCCAGTTTGCGTATAATATATAGCCAAATGCGCTGCAACAACAACACTTTGCTGATGAAATTTGCCATTTGGCTTCTTTATACTGCATCCTGATTTTAAGAAAGGCAATAGCACGAAGAAGTTATCAGATGGATAATCTCCCATTTGAGGCAAATAACAAACTTTTGCTCTTGTAGTTTGACTCCATTCAAAGAAGCCCAATCGTTGTTTTGTTGGTCTCCAATCTATTTTGACAACATTCTTTTCGTTTCCAGAGAGCCATTTAGCAAAATCACCAGCATTGTTAATAACCGCTGAAATTCCAATTACTCTAACGTGATTTTTTTCTGCAATAGCCAGTAATCTTGAGTAGATTAATTCCTGTCTAAGACTTCTAGGATTTGCAGCAGCTGAATCATGGGCTTCATCAATGATAAGAAGTGCGAGCTTACTTTTAAACTCTTCGCTGTTCCAGGTGAGCAAATCTAATTTTTCAGGAGTTAAAACAAACACCTGGTTATCTTTTAGAATATCCTCTTCCAATTGGCTAAAATCATACCCGCCATAGAGGATAGAAACATTTATATTAACACGGGATAAGCTTATCGATAAGCTACTTTCTACCTCATACGCCAAAGCTCTTGTCGGAACAACGTAAGCACAAACTTTATCCGGCTTATCCTTCAAGGAATGGTAAATTGCCAGTTCAACCGTTTTAGTCTTACCTGCACTTGTTGGCATAGCAATAACGAGAGATTTATCCTCTAGTAAACCCTCCTGCAAAGCTTTCTGCTGTGATTTCCACATTGACATCATAGGAAACTTACCAAGTGTGGACAGAAAGCGCAGGTAAAGCTTCCATTCGTCGTTCATATCATCAACATAAGCACTAACAAGCTTTTGTGTTGAATGCTCGATTAAACTTTGTAAATATTTGCCAATAGAGTTGAGCAGAACGTAGGAGCGATAATCACAGACTGTTGCATATTGTCTGCCTGCCGCTATTGTCAGTTTGAGGATTTCTGCTTGAAGTGCTTCATTACCTGTACGCAGGTATTGAGTAAGATTTGCGAAGGCTTTTGCTGTTAACCAGTCACCAATATCGGCGATTTTAGTAGACACCAAATCCATCCATTCTTCTTCTTCGTGTGGATAATTATTTGGCTCTAATTCCTTCTGAGCGAAGTTGAAAAAGAATTGTGCCAAGGCATCTTGTAATTGACTGATTTCACCAGTCAGCAAATGGATCAGTAAAATTCTTGGGGTATTTGAAAGCAAGGCATCTTTAATATCTTGCTGATGCATAATTTTTGATACTAAGACTTTGGCATTTGCGTTATACCCTGCAATACTATACAATAATGCACTTGTAACAAGATTTTCTACAGCAATAGAAGCTTGACCATCTTCAAGTCTTAGAATCGCCAATCTCTCATGAATAACGGCAGATTCTTTGAGTACTTGTTCTGCTTCTTGGGAACCGTCTGTCAACAAGTTATAGCCTGTTAGTGCTAGAAAATTAGCTGCTTTTTCTAATTTACGAGGGTCATATCTATAGGAAATAAACCTTCTTTGTTCATTTTTTAGTTCGACTGTTAAAGCATCTGATGCTAATTGATTGTGTTCGCTTTTGAAATCAGAGTTACTCAGTAACTTCTTAACTTCTATTAATTCATCTATATTTACAGAAGGAAGCGACAGTTTTGAGGGTTCTTTATTTTGACTGGATACTAATTCTTTCTGATACGCTATCCAGTTGGGAATGAGAAACGCGTTGACAGTTAAAGGAATTGTAATACCTTCGATAACATCGTCAAAATATTTATCTTTCCACTTTTCTTCTTGAGTCACAATAACAGCAAGGTATTCTGTGTAGTATGAGTACGTGTAAGGATCATTAAATCGCTTAACAAGTTTTGCTTCGTTATATCGTCCTGCCGTTCTGAGAACATTGATAATGAAATCCAAAAGCGTAACTGAGCCTTCCTGAACTTTAAACAAACCAGCACTGGCATCCTTAACAGCTTGCTTTGGATTACTACCGTAATTTTTAAATTCTCCAACCAGTAATGCTTTCGGTATTCCATCCGCATTAAACTTCAATCCAAGTACATCATCCCCATGCATTGGCATTTTTCTGTTAGGGGAAAAGCGGAGCTTAAAAACGGGAATTTGATAACCTGTGCAACCTAATATATAAGAAGAGGCAATTGCTTCACCAATAGTACCATTCCACGTTTTAACCTGACCTTCAGTCATTTGGTGAAGGTCTTTAATAACGGACTTTAATCCATCTTCTTTCAAATTCTCCAGTTCTTCAATGATGCCTTGTGGATGCTGACAGAAATAGGGAATTATCAATTTTAAGTGGCGCAGAAACGTTTCAACGTCCTTGAGGGTTACTTTTTGCCTTTCAAAATCTTTGCCAACAGGCTTGGCACAAGAGACTAAAACTAGGTTATCAGTGAAGTCTTGTAGAAAGGGCATTTTGGGGTAATAAATAACTTTGGCTAGTACACCTATTTAGGTAGTAACATTAATTACTGCTAAATGTCAGCTCAATAACGTCAGTTTGGATAAAGGCGATTTCCCCTGCTATTTCTACAAATAAATTGGGTTTTAGCCAACCATATAATCAATGTCTCAGCTTATCCCGAACTGAGGTTATCCCCTAATTTTTAATGAATGCGATTAAAACTTCCAACATCCTGAAATCACGCCACTTCGACGCTAGAAACTACCTCACCATCGTCATCATTGGGTACATATTCCAAAAGCTCCCCAGGTTGACAATCCAATGCCTTACAGAACTTGTCTATATCTTGTATTGTCAAACACGCTTCTTTCTCTGCATTTTTGGGGCGTTCCTGAACATTTGCCCCTGTATAACCACTTTCATGACAAACTTTTTGCTTTTGTGATCGCCGTCAAACTCACGTTGTTTTAACTCGTCTCTTGAATTTGCAGACGTACAGTGTGTTCAGTCGCACCACTTAATTGCAATTCCATGATTTCACCACCCAGAGGTTCCAAGCAAGTGAGGAGGGATCGCAAGTTGGGTGTACTTGCACCTGTATCTACATATAATCGATCTGCTAAATTACCGATTCGTTTCCAAGTCATGTACAATTTAGCGATCGTTTGTTCAATTTGCGATGCTTGATTTACCAAATCAGCAGCAATGCTCAAACAGCCGACTCTTTGTGCTTCTTCTAAGGCTGTTTCAATATCAATATTTTCCTGCGTCAGCGCCTGAACTTGAGCCGCACCTTTGAGATATTTGGCCAAGTTACGCGCTTCATTAGTTACCTGTTTCAGGGTATCCACATCAGGATTAGCAGCAATTTCCTTTTGGATAAACTTTTGGTGCGATTCTGGCAGTTTTTCCATTTCCTTCACTAGTGGGGCAATGTAGCGCGGGGGAAGGGTGTTATCTGCTGCTTTTTCTTTGACTGCTTCGGGTAATAAATCTGAGGACATGGCTGTCCATTCATCATTGAGTTGGCGCACTTCCCGCCTGGTGATGCGATCGCCTTTTTGTGCAGCTTCACTCACCATTTGTTGGACTTCGGGTACTGCTTTGGAGGTTTCAACAAAAGCCCGTTTGCTAAAGTTGTTCACAGTTCCGGGATCAAGTTTACCGTCTTCGATAAGAGTATCGGCACTATTTGCCAGTTGAATCCAGGAGTATGCTTGACTTTTGCTGATTTCCCGTTCTTTTAGCCATCGCAGAAAGCCAGTACCGCGTCCGTCACCACCGACTTTCTCTCTGTCGCGGATCGCCCGTAAAATTCGCCCCCGCCAGATTTCAGTTTGCAAATCAAAGCGATCGCATACCTGCCAAGCTACTTCTAGCTGCTGTTGAAAATCTGACTCTAGAATCTGTTCATCTTCTGGATCGGGCAGTTCAAAGCTAATATCTGCTGGCTGTAGTAAAGCAGCAGCAAGGTTGTTGATGGAGTCGGTGTCTTGCACGATTGATGACTAACTAGTGGATGCGATCGGCTTATTATGCCATAATCTGTGGACTCTCACTTAAGGGGGAGTACGGTATTTTGAGTTACAACAAAGATAGTAGGAAGGGGTAAACCACCTTTGTAAAGTCTTTAATTAATCAGAGACAATAAAAATAAAATGATGAACCAGGTAGACTACCTCCGCATTAGCTTAATTGATCGCTGCAATTTTCGTTGTCAGTACTGTATGCCAGAGGGAGTAGAACTGGATTATATTCTCAAGCAACAGCTGTTAACTGATGAGGAATTGCTCACCTTAATTAAAGAGGTATTTATTCCAGTAGGCTTTACCCGATTTCGGTTGACTGGGGGTGAACCCTTATTGCGTCCGCGTGTGGTGGATTTGGTAAGGGCGATCGCAACTCTCCCCCAAACTCAAGACCTCTCAATGACCACCAACGGTTTTTTGCTAGCTCCGATGGCACAAAACCTCTACAATGCTGGTCTGCGACGAATTAATATTAGTCTGGACTCTCTCGATTCCGACATTTTTGATCGAATTATTGGTAATCAGGGACGTTCTCGTTGGCAACAAGTTTGGCATGGGATTCAAGCTGCCTATCAAGTTGGATTCGACCCCCTGAAGCTGAATGTGGTAGTGATTCCTGGCGTTAATGACCACGAAATTCTAGATTTAGCCGCCCTGACAATTGACAAACAGTGGCACATTCGATTTATTGAATTTATGCCCATTGGTAATATGCATTTATTTGGCGATCGCGGTTGGGTATCTTCAGCCGAGTTACGAGAGTCTATCCGCAATCGCTGGAGCTTGACAGAATCACAAGTTCGTGGTGCTGGCCCTGCTGATATCTTTCAAATTCCCGGTGCGAAGGGGACACTGGGATTTATTAGTCAAATGTCAGAATGTTTTTGCGATCGTTGTAACCGGATGCGCCTGAGTGCTGATGGTTGGCTGCGTCCGTGTTTATTGAATGAAACAGGTCAACTTGACTTGAAAACTGCTTTGCGTTCTGGCACTAGTACTGCTCAACTACAAGAGCAAGTGAGGCGTTTACTAGCAATCAAGCCAGAAATTAACTTTAAAGGGCGTGATTCTGGTAATAAGGGTGTATACACCCGCACGATGTCGCAAATTGGCGGATAGTCATTGGTCATCCTGAATCAAAGGCTGAAACTCTCTTCCTGTATGGGGTGTCAAATTATGGATTTGCTCAACTCGACAGGGTGAGGAGCGATGCCTGCGGTGGTCACTGAGCGCAGCCGAATTGCGGGCTACGCCTACGCTAGGATTGATTGAGAATTAGTAAAAAAGATTCTTGCTAAAAATTTGGACTTTGGACAAAAGAGGTAATAGCTTTTATTAAATCTCTGCCTACTGATGGTTGTTATCGAGCCATTGTCCCAAGATATTGTAATGCAATTGAGTCAGCAAGCACTAAAAATAAAGAAATAATTTGAGCGATCGCTTTAAATTGAATCATTTTTCGTAGGAAGCCCATTGGAGCTTTATTACTGGACTTTTTAATCATGGCTAGTGGGGCTTAGACAAAAAATACCCAAAAAAGAGCCTCAAATCTATATACAGAAAGACTTTGACATCGTTAGGCTTATTTTCTTGATATATCTGGGTTTGGGCTTATTTTGAGCATTTGGTATATTTCCGTTACCCTGCATGGGTTTGAGGCTTGTTTCTCCAGAAAAAATGTTTAAGTCCCGATAGATGGTTCTACAGTGACATCTTCACACTGAATAGCCGACCTCAAAGGAAAATAAGGGGTGTGCTTGAACACAGACCCCCATACTAATTATTCTCAATTAAAAAGTGTGAGCAGAGGTTTCGTTTACTCACACTTTGGGGGTTGCCCTTTGTAAATAACTAAGGACAAATAAATGACTATTACGCTTGTCGTGAGTAGTATTCCACCACAAGTAGTTCGTTAACTTGTAGTGCCACCCATTCCCGCTCAACTACGCCGTTGACTTTACCAACCAACTTATTTTTATCAAACTCCAAATGACTGGGGAGGTTTGCCAAGCCGGGATATTGCAAGTTAGCTTCTACCAACTTCCGTGATTGTGCCCGATCCCTGACGGCAATTTCTTCACCAGGACGACATTGATAGCTAGCAATATTAACCACACGACCGTTAATAGTTACGTGACCGTGATTTACCAGTTGACGAGCTGCTGGGATAGTCGGAGCTATACCCAAGCGGAAAACGGTATTATCCAAGCGCATTTCTAGCAATTGCAGCAGCACTTGTCCGGTAGAACCAGTAACACGTCTGGCTTTCCGCACATAGCGCAGCAATTGCTTTTCAGTCAAACCGTAATTGAAGCGGAGCTTTTGCTTTTCTTCTAAACGGATAGCATACTCAGAGCGTTTTTTACGGTTCTGACCATGCTGACCAGGCGGATAAGCGCGTCTGGCGCTTTTACGAGTTAATCCTGGTAAATCGCCCAAGCGGCGTACAATTCTGAGGCGTGGCCCTCTATATCGGGACATGAGTTTCCTTAATCTAATCCTGTTTAAACTTTACCCAAACATTCAATTTTGACATTGCCCTGATCAAAAATCAGAGGATTCTTGGTTTTGTGAGGCTGCTTGCCTTGGTATGACGTATCCTACCAATGTAGAGGCATCAACTTTTGCGCCAGTTGCTTTAAGTCGGTAGAGCCGACAGACTAGCTTCCAAGCTTGAATTCCGACGTGCCCCGCCGTACTCCTGCCAATAAGTTTTTTGTGTTTATTTAGTTTCGTAGGCTACTCAATCATCAGATTGGTTTACGCAGTATTTTTACTCTGAAATACTTTTTACGTTGCCTACTTATCTTTCAAACAGTTATATTAACACAATTTCCGGCATAATTAATTATGTCTATACCTTGCTACCGCCGAAATTCTTTAATTACAGAGGATTTTTAAGATATTTGAGTTAGCATAACTTTGGGTGTTTGGAGAATGGCAACGTCAATGAGCAATAAAGCGGTTAATAGAGGTAAGAACAAACAAGCCAGTTCCACCTCCAGGATTTTAACAGTACCAGTTTTGGCTATAGCTGGATGTTTAGCAACGATCTTACCCAATACAGCGATCGCTGCTTCCTACAACAATGATTATAGTGTCTGTGCGGGTCGCCTCCTAAAAGTGGGTGTAACGGCACAAGCGGCATCACAAGGTTGTTCAGCAGCACTACGTCCCAGAGATTTGGCTGCTTGTGTGGTTAAAATTGAGAAGGAAACCCAAATTGCTGCGATAGATGCGCTTTCTACTTGTGGGAGGGCCCGGCGTCCTGAGGAGTTAGCTACCTGTGTAGTTGGCGTCAGCTTAAGTACCAAGGAAGCAGTTAATCCGGCAGTTCTAGATTACTGTGGACGTAGTTTGTTGCCCGTGCGCTTTGGGCAGTGTGTGGTTGGCTTGCGTAGTCAAATCGACTTTCCCGCTATACAGGCATTAGATACTTGTATTAGTGCTGATGATAGTGTTATCGGTGCTTCATCTTCGTCTACACCGTCAACTATAATACCTGCGGGTTCAAGTCCGAGTTTAGAGACTACTCCATTTCCAACGCAACCGAGTGTTCCAACGCAACCGATTGTTCCAACACAACCGATTGTTCCAACACAACCGGTTATTCCAACGCAACCGATTGTTCCAACGCAACCCGGCGCGACGAATTAATTACAGTCCTTTGTAATTGACTAAGAATACAGGTTAATTTGTAGGGTATATATTTTTATATACACCCTACTAATTTGTCAAATTTAAATTGATGGTTAAGCTGTTCCATATTTAAATTGCATATAAGCTGTCACGCCTACAAGTTGGACTATTTTCATTGTCAAAAAAAGCTGCAAACCCTCTCCTTTGCTTCGAGCAAGGACTGCTCCCCTGTGGAATCAAGGTACTTTTAAATGCTTAACAGCTTACTGGGCAAACAGGACTTCGTCGTATAATTGTCCTCACTTGCAAATTATCCAAACTAAACACTTACAATACAAAAGTCACAAGCTATTTTGCGACTTTTGTACTACTATTGCTAGTACAGTGTTACAATGTGAATAGACTAACCATCTCCCTACTATTAAGCAACGAAAAAAATCAGTGAAAAGCTTATAAATTAAGCTTTTTAAATTTGGAGTAGCGCTGGTAGTACAGTCCGGTAAAAATAAACTACATTTCATTACGCCAGAAAGCCCAAAATTAAAGCATGGGTAACTTTTGACTTCCGCTCTAAGGCTAACTTTTGTCCTGCGGTGCTAGTCTTCTCTTTCGCCAAAAACTGTCTGTAAAATTACTGGAATACCCCCGTCTTGGTGGTATTTATCTGCCCAGGCACGGATAACTTCATCCAATTCTTCCATAGCCTGCTCTATTTTTTCTGGGAGGATATCAAGTTCTTCTAGCAAGCGCATGGCATTTCGTCGCCGTTCTGCCCAATTTTTCATCATGCGGAAATACCGAGCGGTATCTTCTACCATGATGTAAGTGCGTTCTTGATCGTCTGCGGGGGCATAAAAAGGACGGGTAAGAGCATAGAAGGGCATTCCCCAAGGAGAATCAATGCGTGTTACCGTTCCTGAGTAGAGCAGACGGCGCTTGATATGCTCACCCAAGGCTTCACTCAAAGGCATTTGGTGTTCGGGTGGCAAGTCTTCTTGCGATCGCCTGTGCAAAAACTCAATCAAATCCAGAAACTCAAAAGAGCTAACTAACTGGGCGTCAGGTAAGTTACTGGGCAGTTTCTGCTCAATTTGTCTTTTTTCTTCGCTTGTCAGACTAGTGCCAGGAACGCGCGATCGCCCCGGTTGCCAAGGATACTTTTCTAACCAGACATAAGGCAATTGAATTAAATAGCGAGGTTCTTGAGAACCCAGCATTTTTAATAGTTTGCCTTCTGTTAGAGCCTGTCTGACTTCTTCTACAATAATTTTTACCCGTTTCGGCTCCAGGTGGTGCAAATGCCCTGTCATCCGCAGGTTTTGTCCCTGCTCCAGATAGGTCATGTAAATTGCACATTTTGCTGCTGTTGCGGCTGCATCTAAAAATGCCCCATGCCTGTGCCCACTCGTCCGCATGGCACTAAAAGCCAGATAAAGCATGATCTGATCCATCGCACTGGGGTCAAGACGTTTGATCAGATCTATGTCGTTACTCATATTACAGACAATTGAATAGCACGTTTACACATTTTTAATCGATTGAAAATAGGTAGTATACACCTGGCTGAAAGCGATGTTTTCACTTCAGACTATATTAGTATGCGATAACTATGAAATCCGTGGTAGCCCAAACTACCGTTTTCGCATATTTTGTGGTATCAAGGCAGATTTAGTTATGGTTACTATAACTGTCTGTATATCTGACCAGAAAATTACAGACATCACTAAGTCTAGCTTGACAACGGTTTAAATCCCAAAAGTCAAATGTATTGCAAGTAATCTACAAAGCTTTTAAGTTCTCTAGGATTTTTATCATCTTTCCAGACCAACAATTTCAAGCAGTTTTTGCCTAATTATGGCAATATACCGACTCTGAATAAAAACTAGTTGGCGCGGTTCATCTGGGATATCTTTTACTTGAAAAGATGGCTTTTATTCAGCTTTGGTGAATTATTTTTAGCACACAAATGACTATAAATAATTGGGAATGGTCTAAAGAGAAATTGCTTCCCAGGTGTAGAAACATTCAGAGGTTGAGCCACACGGCTCATTGCAAACTATTATCTTGTTCACAACCTCCAATGATATCTCGTCAGTATAAGCCGTTGGCTTGAAGGAAGATAGTAGACATCAAGTAGAGCAATTAATTCCAATTTCAAAAATACCTGTTGTTTTTTCAAATTAAACATCGCTCCTTATCATATCATTATTTTTGTTTTTTGTAATAAATTTATGCATTTTAAAGCTGATAAATAATGCTTATTTAAAATTTTATATTTTTGCTAAATCAAGGTTTGATAATATTTTTTTTGTACTACTAAATTCGATTCTTAATTATCTTTTTGTGTTGATAGTTTTACACAAAAAGCCTCGATTAACTCTGAATTAGTTTATAGTTATTAGAATTTATTGATTCTGCTAGTAGCCGAAAAATTAGTTATTAGACAAATCCAAATACATCCTAAAACATAATAGATTTTATTTAATGATTATTTGGATATTTTTTTCATAAAAGAATTTTAAAGTTTCATGATTTAACTAATTCATCAGCTACTTTCAAGTATATTTTTACCTCGCTGTTTTATATGTTTAAGAAGGTTTAATTGTGTAAATAACAAAGAAGAGAATCCGCAGCAAGCTACGATATAAACTTCTTTATCTAGGCGTCTGGGCGATCGCAGACCAAATTCACTAGTACAGACCGACAGAAATAAATATACCATCTCACTAAACACAATAAGTAAATGGGCGTGAATAATTCAAGGTTTGTAGTCAGCACCTCCAGCCTTATTTTAAGGTCTGAAGACCTTGCTAAAACTCAATTCAGTTAATTTTACATTACTTAACATAGTTTAATTTATTCTTGCCCACTTACTGAGTCTACCATGCTTAAAACTGGGTTACTCTAAACATTTCTGCTACTTCTTCATCTGCTAGTTAAACGTGCTGCAATGATCTTAACTCCTTGCCAATCTCCTCCTTGAGCAAGTACTCGTGCTAAATTGCTTGAGTCAGTACTACTCGTACTGCTTATATATACGTGTTTACCTACCTGTATCAGGCTAAATTCCTAAAAGAATATTACAAGTCAAGTTATTGTAATTACTTTTTACTCATCTATTAAGTTTTATCTCCACCCATACAGCAGTACTAAATTATTGGTAAAAACAGAAGATCCCTGGCTTCTCAAACAAGCCGGGGATCTTGTGTGTCCAGATGATTTAGAAAAGTTGTAACTAAGCGTATTCGCGTCAGGATTGGTGCCCAGAGTTATAGGAGCTACTTTACTTCCCACCACACCGAAACTGATTGAACTCGTCATTTAATTCGTGGGACTAGAGGATTTAACCTGATTTCGCATTGTTTCAAAGCTGAAAGCAGCTGTGCCAAAGGTTACTAACAACACTCCCAGAATTTGCACAATATCCAAATTTTCTTGAATGATTAACCCAGCGAAAATTACGGTTAAAACTGGGGTAGTACCACCAATGAGTGCCGATCGCGAGGCACCTAGTTTACTAATACCAACATTGTTTAGCAAATAGCCGGCAAGAGTCAACACACCCAAAATAAATGCACTTAAAACCAGTTCCAACATCTTAGAGAGGTCAACTGCTAAATTCCAATCGCCTGGTAAAGGTAGCATCAAGCAGATAAAGCTCAACAGCAGCATAGTGGCGAAGTTAATTAAAGTAAAAGTTACGGGATGCAGTTTGCTAGCACAAACCCGCGTCAGAATTATGTAGGCTGCAAAAGCCACGCCGGAAAGAATGGCGGCGCTACTTCCCATTGAAGTATTACCCATACCTGGGTTGGGAGAACCTCCCAAAACCAACAATTCACCGCAGCAAATCGCGGCGATCGCACTGATGCGAAATATGGTAGGGCGATCACGAAACAAAAACCACGACAATAAACCACTAACCATCGGATAAATAAAGAACAGTCCGATCGCCATTCCAGTTGTGACTTGAGCGATCGCAATGTATATGAGAACCTGAGACATAAACAAAAAGCAGCCACTCACAACTGACAACAGCAAAATCTGCTTTGTCGCTGCATTTGTAGGTGTGGGATTTCCTCGGACTGAAGCGGCCAAGTTTTCTAAATCTTGCCACATGCTTGGGTGTAGTATCGGAGATAACAAAACCAGCAGTGGTACTACTACCATAAACCGTAGGGTCAAAATTAAGAAAGTATTGCCTAAAGTCGGCGGCAGCAAGCGCTCTACATCTAATACTCCAAAAATCTGGGAACCTTCGTGGAAAATTACTTTGATGGCTACGTTGTAAAGCGACGATAGCACTGCCGATAAGATAATCAAGAATAAACCGATTTGGAGCGACGATGAGCCGGAGGAATTGCGCGATCGCGATTGTGGCAGTTTTGCTTTTGGCTGCGGCTCTAACGGAGCGATCGGTGAGGATTTAGCTTTGCTCTGCGATACGTTCCTGCGGAGGAGAGAAATTGATTCAGCAGCGTTTCTCCTTCGTGAAGGTTGTATTGCTTCTGGCTGCGGTACAGATACAGTCGGAGGTTCTAATTTGGTTTCGTTTTCTGATAAGTCCTGATTGAGAACAGAAATTGGTTCAGCAGCCTTTTCTTTTGGTGGTGAAACTACAGCAGCATTCGGCTCTGATTTAGTTTCCGTTTGGGATAAGTCTTGGCTGGGGACAGAAATTGGGTTCGCAGCGTTTTCTTTAACAACAGTCGGCTCTGATGTCGTTTCCCTTTGGAACAAGTCTTTACTAGGGACAGAAATTGGGTTCGTAGCGTTTTCTCTAACAACAGTCGGCTCTGATGTCGTTTCCCTTTGGGACAAGTCTTTACTAGTGATAGAAATTATGTTAGCGACGTTTTCTCTAAGAATCGGCGGCTGTGATGTTGTTTCCCTTGGGGACAAGTCTTTGCTGGGGACAGAAATTGGGTTTGCGCCGTTTTCTCTAACAACAGTCGGCTCTGATGTCGTTTCCCTTGGTGAAAATTTATTAGCGATCAGGGAAATTGGCTCAGAGGAATTTCTTACTAATTCGCCAACTTGTGGCGAGGATGTCTCAAAAGAACTGTTTTTTTCTGGCTCGGTAAATTGTAAAACAGTAGGTGTACCTGCTGTCGCTGGTTTACGTGAAGCTTCTTCTATAGTTTTTTCTAGTTCTCCATGCAGGCGATTAACAAACTCCGCCAAAATCGTTTCCCCTTGCTGCTGCTGGCTGTACATCCGTGACAACTGCTGGGAAAGATTACTTTGATAGTTCTTCAGCTCTTGTTGCAGCGAGTTAAAGGTAATAGTAACGGTGTCATCCAAGCTGTCAAACATGTGTTCGACTTTTTCATTAATTTCACCTACTACATTGCTGCTTACTTCAGCCGACTTAAGCGCAGCTTGATCGTAAGACTTGCCCTCTATGGTTTGGTTAGCTAAAGTTGCTAAAGAGGATTGCAGTTGTGAAGATATATGCTTTGCCAGAACTTCTGCCAGTTGCCGAATTAACACTTGCTGTTCAGTAATTTGGCGCACTTGTTGTAAATGCTCTTTTTCTTCTAGCAAGCTTTGAATGTCATCAGATAACCGATTTTTTTCTGATTGAAGCCGCTTTACGTCTTCCTGCAATCCTCTAAGGACATTCTGCTGAAGATTTTCTAAGTCTTCAACTACACCCCAAAGAGCATTTTCTGCTGCTCTGGATAGCTCACCTCTGACTCTCGGGTTTTCTGGTTGCTTCTCGAATCGCCCCATTAGCTTCTAACCTCTAACACCTTGATGATAAAGCTGCTTGCGGTACACTTTATTGGCGCTCATACTAATTTCATGTATTTTGTCAGATATTGTCAGATAAATTAAAAATTTTAACAGCACTTCCGCATTTCAACGTAATTTTGTCATACTGAACACAACTTGGCAAAGCATCAAATTTGCCTTACTGCTTAATACACAGTGTTTTCTTCAGCATTGATAAGTATTTTGTCATTCGATTTGAGATTTTGGACTTCGGCGTGACATTTCGACAAGCTCTATGCAAAAACGCTACTTCTCTTTTTAGGCTGCGCCCTAACCGTAGATATGCCGCAGGCTTTACGACAACACCCTTCTCTTCTTAGGCTGCGCCTTAAGCGTAGCTATGCCGCAGGCTTTACGACTATGCTCAGGACAAGCTCAGTAAAAGTCAGTCGAAGCTTTTGGATTTTGAATTGTCCCTATGGCTGTAAGTCGCTTGAAGTATAACCTTTGTTGTTTTTGGTCAGTTTAATTTACATCAACCATTTGCTAATGAGACTTTTATTTTTAAAGAAATCTCACTCAAAATAAATATTTATTATTTTGCTGCCAATAGTAATTATCAAAGACTTGCAGATGCGTGCGTTATAGCTACAAAATTGTCTGACTTGCAAAATTAACTGTAAATTCCTTTGAAATGTAACTTATGTGACAGTTTATATCTCTAAATGGAGATTAAAGTATCTTTCTGTGGAAATTCAAAGTTACGCTATCCCCTGCACAACATTCTAATGAATGAGCAGCAGTTCTGCAAATACACACTTTTTTGGCACACTTTTTTAGCACACTTTTTGGCGTTGTTGCAGTCTAGGTTTTACATTGAGTAGATGCAATAGAAAAAAAAGTTAGAAAAATATTTATAATTTTTAGAGAAATAAAATCCGGGCGATGCTAAAGATGGCAGCGCTAAGGACAGCACTGACGGGGATTGTAATTAGCCATGCGGCGGCAATACCTTTTAGTGTTTGAAACTTAATCGACTTGATATTTTGCACTAGTCCAATACCAACTACACCGCCGACAAGAGCGTGAGAGGTGGAAACTGGTAAACCTAGCCGGGAGGCGATGAGGATGGTGGTAGCAGTAGCAAGTTCGGCACAAAATCCACTACTAGGTTGCAAGGCAATAATGTTTTCGCCAATAGTGGCGATGACTTTTTTACCCCAGACAGCTAAACCACCAACAATACCAGCACCACCAAGGATTAAAATCCAAATGGGGATGGTGATACCATCTGTAGGTACGCTACCAGTGCGATTGATGTAAACGATCGCAGCTAAAGGAGCGATCGCATTTCCCACATCATTAGAACCATGAGCAAAGGCGACGAAGCAAGCACTTAGTAGTTGGAATCGTCCGAATAATCTTTCTACGGGATTGGGGATTGGGGATTGGGGACACTTCTGTACCAGAGGCTGCGCCAACGACAAGCTCAGTGCATCGCTGGGGATTGGGGACTGGGAAGTGAGAAAGATTTTTTGTGTTTGTTGTAACTGTCGCCAACTAATGATTGTGAGTCCAACTGTTGCTACTGCACCAGTTAACAGTGGGATGTCGTAAGCAGGGATTGTAAAACCAATTTGCTCAATTACAAAATTGGTTAGCGGTTGAGTCAGCGATGGTAATACAATTACGCCGAATATACCTAGCAGCGCAGTACTTAACCAGGGAATCCACTCTTGTAATTGCACTACTTGATTAGGTTGATCTAAAATCCAGTGCTTTATTTGACTGTAGAATAAAGCAGCGATCGCACCACTAATTAATGGCGTTAAAACCCAGCCAATGGTAATCAAGCCAATTGATGACCAATCAATTGCACCTACTCCTAAAGCTACCCAACTAAATCCAGCGATCGCACCAACAACTGCATGAGAAGAGGATACAGGTAAACCACGTGATGTGGCAATTTGCAACCACACACCACACGATATTAGTACCGTTATCATCCCAACAACGAATATTTGGGGTGTAGCTGCGAATAAGACGGGATTAGCAATTTTCGTCGCTAGGGTTTCTGTTACTTCATGCCCAAACAATACAGCACCCGTAAACTCTAATACCCCAGCAATTATTAGTGCCTGTTTGAGGGTAACAGCTTTGGAACCTACAGAGGTTCCCATTGCGTTAGCAACATCGTTTGCTCCGAGATTCCAGGCGACGTAGAAAGCTAGTAGAGCGACTGCAACGAGGGTAATAAGCATTTTTTTGAGGCTGATAGGGGGATGAGGGAGCAGGGGGAGATCACAATTCAAAATTCAAAATTGAAAATTCAAAATTAAAGAGATCCCCCTGATCCCCCTTTTACGGATAAATTAAGATTTTATAAGTATCCGGTGTGGGTGCGATCGCAACTTCTACAGCTGCTGATAAATCTTTTAATGGATAGCGATCACTAATCAACGCTTGCACGTCAATTCGCTGATTAAATACAATATCGGCTGATAGATTCTGAAGCCGATAAGATGAGCTATAACTACCTATCAAATCAATTTCTCGACGGTAGAGAATATTAGGGTTGATGGGAATTTCCACCTCATCGGGGAATTCCGCGAAAAATAATATTTTGCCACCTTTGCGGGTACTATCAAGTGCTTGAAAGAAAGCTTTCTCACTAGGAACAGCCAGCAAGGTAATATCAACACCCAGTCCACCAGTTAGCGCATGTATTTTTGCCATTAAATCGGGATCGCGAGCATCAAAAGCCGCCTCTGCACCGACACTCAAGGCTTTTTCAATTCTAGAGGGTAGTAAATCGGTAGCGATCGCTTTTGCTCCGAAATACTTCACCAACATGATGAACATTAACCCAATCGGCCCAGCACCAGTAACTAACACAGTTTGTCCTGGGCCAATTTGGGCTTTTTTCACAGCTTTCAAGCAGCAGTTAGTCGGTTCTACAAAACTGGCTTCTTCAAAACTGATGTTATCAGGGATGGAAATTAATCCGCCATTTTGGACGATATGTCCGGGAACCTTGACATAATCGGCAAAACCGCCGCCACTGGCGTTAAAGCCTGCGGTTGTGGAGATGTTTTTATAAACATCACACATGGAAAAATTATCATTTAGGCAGTAGGCGCAACGCATACAGGGGATGTGATGCATCACGGCTACTCGTTGTCCAACTTGCCAACCTTTAACATCATTGCCTAATGCTGCGATCGTGCCGGCAGTTTCATGTCCAAAAATGCGCGGCGGTTCATACAGTGGATAACGAATTTTTTTAATATCTGATTGACACAACCCCACAACCCGCACCTGTACCAGCACTTCATCTGGTTCTAGGGTTGGAACTGGGATATCTTCGTAAGACAGTTGATTGACGCCTCTAAATACCTGTGCTTTCACGTTGGTTTTTTCCCGCTTAACGATACTAGATGTAACATTAGCAGTCAACGTTAGGCTATCAAATTTGTGATTTTTGTGTCTTAGCCTGTTCTAGTTCTTGTTCTAAGGTTTGTTCAAAGATTTGGAATGCCTTGATATCCGCCGATGAGAGCTTTCCTTGAATTTTGCCATTCTTAACTTCTAGGAGCTTACCTCTATTGTCTTTAGCAATAATTGTTAAAATTTCCCTATTTTGCCAGAGTCGATACCGTTCACCCTCTAAATATTGACCACCCTCTGGTATTGGTCTTCCTACTATATTGAGAGCTTTGTTTGTAGTATGGAAAAGACTTTCACTGTATTCATGCGATAAAATCTTTGTCGTAAATCCAGGTATCTGCTTACTCAGCAGGTCAAGTAGTTCAACAAAAGTACGGGGACTTCTTTTATATTTTTGGGACTGTCTGTGCACTACTTGAACCATTTCTTCTGGATGCTTATCGAATAAGTCACTGAGAAAATTGTCTGGTGACTGTGCTTTGATATTTAAAGGAGCCAAAGCTTTAGCATTGAAATCCTTAAGATTATTGGTAACAACAATATCAGCTCTGGCTATGATTGCAGCAGCAAGAACATGACGATCTTTAGGATCATTGCCCATACCTGCTTCTAGTTCCCAAGGTACTTCTTCAACCATTGCTTCAGGAAAAGCTGCTTTTATAATCTCCTCTAAATTTTTAGCTGCTTCGGTTGGTATTACACCCTTAAGAATAAGCTTGCCCATTGCTTCATTTAAGATTTTCTGTGACCAATAGGGTATGTACAGACCAGCCTCAGCCGTGGATAGCAAGGTATCTCGTAGGTACATTGGAAAAAGAACACAGGCATCTAATATAACACTGGGCATAGCAATCTTTCTGAGTACTTACTCATCATACTCATACAAACCAGCTTCTTCGCTCATATCAACTAACTGCTGCAAAAGTTGGTCACGTTTAGCATCCCTTTGTTCCTTATATTTTCTTAAATCCTGAAAACGAACACGTCGATGTGTTCCTACGGTTATATATGGAATTTCTTGTTGCTCTAATAACTTGATCAGATAAGGGCGTGATACGTTAAGAAATTCAGCCGCTTGTTGTGTCGTCAGTTCCTGCTCTTGAGGAACTATGGATATAGCCTTACCTGATGCCATTGCGTGGACAACTTGAAGTAGCACTTGATAAATCGGCTCAGGAATGGTAATTTTTTCTCCGTTAGCTCCTACCAGTTTCGCCTGGAAATCTTTAACCCTCAGTATGCGCTCCAGTTCGATAGATTGAGCTTCTAGCTGTGGAGATATTACAGACTCTGAAAGCACGCTATACTTAGACATCGTGGTTACTTCCTCCTGTGTTGTGGGACGTTACGCCGTCACTTCTATTCACTATCTTATAATAATACACACTACATAAACGAAATATCCGAAAAAAATTATCTTGTCTCAGTCCAAGTTATCTGGAGAAAATATGTCGAAACTCCAGTGAGATCAAGGGATGGTTAATCAGACATACACAGCTGATGTCTTAGTTGTCGGTAAAGGAACCGAAAAAACTGCGGCTGCTATGCAAGCGGTGCGACGGGGAGCCAAAACTATTCTGATGAGATAGTGTTACGGCTTTGGTAACGCTGTATTATTTTTGAATATTTTTTCAAGACTTTTTCTGAGACGGTAGCAATGACTATTCGCCATGCGACTGAAACTGACTTGCCTGCAATTGTGGCAATTTATAATGCTGCAATTCCTAGTAGCATGGCAACTGCTGATTTAGAGCCAGTATCCGTGGAAAGTCGCCTTCCTTGGTTTAAGGCGCGATCGCCTTCACAACGCCCACTTTGGGTAATCGAAGTAGAGGGAGTAATTGCTGGATGGCTGAGTTTCCAATCCTTTTATGGGCGACCTGCCTATAATACGACTGCCGAAATTAGTATTTACATTGCCCCTGGCTTTCATCGGTGTGGTTTTGGACGGCAACTATTAGCACAAGCAATTAGTGAAAGTCCTAGTTTGGGTTTAAAAACCCTAGTCTGCTTCATTTTTGCCCACAATCAACCCAGTTTAAAACTTTTTGAAACATTTGGTTTTCAACATTGGGGACATTTACCTCAAGTTGCCGAAATTGACAACGTTGAACGGGACTTAGTAATCATGGGACTCCGAATTACTAAACCAGTTGTTTAATTAGATGGCAATAATATTAACAACGCTGCAACTGTGCTAGCAACACAACAATTTCATCAATAGCTTGGCGCACAACTGTTGCAGGTTGTTCCGATTGATTCACGATAATACTAAAAACTAGCGGCTCATAATTAGGCGCATTCATATATCCAGATAGAGAAACTACACCCGTTAATGTACCTGTTTTTGCTTGAACAATGCCCTCAGCAGGTGTATTTTGAAAGCGGCTTTTCAAGGTTCCACTTTTACCCGCCACGGGTAAAGATGCGCGATATATATATGCTGTTGGTGTTCTTGCTATCCCTCGCAAAGTTTGTACAAAAGCTTCTGGTGTGACTAAGTTACGACGTGATAAACCCGAACCATCTACTAAAATATAATTTGCTGGATCAACTCCCAATTGAGTTAAACTCGCTTTCACAACTTCCAAACCGACATCAGCACTAGTCTGATTTTTCATTCTGGGTTTTTTCACAGCTAATGCTCTCAGCAGTGCTTCAGCATAAAGATTATTACTATTCTGAAGAGTTTCCATTAATAATTCAGATAAAGGTGGCGACTCTACAAACGCTATTTCCTGTTGATTAACACCACCATTTGTTACTGATATTTGTCCCAAAGGAATTTTTTCTGTTGCCAAAGCTGCACGGAAGCGCCGTAAGAAGTAATAATTAGGGTCAACTACAGGCAAATCTATTAAAGACGGTTCAGAATTCGTTGTTAGCTGTCCTTGAATTCGTAATACTGTTCCTGATAATTCGCGGGTAACATTGACGTAGCTTGGTTGATTTTGGGCAACGGTTACTGACTGATTAATAATCCGCCACTCTTTCGCCTCGCCAGGATCAATCCACACCACTTGTAAAGATTTACCTACAGCTTGCGGTACGAGTTTTAGGCTAAAAATATTTTGATTTAGAATAAAGCTGCTAACTGGTGCGCCATAGTCTGACTGCACATCTTCCCATTGCCAGGTGGAGTTAACAATATCACCTTGAATATAACTATCATCAGCTATCAATCGCTGAATTTGAGTAATACCTTTCTGTTTTAGCTGCTGTGCTAATGTTTGCAGTTGAGTATCACTTAAGCTAGGATCTCCCCTACCGACAACACGTAAAACACCATTGCCATCCTGGTAAATTGAGGTGCGAATCCGAAAATTAGCACCCAACTGCTGCAATGCAGCTGCTGTTGTCAGCAATTTGAGGTTAGACGCGGGAGTAAAATATTTCTGAGCATCCCGACTGTAAAGAATTGGCCCCGTTGACAGAGGTTGCACCAAAATTCCCCAGCGCACCCGACTAAATAAGGGACGATTGATTACAGCATCTATAGCTGTTCCCAGTTGGGTAGAGCAAATTGATTTTATAGTAGTTGTTGGTGCAACTGGGGTTTGTGCTTTTGCAACTCTAGAACTAAATCCTATCTGACTAGTCAAAAATATTAACAAAACACCCAGTGGTTGATTTAAAATCTTAAGTCTCACCAATACTCCTTATCCTAAAGATAAATATTTTTATCTTGCTAACAACTTCTTTCCGGAGAAAGAAGAATTAACTCAGTAAAGTTACTTAATTAGTATAAGGAAGATGTTCACATGTTTTATAGGTGGGCGATGTCTACGACGGGCTGCGCCTACGCACAAACATAGTTTATGGGACTACAAAATAGAAACGTAAGTCAACCTGAATATACACAAATACGGAATCGAGGCAATGGTGTGAGTACATTTTTATCTGGTGTAGCTGTATTACTCTCTACTTTGGCTTTAGGATGTAGCGGCTATGCAGCTTACGAAGTTTTCACGCTGCGACAGACACTAAATGCCAATAATACAGTCACTAACACCATTCCTACTCAAGTGCCAAGTCTTACAGCTACAACTTCTCCCCAAGCAACGGCATCATCATCACCAGCCACTGCTACAACCTCAGCAATTAGCCCTGGTCGGTTTGTGCAGCCTGCTTTTGGTAAAAAGGCAGAAGTTGAGTTACTTTCAGCAAAGCGAATTAAAGATCCAGAAACTGGAAACCGTGATGTGGTAAATTTGCAAATGCGTATTCGTCGCCTTGCCACAGACGGAGTTGTTGGTAGTGATATTATATCGGTTGCTAGTACAACAGCCCGCAATCCTGACACTAGCGTAACCTACAAAGGAGTTGCTCTTAATCGCTCAACAGGAAGCGTTTCTTTGTTTCAGGTACGTCCACAAGCCTCCGCAGATGCTTATATCTGGCTAAGAGTTCCTGATGGTGTCAATAATTTGGACATTTTTGTGCCAGATACAGCTGCATTTAAAAATGTACCAATTTCTAATTAGTAGTCTATCGGATTAATTTTGATAACGTCCAAGATTCCCAACTTATTTATGAAGTCGGGAAGGGAACAAGAATCTTTTGTTTCCCCCCAATACATCGGGGGGATTAAGGGGGTAATTCAACTTGTGTGTACACCGTAGCTTATAGAACCCATTTGATATCTATACAGGAGGGCAATCGAATTTGGCTGAACTACGAGCTAAGTTACAAATTTTATAGATTGATCGTCAGGATTTTTTTCTTGCTTTTTTTGTCGCTCAACACGACTGTATTGTAGGGTAATGTATCCGTTCCCAGCGGAATTGGCAGCTTAAAACTGGGGCTTTTATGATCGAGTTCGCCTAAATCAATGCTTTTCGTTATATCGCCATCTGTTGCCAGATAAGCGGTAAGTTCGCCTTTATAATCTTCAATTAAAAAGTCTCTAAAGAAAACGACTGCCCCACCCTCAGGATCTATACCAAGGATGACCGTACCGCTGAAAGTTGCGCCTTTTCGTTCTTCATCAACCGTTGCCACTGTGATTTCCGAGGGGTCTTGACCGGACTTATCTGCCATAAACTTTTTTCTCTTGCGAATTCTCAACAATTAAAAATGATTTTACAAGAGCGCTATGGGCGATCGCAAAACTCTCAGGACGTATTTCTGCATCGGTCTTGCAAATGTATAGCCAAGTTACTTCTGGTTATACGCCTAATTGGAAGATTGAGTAGGGATGATTCGGGGCTGAAAGCGATCACGTTAGCGAAGCGAGGCGTTAGCCTAGCGTTGCTGCAAAGCAGATCGCATCGCAGAAACCTGATAGAGGGGAGACGTTGAGAAGTTTCCGGATAACTTGATCCGACCTTGCCTCGGCAGTAGAGTGCCCTTATCTGTGAACTGACAGGTTTATGGAGTCCAAGGATATAGAACCCATTTGACATCTTTTACTATCTTGAAGTACAGTTACCGCAAAAGCCGTATCTAGCAGTCATGCCGTACTCCAGCAGCCTAACAGCCCGTTGAGTGGGAAATCCTTGAACCCCTACTGCCTCAGATACTGCCGCCTAAGAAGCAGACCAGACCCTCCAATTGGACAAAAAGAGAACTCTTGGATGGCATCTTCTATCAACTGAAGAATGGCTGTAGTTGGGAAGACTTGCGATTCGGACTTGCCCCCCTACTCAACCGTATATTGGCATTACAAGCAGATGTCTTGGTGAAGGAGCGATCGACAAACTAATGGGTATCTTACATTCTCAAGTGCATGAGCAAGTTAAAAAAAAAACCAAATGGACGACGTTGATCATAATTGACTCCCAAGCGGTGAAAAACACTTGTAAAGAAGAGTGTTAAATCGAAAGGATATTGTTTCTACTTTCTCGACGAATGGGATTAAGAGGCATCTAGCCGTTGATACCCTGGGGTTTCCCTTCTTTACTCATTGCACCAAAGCAAATGTATCTGATGATAAGGGTTTAATTGAGATGTTGACTAAAAACATTGGTTATTTCCAGTCGAAGCCCGTCAACATTCCCAAAATCACCATTCTGCTAGACCACGGTTATCACCCTGAGTATTTGAGGGAGGAGTTAGAAAAAGTTTATCCCCAAATGATGACGAAAATCAGGTTTGAATTTTCAGCAAAACCATCGAAACAAGAAAAGAAAGACCAAGGTAAATCTGGGGAAGGTTCCGGTTGCAGCGAGGTGGATCATTGAGCGGTCAAATGCAAGGATTGCAAGATGCAAAATCCTCGTCAATAACTTTGAGAGAACTTTAGCTAATGCGACTGCCAAGGTTAATCTTTGTTTTATTCGGTTGATGGTTAAGAGGCTTGCTGCACCTTCTTAGATGTCAAATGGGTTCTATAAAGGGGAGGGAATTAGATGTTCTAGTTTCCCCTTTATAATGTTATTTTGGCGAACGCAATTGTTGATTTGGCGAACGCAATTGTTGATTTGGCGAACGCAATTGTTGATTTGGCGAACGCAATTGTTGATTTGGCGAACGCAATTGTTGATTTGGCGCTCGCATTTGTTGATTTGGCACTCGCATTTGTTGATTTGGCGCTCGCATTTGTTGATTTGGCGCTCGCATTTATAGATTTAGTGGTCGCATTTGTTGATTTGGCGCTCGCATTTGTTGATTTGGCGTTCGCATTTATAGATTTAGCGTTCGCAATTGTTAGCTTGCTTCTGTGTAAGAGTACGCAAACTCACTAAGGCGGAAGTTAATACAGCGAAGACAGAAGTTGTTACAGCTAGTCAACTTAAGGCTAAAATCTTTAAAAATTATAGCTTGGCTCTTTTGTGGATAAGGTTTTTCCGACTTATGTGTACACCGTAGCCAATGCATCGGGGGGATTAAGGGGGTAAAGAATGTACTTCATTTAGATGCAAAATGCTGTATTACTCTTCCAGATGATTTAAAGCAAACACTGAATGCTTAAGCAAAACGTTTGAATAAGTCTCTAGAGGAAGTTGTATTGCAAGGACTATCACAACAATTAACAACTTAATTTCAGTCTAAATTTATACAGCAAACAGATGTATATCTGCTTTTATAACTAATTGGCTTCCTGAGTGTAGATAGTCCTGATTTTGCATAGAAATGACTTCTATATTGGACAAGCCCTAATATCTTTTTTAGTCAATACATTAAGTGCATTTATAAAAGCTTGATCTAACTTTTGAACAGATTTAGCAGCTTGTGAAAGTAATACGAATTATTTAGCCCTCGGTATTTTTATTCTTATTTGTACCCCCTGAACGTTTACAATTAATTTAATCGCAACCTAACTAGTGCGTCACACACTTAAACAGGTGCGATATTGCATATAAACTCTCCACTCACTGGGAAGATTAATTAAATGACAACAGAATTACAGTAATGATGAACAAAATCAAATATTTTTCCATCTTATTTTTATCTATCATTTTGATGGACGGAGCGACTATAAATTTTTCTGCCCAGGCTGCTGTAAGTAAAGTTTTAGTAACGGCTCAAAATGAATCTCTTAACAAATCAGATATTGATAAAGTTATCGCTTTTTACGAATGGGCATTTTCAGCAAAATTCACTAGCGAACAGCGCAATGAATATCAGTCAATAAAATTAAATGAGTTTCGCAAAGACCCAGATGAAACCAGAAAAAGCATTGACAATTTAATTTCCAATTATACACAAGCTCTTGCTAAGAATGAAGAAGAACAAAGCCGGATTCGGCAGGCATTTAACGGAGAATATGTAGGGCAATTGCGAAATTTACCGAATGATGCAGAAGCTAAACTTTTGCTGTCTGTTTACGATAGCGCGCACGCAAGCGAAACTGCTTCAAATAATACTGATGATTCATCTGGTAGCGTTGGAGAGATTTCGTCACTAGTTGGAAAATGGGTTTGGACGCATACCGGAAACAGTGCTATAAGTACAAGTGGTACATATATCGGCTCAAACGGTTCGCGTTTCACTTATCAATTTCTGCCGAATGGAACGGTCGAATTTACGGGAATAATGAACGTAATGAACGGCAGCTGCAACCAGCAAATTTTCCAATCTCGAAAAGGAAAAGTCCGTCTGAGCGGCAGTACAATGACAATTAACTGGTCTCCAGCAACTTTCACTCGTGACTTTTCGTGCGATAGAGCGAATAACTACACGAAAACTTTGCCTGCCGAAAACGAAACTTATCAGGTGAAATTCAAAACCGATCTAGGTCAGAAACAGCTTTGTCTGATAAGCAAGGACGAAACCTGTTTCAGCCCGACAAATTAGGCCAAATAACAAAGCCAGCTTTATTCGTTTACTCAAATAGCTAGATTGTCAATTTCAGAAAGGCGATCGCGAAATAGCCATGTGGATTCTAATATCAAGCCCCACCTAGATGCTTTCGAGGTAGGGCTTTTATTTTTATGTCTGGAGTCGATATGCAATCATGTATTAAGCGCGATGGCGTACACGCCCGCCGTAGGCGATCGCAGTAGAGAATTTATCCGATTGTTAAAGCTGGTTCTTTACAGAAGTTAAATAGGGCTGACTCACTTTCTGATTCATCTTCAAATACAGCAGAGATGTACCATTCACAGGGCGAACCATTCGTATATTCAGCCCAAGCAATTGTTGCTGTTTCACCTGATGGAATCCCTGATTCACCCAAGTTAAATGAGGCCCACTCTTCATCATCGAGAGATACCCACAACTCTATAATTGCCAATTCAGTTTTATTGGTAACGGTAAAGGTGAATTGGTCTGACATAAATAGCCTTGCCTTTTAACGATAAATAAATTGCAGATTGTCAGTCACTGATTATACTGCCACTTTTTTCAAAAGTTGTCATACTAGTACCAATTTATTCTATTGGGACGCATTGACATTGCAGGGGGATGCATTGGTATTGCAAAGGGATGCATTGGCATTGCAATACAATGGCAAATTTAATTTGCTACGAATTAATGAAATGCTGTACTTAGTACAGTTCATATTTCATTAACTGACAGGGCAGCGTTCCGTTGTACACTGCAATCCGTTGGGATGATTTTAGTCCAATTGATTGAGACAGTTCCTTGTTGCCACTCAGGACAAATGCAGTCCAGCCTTTGAAGCGTTGTTTGAGCACATCGCCCAAAAGTTTATAGAATGCCCCTAGATTGCTATCTCGCCCCAGCCGTTCGCCATAAGGTGGATTGCAGAATAAAATCCCACTGTCTGCGGGGGCGACAATATCAGCAAGCTCCATTTGAGAAAACCATACATGATTATCAACGCCGCAGTTTTGAGCATTGTTAATCGCTTGTTCGATTATATTTTCATCGCGATCGCTTCCCCAAATAGGTGCAGCCAGGTTATCAAGTTGGCTGTCCTTAGCTTCTTGAAGCAGTTTTTCTAAAAGGGATAAGTCAAAATCGAGCCAAGTTTCAAATCCAAAGCACTCACGAAACAGCCCTGGTGCTATGTTCAGTGCCTTTAAGCTAGCTTCTAGGGGTAAAGTGCCAGACCCACAGAGAGGATCGTAGAACATCTGGTCTGGTTGCCAACCCGAAAGTTGAATCAGCGCAGCAGCTAGAGATTCCTTGAGAGGGGCCGATCCAACCGCAGGACGGTAGCCTCTACGGTGCAGACTATTTCCAGAACTGTCGAGTTTAACGGTACAACTATCGCGTTCAATATGAACATTGATCCGCACATCTGGGTCATGAAGCTCTACATTTGAACGCTCACCCAAATTTTCTTGCTGTTGGTCAACGATCGCATTTTTGACTTGGAGAGATGTGAAGTGGCTGTGGTTGAGGCGATCATTTTTGCCTGTGACATTCACCGCTAGCGTCATGTCTGGCGTGAGATAGTTTTGCCAATCGATAGTCTGGATGCCGCGATAGAGATCCTTGGCATCAAAGCATGTAAACTCATGGATATTTACCAAGATTCGGAACGGTAGCCTAGCCCAGAGGTTGACGCGATAAAGCAGGGTGCGATCGCCCTCAAAGGCTACACCGCAAAACCCAGGCTCCACTGAATGAGCGCCCAGCTGCTCTAACTCCTGAGCCGCGAGGGTTTCTAATCCACGAGCAACCGTTGCAAAATACTGATTCATCCGTTAATCCAAAGCATTGTTTTCACTGCTGACCCATTGACGCACTTTAACTTAACTCATATCTTGTCAGATTCTCTGTTAAGTCTGCGATTATAATCTTTTAAGTAACTCACCATAATAAGCCCCAGATAAAGAAAATCAAGCCGGAGTAAGAACACCACAGTAAATATTTGTGGTAAAAGATTATTATTTCTTCATTTTAAGTACTATCTTAAATTCAATTAACCCTGATAACATCAAGCTGAATTAGTGTTCAAGCACTTTGCAATACAACCCATTAATTAAAATAGTCAGAGGAATAAACAATGACTTTCGTATCTGATATTGTTCTGCTAAAAGACTTAACATCTTCATCAGATAAAGATTTGGCCCGGGTAAAAGCCGTACTTCCTGCGACGGTAAATCGGTTAACCAACCCGAAGTTAGCAAGTATCTTTGGCAATAACCTGAAATTTGGTATTGCCTCCTTCAAGGATAAGCCAATACCGCCTTTTGGAGGTTACGCTGACTATGTATATAAACCAGAAGTCGCTTTAACAAATAATGTAACAACAATCAAAGACAAAATCTTTGACCTTGAAGCTTTTGGTGGTAATGATAGCTCCGAATCACAATTAGACGCACTTTTGTACACAGCTTTAAATAGCGGTGGCAGTCTCGGTTACAGAGTCGGTTCATTTCGTGTTGTTATAATAGCTACCGATAGTATTTATCACGTTGCAGGCGATCGGGCAGCAATTCGTCCAAGTGATACTATTGCCAATAATGGAGATGGTGTAATTGATCCTAATGAAGATTATCCAGAAATTGGACAAGTAAAAGCTGCGCTAGAAGCAAATAACATTATTCCAATTTTTCTAACTAAGAGTGATGTTGCACTCGATTACGAGACACTAGTTACCCAGCTTGGTCGAGGTGGTGTAGTGACTCTTGATTCTAAAAGTGAGAATTTTGCTGATGCCATAAAAGAGGCAGTTGCTCGAGCCAGAAATGTGATAAGTACTGATGTTGTTACGACAAATGGAAACGATACCTTTAGTTGGGGGAATTTTTCGGCTGGCAATAAGGTTATTTTTGCTAAGGACGGTGATGATAATATTTCGCTTTCAGGTGTTATTGGTAATCATTACATTGATGGGGGAGCAGGTTCTGACATCCTTATTGGTGGAAATGGTGCAGACAGAATAGATGGAGGTAGTGGTGACGACAACCTTGTAGGGGGCAAGGGTAATGATATTCTTTTTGGCAGTAGTGGAAAAGATATTCTGATCGGGAATAAAGGCAACGATTACCTACAGGGAGATAGTGGAGACGACTTCCTAAAAGGAGGCGCTGGTTCAGATAAGTTTGCATTTGCAACAGGATCAAAGTTTGATATTAAGGAACTCGGAGTTGATATTATTGATGACTTCAATCCTACGCAAGACAAGATTCAACTATCTAAATCTACCTTTACCGCTCTAAGTAACTCAGTCTTCCCAACTAAATTAAATTCCGCAGACTTTGCTACAGTGACGAACGATACTTTAGCAGCAAGTAGTACTGCGGTGATTGTTTACAATAGCGCAAATGGTAGTCTCTTTTATAACCCCAATGGTTCGGCAGATGATTTTGCTGATATAAATTCTGGGGGGGGTAAATTTATACAATTGGGTGCTAGCTTCTTCCCGACTCTAACTACCGCTAGTTTTGAGGTAGTTTTGTGATTGATTTAGCTTAATTTTCAACTTTACACAAGAGACTTCCAAGGAATAAAGGAAGGAAGGAAAAGTGAGATGCTTGCAGACAAATGAATTGAACTGAGACTAATCTATATTTTACAGCTTATGTGAGTTGAAGGCTGAAGCAACGTAATCTCGTTGATAAGGCTAAAGTTTACAATTGAAGCTAAGGCTGAAACCTCTGATATTGCTTGAGATTTTTTAATTCACATAAGGCGTATTTTTCTAAAATCAATCATTGTCTGGCGATAAGCATCTGGCAAACCTGTATCAAAACATTTGCCTTTAACAACATATCCTGTCATTCTCTCTTCCTGACGCAATCTATCAAGACAAGATGTTAACTGAAATTCGCCTCGTTCTCGGAAATTTTGGTTGATGTGTTCTGCTAAAAAGTCAAAAATTTTTGGCGTTAGTAAATACATACCAAATATACATAAAAACTCATTTTCTACCATTCCCTGTACACGCAAATGTTGTTGTGCATATTCAATGCTAGGTTTTTCATAGAGTTGTGTAACTTCCAAAATCGAGTTTAACTCTTGCCAAACTCCTGTTACACACCCAGATATATGAAGAAGTTCTGCTGGCTTTGTAGTTAAACTCATAACGCTTTGATTAACTTGTTCATAAACATCTAAAAGTTGACTAGCACAAGATTTCTCAATATCAGATGTATAAATGTGGTCGCCCAACATTAGCAAAAACGGCTCATCTTGCACCCAATCTTTGGCACAAAATACCGCATGACCATAGCCTAATTGCTCCTCTTGTAATAATATGGTAATTTTGCTACCTAAATCTTCCAAATATCGGCTATATTCTTGATTTTGCGGTGAAAGTTTCTTTAAAAGTTCTTTTTTAGGTGGTTTTTTGAATAAATCTTCAAATATTTCTTTATCATCCGGCTGTACCACAATCCCCACTTCTGTAATTCCAGCACTAATTGCCTCTTCAATAATTGCTAAAATTACAGGTTTTGCTCTACCATCTTGATCAATAATCGGAAAAAGTTCTTTTTTCACAACTTTAGTAGCTGGAAACAACCGAGTCCCAAAACCAGCTACCGGAATCACAGCTTTTCTAACTTTATTTTTTTGCATAAGCAGTTTATCACCCCAACTTTTCAAACAATTTTGCTAACACCACATTAGAAAACAAAAACCCTTGGGGATCAATCAAACGCAACCTTCCCTCTGCAACTTCCACCCAACCTTTCTCAAAATACCTTTGCAAATACCAGCAAATCTCCTCCACCTTCTCTTCCCCAAACGCCTTTGCCAACGCTGCCAAACTCACACCCTCCGCTAAACGCAACCCCAACATTAACGTTTCTAACAATACTTCCTTTGGGGGAGTCACATCACAATCAATCACACTACCAGCTTCTACCCACTGGTAATACTCCCTAGTTTTACGGGGACGAGTGAAGCGTTTCTTGTTAATATAACTCGCCGCACCCATACCAAAGCCGTAGTAAGGGCGGTTTTCCCAATACACTCGATTATGCCGACACTGATGACCAGGTTGAGCATAATTGGAAATTTCATAATGTTCATAACCTGCACTAGTCAAAATTTGCTGCCCCATCTGGTACATTTTGACTGTGGCTTCATCTGTGGGCAAAGGAGTATCGCCAGGTTTGTAGTAACGCCCAAATGCTGTACCTGGTTCGATGGTAAGATCGTAGATGGAAATATGAGTGGGTACAAGAGCTACCGCTTTTTCTAAAGAATCTTGCCATTGATCCAAAGACTGATGCGGCAACCCAGAAATTAGGTCTAAGCTAAATTCGGGAATCTCGACTTGGTGGATTAGTTCCACGGCTGCAAAAATATCTTCAACTGAGTGCGATCGCCCCGCCCTTTGCAATAATTCTGATTGAAAGGCTTGTACACCTAAACTTACCCGGTTCACACCGACATTGCGATAGCCTGCTATATGGGCCAAATCAAAGGTGGCTGGGTCAATTTCCATAGAAATTTCTGCCCCAGACGCAATACCAAAATGCTTCTCTAGCTCTGTTACTATCTGTTGTAACTGCTCTATTGATAGCAGCGAAGGAGTACCACCACCAAAAAAAATTGTCTTCAGGAGTTGACCAAATGCAGGTGTAATGGCAATTTCTTTACATAACACCTCAACATATTGGGAGATGGTACCAGATGTTTCGCCCCGCAAGCGATCGCCCACAACAGACACCGGAAAATCACAATAAAAACACCGCCGTCTGCAAAAGGGAATATGCACATACGCAGAACTCGCAACTTCAGAAATACTAAATTTTTGACTCATTTTGCGAAAATATTAAGTTAAGCCAACTGCAAATTAGAGACAATGAAAATAAATAGTTTATTTACAAGTTTTTGTCGTTTTACAACGAAATAATGAAAAATATGAAGATAAAAGCCTTTAGTTATAATAATTGCAGATATTGCCCTACTAAACTTTTAGTGTAAGTCAATATTGATGAGTTTATCTTACCGATGAAATAAAAAATACTTAACTTTATCGGTTACCACAGTTGCAGGAAAACAAGACAACCATGCTTGACGCCATTATTATTTTTTCATTCATCCTGGCAGCGTCGGGAATAGGGTTCTACAGCATTGAACTACTACCCAATGGCACACTAGATCAGGTTACAAATCTTGAAGCTTTACGCTTAGTTGTTGCCGTCTTTGCCGCTATTATTGGTGGTGCGATTGGGCTGAGTTTCCAGACAACATATCGTCGCCTAGAATCACAAGTCAAAGAAATGCCTCTGGAAGTGATCTTAACTCGTGCGATCGGCTTAGTGATTGGGCTATTACTAGCTAACCTCATGCTAGCCCCACTATTTCTGCTACCCATCCCGGCGGACTTTGGATTTATTAAGCCACTGGTGGCAGTTGTCGGCAGTATTATCCTCTCCGTCACTGGCATGAATTTGGCAGATACCCACGGACGAGGCTTATTGCGTTTCATTAACCCCAACACTGTCGAATCAATGGTAGTGGAAGGAACATTAAAACCAGCCAATACCAAAGTTTTAGATACCAGCTGCATTATTGATGGTCGCATTGAAACGTTACTAGAAACAGGGTTTTTAGAAGGACAAATTATTGTACCGCAGTTTGTCTTGCAAGAACTTCAACAAGTAGCGGATGCTAGTAAAGACCAAAAGCGGGTGCGGGGAAGACGAGGACTAGAAATTCTCAACCGCATTAAAGAAGAATATCCCGATCGCATCTTGATTAATGCAGTTGACTACGAAGATATTCCCACAGTTGATGCCAAATTAGTGCGCTTTGCTCAAGAAATTAGCGGTACATTACTAACCAACGACTACAACTTGTCTAAAGTCGCCAGTGTTCAGAAAGTCCCTGTTTTAAATGTAAATGATTTAGTGAACGCCGTCCGTCCTAGTTATTTACCAGGCGACAACCTTGATTTGAAAATTCTCAAGGAAGGCAAAGAACCCAGTCAAGGTATTGGCTACCTAGATGACGGCACAATGGTAGTCGTTGAAGAAGGTAGTAGTTATGTGGGTGGTGAACTGCGAGTAGTAGTCACCAGTGCTTTGCAAACCACCGCAGGAAGAATGATTTTTGCCAAACCCCAAGCTTCAGCATTAGCGTGAAACAATGGGATGTTTAATTCGAGTCACACTTACTAATCGGTGCAGTCAACCTGCACCGATTATTTATTGATTAAACTCACCAGACTCACTTGCCTGCAAATACTGTAACTGTTCAATTGATAACCCTGTGACTGCGCCAATCTGTTCTAATGGCATACCAGTATTAAATAGATTTCTTGCAACTTCAAGTAAAGCTTCAGCCTTGCCTTCAGCCTTGCCTTCAGCCTTGCCTTCAGCCTTGCCTTCAGCCTTGCCTTCTTCTAAAATATCTTGATAAATCACTGACTCGCGCATAATATCTGACCTCAAAACTCGTCTGATAACCTCTTTGTCTAATACTAAACCAGCTAAAATCGCCGTGGAAGCAGCAATATTACTTTGATTTCTTGATTCTGTCATAGTTGTAATTTCCCGTGCAACTTGGTTAAGCACGGCTTCTGGATCAATTGTATTACTTAAAACTGCAAAGGGTAACAGTCCAGCCGTTCTCAGAAATACTTCAGTTGGTTGTTCCCAAAGTCTGATAACTGAAAATTCATGGCTTGTCCCAGCAATTGTAAATGTATTTTGTTGCACCAAATCTGAATTTGTCTGCTTTAGGTAAATCACAACTTGATGCATTGCTTTATCTGGAAAGCGGCGATATACTCGCAACCGATAGTCAATCATCCGAAAAGGAATTTCAGGATCAGCTTGGGTTTGAAATTCCAAATGTAAAATGTTTTGCTCCGACTGTAGCAGAATTAGAGCATCAGCCCTAATAGGTTCGAGAGATAATTCTTTTGGACTGAGTTCGGTTAATGTAATAGGTTCGCCTAATAACCAACTGGCAAAGTCGCTGGAGAAATTTTCAGCTAAAAATTTACAGATATTGTCAAACATTTTAAAATTTTAACAAATAGCTCACCTATTTGCTATTTATCCGAAATTCTTTAATCAAAACATCTATTTATTCTAATTTTTATAAATATTTGATAGTAAATTATCTGGATCTTTACAGAAAGTATTTTTTCCTTGCAATCGTAATTAAAAATTAATTAGACTGTTGTTATAAGTTATTAAAATTCTAAGTATGATGAAGCGCATTTGCACTATGATTAATATTTTTACAATAACTTCATTATCTGCTTTTGTATTTGCTAACGCCACTACTTTATTGCTCGTGCAGACAGTCACAGCTAAACCAGTACAGACAAAAAAACAAGTCAATCAACCGATACCATTTAACTCAAAAGTACGAATATATCCTGCAAATAATAGCCTACCAGCAAGTCGCTTGATTACGATTGAACGTGTTCTCAAAAAGTCTAGTAAGATGCACATAACAGAAGCAAAACTTACAACATACGAGGAATTTGCAGCCCAAACAGGAGAGTACAAATCATCGATTTCTAACAACCGAATGGTGTGGATAGTGACTGGTTTTGTCCAAGGTGAGTTGAGAATGTCTAAGGGTAGAAGTGTCTGTACTGATAACGCTAAACTTGTAGAAGTAATGGATGCAGAAACTGGCGATTCTTTTGGTAGAAGTATTTACTGTCCCCCAAATAACCAGATAAATTTTATCTAGTAAAGTTGACTTAGAATCAAAAAAAACTGGGAACATCTCACTTTTGTAAAAACACGCCTGCCCTGGCTAATGGAATTCGCTGCTATACAGACAAAACCCACCTTCGTGGGTTTCAAATAATTTTAAAGCTCATAAATTTCTAATGGTAAATTGTCTGGGTCTTTAAAGAAAGTAAATTTTTTATTTGTAATTTCATCAACTCTGATATTTTCTACTTCCACTCCTTTCGATTTTAAATAAAAAACAGTTTCCTCAACATCATCAACTTTAAAAGCAATATGCCTTAAACCACAAGCCTCTGGTTTACTAGGCCGTTCTGGAGTATTTGGGAAAGAAAAGAGTTCTATTTGAGTATTTTCTCCAACTCGTAAATCTAATTTATAAGAATTTCTTTCGACGCGAAAAGTCTCTTGAATAATCGGAAATCCTAAAACTTCTACATAGAATTTTTTGGAGCGATCGTAGTTAGAACAAATAATAGCTACATGATGAATACCACTAATTTTCATTGGCGTTTTGCTTGTTTTATTACAATTATTAAGAGTCTGAGTTTATAACTCGCTTCAAAGCCTTATTTATAAGGTTTTGCGGCAGCCATTACTTCGTACCTTTCTTGCGTAGAATAGGCTAAAAAAATCCGTTTTGGCACAGTGGCCCCATGTGCACCATCAAAGATCGCCCTCCTAACACTTCCCCTTTGTGCCGTGGTTATTTCTTAAGTCCAATTGCTCCCTGTATGTATGTATCCGTCAGGTCAGTACCCGTCAGGTTTGCACCGCTCAGGTTGGCACCGTGCAGGTTGGCACCACTTAGGTTGGCACCGCGCAGGTCGGCACCCTTGAGGTTAGCACCCTTGAGGTTAGCACCACCCAGGGAAGTACCTCGCAGGTCGGCACCACTTAGATCAGCACCCTCTAAATTAGCGTTTAGTGTTGCACCGCCCAGTCGGGCATTGTTGAGTCGGGCATGGTTGAAGTTGACACCGCTTAGGTATGCACCGCTCAAGTTGGTACGGATGAGGTAAGCACCGCTAAGGTTTGCACTTTCACCTAAGAACAGGAGGTAGCCCAAGCTGGCACCGCTCAGGTTGGCTTCGCTCAAGTTGGTACGGCTCAGATTAGCATTGACCAGATAGGCGCTACTCAGGTTAGCACCACTGAGATTGGCACCGCTTAAATTAGCATTAACCAGATAGGCGCTACTCAGCCTGGCATCGCTCAAGTCACAATTTGGACATTTGTTAGCAATTCGCAACCAAAGAGCTTCCCTACCTCCATTCATTTGAGTTACTGTCCATCCCAGCCAAAAGATCGACCAACCCCAACACAATAATTTTCCAAATTTGTCCAACTTAGCTCCTTTACCGCGAATCTAATAGTATTCGCTGTCGCGGTGGCTGTACTTAGCTTATAACGCAATATTCACACCAAGCAACCTGCGCCTAATTGCATGAATGGACAACCCTCTATTCGTAATCTTCGCCTTACCGTTCGTCGGGTTATTGAGTTATTGGTTGTCTACCCTAATCGAGAAGAACTGCGCCAGGAGTTTCCCAAATTAGAAGATGAAGATATTCAGCAAGCCTTAATTTTTGCATCGTCCAAGTAGGACGATCGCATCATTAAACTACCTAACTGTTATGAAACTGTTGCCCCGTCAGGGATTACTACTCTCTGCGACAGCATACTTGTGCCAAATAGCTTCGATTTCATACCGATTAGGCTTTGGTGACTGCATCTTTCTTTCCATGACTTCTGCCATTCCTAGCATCATCCAAGTAAGGCTTGGCCATTCCATAGAAATTACTAAATCTTCCCATAAAAAGAGTATTGGTGATGTTTCCTGTTGTTTTTCATTACCGACTACAACGTATAAGCCATTCTCCGTGCTAGAAATGGGAAACAAGCGTGAAGAAAAATTATTACTATTCAGGAGAGAAGCTAGAACTTTTTGCTGGCTATTATTTGTTTTTCTTGATATCTGTAATTTGTGTTCGTCTTTCTTTAACCAAGAGGCTATAGAGCGATATATATTAATTGCTTCTTCTAATGAGAAAAAATCGTCATCTTCCAATGGAAATTTAAATTGAAAATAATTGTCAAAGGAATCCCAATTTTTGTTGGGGTTGACACCAATAGGCAAACAACTATTACCCCTTTGGTATAGTTCACAAAGTTCTAATGGTAAATGAAACGGATAATTTTGAGTAAGTTCTTGGATCTGCTCAAAACTTAATCTTGAAGGATAATCTGGATTATAACCGCCGCAAACACTCCAATATTCAAGACAGCTTATATAACCACTCTGTTCTGCAAGGATTGCAATCTTATCAATAACAGAGTTTATTGTTGACATTCTACATTTCCAAACAAAATCAATTTTTACTATTCCTGCAAAACGGTTTTTGATACAATCCTTGTTTTCTTCAAGTCTGCTTCCGAAAGTTCTTCCCCAGCTTGCAGGCGAGTGGCGGAAGTTTGCAATACTGTCACTGCACCTTTATCTCAATTTGTAAGGCGGTTTTAGCAGCTGTTTGTAGCATTGTAGCTGCACCAGTGCGATCGCCTTGTTGTAATTTCGCCTCGGCTAACTGAGTTTAACAATACTAAGACTTACGCACAGGTAACAGAAAACGTACACGCAAAGCGGCTTCCCGCAGGGTACCACAGAGGACGCAGAGGTCACGGAGAAATGAGAGTTTGAGAGGGTTTTTGCGTAAGTCCTAAATACTTTGCTGAGTTCGCTAGAAAATTTTTGGAGTACAATCGTATATCATCAACACAAATTTAACTTAAATTTATATTGAATAAGCAAAAAGGCTTATTGCTTTCTCAAAACTTCATATTCAATAAGCAAAAAGGCATATTGCTTACTCAAAATGACATTTTACTTTCTCAAACCCCAGTTTGCTTGTTTAATTTTTACTATTCCTGTAAAACCGTCTTTGACACAATTCTAGTTTTCTTGAGGTCTGCTTCGGAAAGTTCTTCTCCAGCTTGCAGGCGAGTGGCTGAGGTTTGCAATACTGTCGCCGCCCCTTTATCTCCTACTTGTAAAGCGGTTTTAGCTGCTGTTTGCAACATCGTTGCTGCACCAGTGCGATCGCCTTGTTGCAATTTCGCTTCGGCTAACTGGGTTTGGCGATACTTCGCTAATGTTAAAATAGATTGCTGTACTTGGGGATTAGAATCTGGTTGATACGTCCGCACTACATCTGCATACACTGGCACCAGGGGCGAAAGTAAACCTTGTTCGTTAACCAACGGGTTATCATAACGGATTTGTAGATGGGCGATCGCTTGCTTCCCTTCCGGCAATTGTCCCAGATAAATGTTCGCCAAAACTACCCGTTCTACATCCTGCATCAAATCTCCCAAACGCACAGCAAAGCTACCATCAGTTTCGGCTTCCACTGCTAACTCGATTGTGTCTGGGGCAACTTGAGCAATGGGTTTCAATTCTGCTAGTCTGACATTGGGCACTAAAGATAACAGTAAGTAAGCATTAGTTAGCCCAATAGATTGAATCCGTCCAAAGAGTCGGCTAAATTGCTCCACAGCTTGTTCAGGACGTTCAATATAGGCTAAAGTCCCACCACCGACATCGGCAATGTTTTCTAGTATATCTTGATTCCAGCTATTGCCAAATCCGAAAGTGTTGATAGTTAGGTTTAGCTTGGCAGCCTTTTGCGCCAGTTTGAGACAGCGTTTGTTATCATCTCGCCCAATATCCCATTTCCAAATTCGCAAACTGCTTTCACCATGTCCATCTGTGAGCAGAAACGCCTGGGAAACAGCGCCCCTTGTACCCTTCATCAGTTCTGTAATTCCCAGTTCCAAACCATCAGCGATCGCAGTACCGCCGCTAGCAGTCAGTTTGCTTTTTATTTGAGATTTGATGCTTTCGGGGTCTTTGATGGCTTGGTTGGGGATAATGACTTCCGCAGAACCGGAAAAAGCCACAACTGAGATGCGATCGCCTACTTTCAACCGATCAATTAATCCTTCCACCGCCTGAATCACCGTTTTAATTGGTTGTCCATGCATGGAACCACTTCTATCCAAAATCAAGCAGAGATTAAGGGGGAGATTTTGGTCAGACTCACCAGCGATAGCAAAAATCGTTATTGCTAGCTGACGTTGGCTACTTGTTTGAGCCAGATCAACATTATTGTCATTTAACGCCGAGAGCAATTTAACTTTCATCTAAACCTGAGTTTACTGAGGAGGGGTATCTTGCAAAACTGTTTTGGAGACAATTCTGGTTTTCTTGCGATCACTTTGGGATAAATCTCCACCAGATTGTAGCTGGGTGGCAGAAGTTTGCAATACCGTCGCTGCACTACTATCTCCCATTTGCAGTGCAGTTTTAGCAGCCGTTTGTAACATTGTCGCCGCACCAGAGCGATCGCCTTGTTGCAATTTCGTTTCAGCTAGCTGGGTTTGGCGATACTTAGCTAATGCTAAAATAGAGTGTTGCACCTGGGGATTCGGGTCTGCTTGGTAATTTTTCACTACATGGACGTAAACAGGGATATTTGGTGTAACTAAACCTACCTTGTTAACGGCTGGGTCATCGTAGCGGACTTGCACATGAGCGATCGCTTGTTCACCTGTTGGCAATTGTCCCAAATAAATATTAGCTAAGATTACTCGTTGTGCATCTTTCATTAAATCTCCCAACCGCACAGCGAAACGTCCATCAGCTTCTTGTTGCAGTGGTAACTCAATTGTGTCTGGGGAAACTTGAGCCACAGGTTTAAGTTCTGCTAGCCGGACATTGGGCATCAGGGAGAATAACAGATAAGCATTAGTCAATCCTACAGTTTGAATACGGCTAAACAGGCGATTAAATTCTTCGACCGCCTGTTCAGGTTTTTGAATATAAGATAAAGTACCTAAGCCAGCATCAGCAATTTTTTCTAAAACATCTTGGTTCCAATTGTCACCAAATCCCAAAGTATTTAAAGTCAAATTATAGCTAGCAGCCAATTGAGCTAATTTTAAACAGCGATTATTATCACCATGTTCATTTTCACCGTCGGTTAATAAGAAGGCTTGGGAAACAGTATCTTTTTTACCCTTTGCCAACTCCTCAATTCCCAAGCGCAGTCCTTCATCAATTGCAGTTCCACCATCGGCGGCGAGGCGGTTGATTTGCTGTTTGATTTTCTCTGGATCTTCGATACTTTGACTGGGTACTAAGACTTTGGCACGGTGATCGAAAACTACCACACTCAGGCGATCGCCAAGATTGAGTCTATCTACCAAACGATTCGCTGCTTTTTTCACCGTTTCTAGCGATCGCCCGTTCATCGAACCACTATGATCGAGAATTAAGCATAAATTCAGAGGTACATGGCGGTCTTGAGTCTGGGCGATCGCCGAAATCGAAATTCCCAACTGACGTTGACTGTTCAGTTGATTTGCGTCCAAATTACCATCATTCAAGGCAGGCTGCAAACTAACCTTCATAACTTCAAGTCCCTATTCAGGATATACATATTAATAAATAACTTCAAAGCACTACTTTAACTCTACGGAAAACTTATTATCCAACTAAATACACTAATATAATCAGAATATCTTAGAAGCCAAGCATTGGCAGATGCGAAGCCGCCTTCAGCATTAGGGAGAAATCCGCACCTTGAGGTAAGCGTGCATCGCGCTAGGATGTATTACAGTTAACGGCATAGTTTCAGGCGATCAGTTGCTATGGACATTTCCCCAATTAAGGCTGTTCAAGCCCCATATTACGGCGATAACTTTTACCGGACACCACCGCCAGATTTACCTTCCCTCTTATTAAAGGAGCGAATTGTCTATATTGGGATGCCACTGGTACCTGCTGTCACGGAATTAATCGTAGCCGAATTGCTGTTTTTGCAATCCGACGACCCGGAAAAACCGATTAAAATCTATATCAACTCCACCGGCACTTCCGGTTACAGTGGCGACCCCATTGGCTTTGAAACCGAAGCCTTCGCCATCTATGACACCATGAGATATATTAAGCCTCCGATCCATACCATCTGCGTCGGTTCCGCGATGGGTATGTCAGCAATGCTCCTCAGTGCTGGTACAAAAGGTTGCCGTGCTAGTTTGCCTCACTCCTCAATTATCCTGCATCAGCCTAAGAGCTACGCCCAAGGTCAAGCAACGGATATTCAAATTCGCGCCAGGGAAGTTTTGGTAAATAAAGGGGCATTAGTTGATATCTTACATAACACCACTGGACAGCCCCCAGAAAAAATTACTAAAGACATGGATCGCTTGTTATATTTGACACCCTATGAAGCGAAGGAATACGGTTTAATTGACCGAGTTTTTGAGAAAGAAGAACTTGCCAATCCCCCACTCCCTGCCAGTGTCCTTTAATTTATCCTTTGTTATTTGTCATTCGTCCTTTGTTAATAACCAAAAATTATTAATGCTCAATGACCAATGACTAATACTTCGGCTCCCTTCCCTACGGGACGCTACGCGAAGGACTGCGCCCTTCGGCTCCTTTCGACTTCGCTCAAGGCAAGACGCTCAGGACAAGCTCAGGGCAAGTCGCAGTTCGACTACGCTCACCGTAAACTCAGTACAAGTGACCAATGACTAATTAAGAACGGAGTAAATTATGCCTATAGGTGTTCCTAAAGTTCCTTACCGGATGCCCGGAGGACAATATACAGACTGGATTAGCATCTACGATCGCCTTTACCGGGAACGGATTATTTTCTTGGGACGAGATATTGATGATGAAATCGCCAATCAAATTATCGCTGTAATGCTGTATCTGGACTCAGATGATCCAGGTAAAGATATTTATTTATACATCAATTCTCCAGGTGGGATGGTTACATCTGGCATGGCTATTTTTGACACCATGCAACATATAAAATCAGATGTAGTGACTATTTGTGTAGGTTTAGCTGCTTCAATGGGTTCTTTCCTGCTAGCGGCTGGTACTAAAGGCAAACGGCTAGCATTGCCTCACTCACGGATTATGATTCACCAACCTTCAGGTGGCACCCGTGGACAAGCAACCGATATCGAAATTGAAGCTAGAGAGATTCTGCGGATTCGTCACCAGCTCAATGGCATTTATGCCGATAAAACCGGTCAGACTATAGAAAAGATTGAAAAAGATATGGATCGTGACTTTTTTATGTCTGCCGAAGAAGCAAAGCAATACGGTTTAATTGACCGTGTGATTGAAGAACGAACTTCTGTTGTAATAGGGGAGTAGGAAGACAGGGGGCACACAGGGGCAGGGAGCAGGGGGGACAAGGGGACAAGAAGAATAACCAATACTTCGACTCCTTTGGACTTACTTCAACTATGCTCAGTACAAGTTGCTCAAGGCAAGTCGCGGTTCCTGAGCGTCTTGCCTTGAGCGAAGTCGAAAGGAGTCGAAGGGCAGTACAAGTGCCCAATGCTCAATGCCCAATGCCCTTTTATGAACAAACTGTCAATATTGAACTTAAAAATAGCAAATTAACCCTTATTATTAATAGTTTAGGCGTGAAGCAGATAGCTGATAGCCTCTTGCTGGATATTCGATAGCTCATAGCTCAAGATGGATCTTGGAGATTGCTACCGTTTACTAGGTTTGAGATCGGGAGCTTCTTTTGCTGACATCAAAGCGTCTTACCGACGATTGGCGCAGCAATATCATCCCGATATCAACCCAGACGACAACAAAGCCAAAGATAAGTTTATTGCGTTGACAGAGGCGTACAAACTCCTGATAACGGTGGTACTGCCAGAGGAAACTGTGGCACATTCAACTCAGGTGTCAACATCTGGTATGCGTGATGAGGCAAAAGCAACGCATAGGCAGAAAACATCGGCAACAAAGGTGACAAGCCAAGAACCAGGGAAACCAAAGCCGCCTAATGTGTTGGAAATAGAAGAACGGCTGAAGTGGAAGACCTATGATCAATTGCAGCGATTTTTGCAAGAAAGACGATTTTTGCAAGCGATCGCCCTGGCGGAAGCTTTAGCAGATCGTTTGTCAACAGATGCAGAAGTCCGTCAATGGCTAGCGATCGCCTATCAAATTTGGGGACGGGCGCTAATTTCCCAAAACCAGCTGCTCAAAGCCAGAATTTATCTCAAAAAAGCTTTGAAGACAGACCCTCATAATAAAAGTCTCTGGTATGAAGTGCAGCGCGATTTCCAACGATTAGAACAAATTTTTTAAAGCGTAAGTCCGATTTGATTATCTTCAATCCAAAATCCAAAATCGTTCGACTGAGCGTAGCCGAAGTTTAAAATCCAAAATTAGTCTCGCCATCCGCGCAAGACTGCTCCTAATGTCGCTATTCCCTCAACAATCTTCTGTGTTGGCTGAAAGCTAAAAGCTAACCTAATCGCATCATCCCCCTGTCCATTGGTGTAGCAGCGAGTCCCTGGCAGAAAACTGACGCCGTGTTCACTCGCAGCGATTAGGAGTGCTTTGGCGCTAATATCTGACGGCAATTTACACCAAACGAAGAAGCCGCCATCGGGACGCAAAGCAACTATATCAGTGGGAAACTCTTGAGCGATCGCTTCTAACAACAAATTGCACTTATGCTTGTAGCAAGCAATTAACTCTTGAATGTGATTATCTAGTTTGCCTGTGGCACAATAACGGGCGACCACATGACTAACAAATGGCCCCACAGGTCCCTCACTTTTGAACATTGCCAGCCGCTCAATAATTGCTGGATCGCCACAAGCCCATCCCAACCTGATACCAGGCGCAATAATTTTCGAGAAGGTACTTACATATAATACCCACCCCTCTTGGTCGAGGGTTGCCAGGGCGGGCACAGTTTCTCCTTGGAAGCGCAAATCGCTATAAGCATCGTCTTCTACTACCACCACGCCATATTCAGCCGCTAATGCTACCAGTTTTTGACGGCGAAATAAGGGCATAGTAGTGCCTGTGGGATTGTGAAAAGTGGGGATGGTGTAAATAAACCGGGGTCGGATGCCCTGCTTCTTCAAGTCGCTCAATGTTACTTCTAGGGCATCTACATCCATCCCCAACTCATCCACAGGAATGGTAATTATACGTGCGCCAGCGTGGACAAATCTAACAACTACTCCCATGAAGGTTGGGCCTTCTACAATTACCACATCACCAGGTTCGACAAACACATCTGGTAGCAAGCCGAGAATCTGACCAGAACCATAGCCAACGATCAGGCGATCGCGATCGGTAGTGATTCCTTTAGCTTGCAAGCGGAGGATAATTTGCTCGTATAGTTGAGCTGAAGGTGGGCCGTAATTGAGAGCGAGCGGAGCCTCTTGTGCCAGCACAGCAGCACTTGCAGCAGCCAAGTGAGCATGAGGAAAAAGAATTGGGTCAGCTAGACCGTAGGTAAAGCTGACAGTGGTGATTTTGGTTAACTCTGTACCGTAGGTTGGTGGTGCGATGTTTCTAGCTCGTTCGGCGAACAAATCAGCAATTCGGTAAGCAGGGGTAGTGGCAGCCATAAGAAGTTCAAAATTGGAATTCAGAATAGAGAACACACAAGAAGACAATTAGCGAAAAGTCAGATTCGAGGAAGCCTTAAATCTGTTAGCGCAGCGTCGGAACGAGCATCACTTTTCAAGAGAGTGGGTATTAAACTTTCGTTAGTCGCTCAGAATTCATGGTAGATTCTGGCTGCTGACGGATGTATTCTTCCTTATAACATGATGACAAGTATCGTGAATATTGACTGATAGAATGGAATTACTACAGTGAAATTAATTAACCTCAAGTGGCAGCAGCTAATTTTAAGCTTAGGCTGTCTGCTACTGATAATTGCCTGTAAAAGTTTCTATCCCATTACTAACCCAGATGCTAAACTTCTCAAGGTTGCTACAGACCCTACCTTTATCCCTTTTGAAATCCAAAGGGCTAGCGGGAACTTGGAAGGTTTTGATATTGATTTGATGAATGCGCTCGCTAAGGTAGCAGGTTTTGCAGTCCAGTTTGAAAGTCTGCCCTTTGATGGCATGATCTCAACTTTGCAAGCGAAAAGAGTCGATGCAGCAATTAGCGGAATCACCATTACCGCCGAACGCCTGAAAACAATTGGTTTTTCACGACCTTATTTTAAAGCCGGACTAGCGATCGCTGTTTGCCAAGACAATCAAAATATTAAAGACTTCAATAGTCTCAAAGGTAAAAAGATCGCTGTACAAATTGGTTCTACTGGGGCAGATTTTGCCAAAACCATCCCTAACGCCAAAATTAGTACTTTTAGTTCTGGCCCAGAATTTTTTCAAGACTTGCTCAATGGCAATGTTGACGCTGTAGTTAGCGATGCTTTCGCAACTTTGTATGCGATTAAAAATGGCAAACTCCAAGGCATCAAAGTTGTTGCCGACCTGCTCACCCAAGAATACTACGGGATTGCTACACCTAAAGACTCCCCCCATTTGGATGTAATTAACAAAGGTATAGCGACTTTGTTATCAAATGGCACTTACAAGCAAATTTATCTAAAATGGTTTAACGTTGACCCTCCACAATTGCCAGATTCTTGACAATAGGGCATTGGGCATTGCTTCTTTCTCTTTCATCCCCACTCCCCCATTTATAAGCAATTGACTGCGAATATATTAAATATTACTCTAATATGCGTCACAATTAATACTGCCACCAAAATTCATTGATAAACTACAATCTCTTGTAGGTCTACTGTAGTCAGGGACAGCCAATTGTGGCACCTTGGATCTTAGTGGCTAGAAGCACCTTGGAGCAGGAATAAAGGAACTTCCACTATGCTGATTTGCCCTCAGTGTAAATTTGAAAACCCCAATAGCAATAAATTCTGTCAAAGCTGTGGCACATCCCTGACTCACAAGGTTTGTCCTGAATGCAGTACCGATGATGTACCTGTGAATGCACTACGTTGTCATAACTGTGGCACGGAATGTGGAACAGTATTTTGGGCAATTATTGCTAAAGAAACGACTGCGAAAGCTTTGGAAGTAGAGGAGAATGTGGCAGAAAAGGGAGATGAGGGAGATGAAGAAAATGAGGGAGCAATATCTTCTTCATCTCCTCTATCTGTTAGTTCTCAGATTGGATTAGGCTCCTATTTAGACTCTCAACAGCGCTATCAATTGTTAGATCCGCTACCTGCCCAAAGGGAAACTGCCACTATTACTGATGTAGGTATCAGAGTTCTAGACTGCCAGCCGTATCAAATATCACCCATTGAGGCAATACTAGCAAGTCAACAATCGGATTTGCTAATGCCATCAATAGAAGCAAGTAGAATTCCTTACCTTGCTAAACTTTATATTGCATTACAATGCCAAGGTCAGCCGGGGATACCGCCGATTCACGATGCATGGCAGCAGGGAAATATGCAGATAGTCATAATCGAAGACCGCTCACATTGGCAGTTTTTACTCGATTTATGGCAAGAAGAAACAACGAGTTCGTTAAAAATTTTACACTGGTGTTATGAAATGACCCAACTTTGGGCATTATTAGAACCAGTAGGTTGTCGTCAAAGCCTTTTAGATTTGTCGAACTTGCGATTGGATGAAGACCAAACGCTGGCGCTACAAAGGTTGTATTTGGAATCATCCAATTCTTTGCCTGTCACTGAGTCGCCAGAAGATGCCGAAGCCGAAATATCTGCTATTCCAGAGCAACCGTTAACCATTCAGGCTTTGGGGCGGGTTTGGCAAGCGCTATTTAGGCAATCTCAACGCACTCAATTTGGCGCTGTAGTGCAGATGTTGGGGGATTTAGAGGTAGGTAAAATTCAGACGATCGCACAATTGCGATCGCGTTTGAAAGAAATCTCTATTGAACTAGAAGCACTAGGAACCACAACCTTACCCCCAATAAAGGAGAAAAATACTGCTGTGCCCATTATCCCCCAATCAGATGAGTCAGAAAAATCAGAAAGCAAAATTGATGATATGCCAACTGTTGTGCTGGCGATGCAGTTAAGTAGCTTAGAAGATGCAGGACGCACAGATGTAGGGCGTCAACGTCATCATAACGAAGACTACTTTGGCATTGAAACCAAAATTCAAAAGCTGGAATCGCCTAAAAGTCGAGTTCTGCAAGGGCATGGTTTGTATATTCTCTGTGATGGTATGGGTGGACACGCTGGCGGCGAAATAGCTAGTGAGTTAGGAGTCAACACCCTACGGCAATACTTTCAAGAACACTGGATTACCAACCAACTGCCAACGGAAGATAGCATTCGGGAGGCAGTGTTTTTAGCTAATGAGGCGATTTACAAGCTCAATCAACAAGATGCCCGTTCTGGAGTTGGGCGCATGGGTACAACTTTGGTAATGCTGTTAATTCAAGATACTCAAGCAGCAGTTGCTCATGTGGGAGATAGCCGTCTCTATCGCCTGACGCGTAAGCAGGGACTAGAACAAGTCACAGTAGATCACGAAGTTGGGCAACGGGAAATTAATCGAGGAGTGGAAGCAAGCATAGCTTACGCCCGTCCAGACGCTTACCAACTTACCCAAGCCTTGGGGCCTCGTGACAAAAACTCGATTAATCCCGACGTCGGCTTTTTCGACATCAATGAAGATACTCTTCTGCTGTTGGCATCGGACGGTTTATCAGATAATGATTTAATAGAAACCCATTGGCAGACTCACTTAGAACCGTTACTTAGTTCTTCTGGCGTTAACTTAGAACGGGGTGTTACAGAATTAATTGATTTGGCAAATCAACACAACGGTCACGACAATATTACTGGTATACTTATTCGGGCAAAAGTGCGCCCAAATCTGGAAAGTTAATCATAAATGGGCATGGGGCATGGGGCATGGGGCATGGATAATAAAAAGAAATAATCACCAATTCCCAATAGACACATAGGCAAATTAACTTCGATGCCTTATAAATCAAGGATTAAAACCTAATTGTTGGATAAGTTTAATACCCGATGCCCAATGCCCAATCCCTAATCCATTTACCTTGTAGGTTGTATTGTGGTTAGTCTGACCCTGTTAGAACCGCAACAGAAAACTCCCCTTCAGCAGTGGTGCTTTGAGAACTCTTCCATAATTCGGATTGGTCGAGCGGCAGATAATCATGTTGTTTTAACTGATAGTTTAGTTTCGCGGCATCATCTAGAACTGAGACAAGTAGATTCTGCTGACAATGGCGGTGGTTGGCGGCTGATTAGTCAGGGTACTAATGGGACTTTCCTCAATGGTGTTCTTGTGATTCAGAGTCCATTACCAGATAATTCCCTTTTGCAACTAGCACAGGGAGGGCCAATACTGAAATTTCAAATTCAGGATCTAACAGTACTAGAAACTGGTATGCGATCGCAACAAATACAAAAAACAGAAGAAAACGCCGTTGCAACACTCTACTCAGCTCCAGGTAGATACACTTGCACCCATGAAGGCAACTCCCCAAACAATCTGTTTTGCATCCACTGCGGTCAACCTCTCTCAGTACAACAGAAAATTCGCCATTATCAGGTGTTGCGAACTCTCGGACAAGGAGGTATGGGTACTACTTATCTCGCTTGGGATGCGACTGGTCAGATTGCGGGTATGCCACAATTGCTGGTGTTGAAGCAAATGAATGCTGATATGGTAAAAATTGCCAAAGCTCAAGAATTATTTGAGCGAGAGGCGTATACTCTCAAATCCCTTAATCATCCGGGAATTCCCAAGTATTACGACTTCTTTGTAGAAGGCGGAAAAAAATACTTGGCAATGGAACTAATCCAAGGACAAGATTTAGAGAGACGTGTTTATACTACTGGGCCAGTTACGCCAAGCCAAGCGATTGCTTGGATGATTCAAACTTGCGACATCTTAAACTATCTTCATAGCCAAGAGCCACCACTGATTCACCGCGACATTAAACCTGCCAACTTAATGGTGCGAAGTTCAGTAAATCGCATCGTGGTGCTAGATTTTGGCGCAGTTAAGGAAATTGGCACAGCGCCTGGTACTCGAATTGGTGCAGAAGGTTACTGCGCTCCTGAACAAGAACGAGGACAGCCTTTAACTCAATCTGATTTATATGCAATTGGACCAACGCTGATTTTTCTGCTCACAGGCGAAAACCCGTTCAAGTATTACCGCCAACGAGGGCGAAACTTCAGGTTTGATGTGGCAAAAGTTCCCACTATTAGTTCCCAATTAAGAGATGTGATTGATCGTGTTACAGAACCATTGCCACGCGATCGCTATCAAACTGCTAAGGAATTAGCTGCTGCCTTAACTGGTTGCCAACTTTAGAGAGTTAGGAGTTAGGAGTAGAGACGCGATTAATCGCGTCTGTTCGGAGTTAGAATTCTTCTCCTGCTCGCCCTATTCTCTATTCCCTATTCCTATTCCTCATCCCAAGTTTCTACAGCTAGCAATTCACTAACTGGGTCTTGCATACTAAAGCCAAAGTCAAGCAGTTCCTGTTTCCAGTGCTGCCATTCATTACCGTAGAGCAAAGCGATTTTCCAAATGCTATCGCTTGGCTTGATAATGTTCGATTCTATGAGTGATTGCACGTTGCGCTGCAATTTCACCATTGGGTGAATCACTTGCTGAGTCATAACCTCAATTGAATTCATTTTGTTGGTAAATACTTAATTAAAACTGCTTACCCATTCTGCAATTGTTGCTGGATCGTAGAGTGGTGTAATTTTGGTAAAGCTAGTCTTAACTTTTTAACTATACCATAACAAACTCTACTAAATTACTGGTAAATTCGCTTTTGTACGGTAATTACCACCACAAAAGTTTAAATTCACCAAGCAGTCCTTAAACTTTTTGCAGCTGGGCAAAGGTACAGGGGATAAAGATTAAGGGGAAAGGATAAAGATGTTTCAATACGGTTCGGATAAGATCCCCCCGCCTGTGGCGACCCCCGATAAATTGGGGGGCTAATTTCCTCCTTTACCCCCAATTTATCGGGGGGTTGGGGGGAGCTTCGCAAGGTAACACAAGCTAACCCAACCGTATTGAAAGATGTTTCTGTTTTCCCTTTAACCCTTTGACCGTCTTTTTCCTTGTAACCTTTAACCACTAGAGTGCAACAGTACCTTTTGTAAGATATCTATTGTGGACGCCGAGCAAAATAATTACTCGTCTGGGAGGTTGCACTATGTAGTGTGACTAAGGACGACTGGCAAAATTTTATTTGTTTTTATCACAAAAAATATGTGTGCTTGGTGAAGAAGTATTGGACACGGGCTAGTTTGAAAGTTTTTGACTGATAGGTAAATTTGCAATTGAGTAGAAATATCTACTGTTTATATTTATTTAAACGTTATTTACAATATCGCAAACATCTGACTTTAGGCTGAATCATCGCAAATCTTTATATAATTTTAATTTTTTGCCCAGTGAATAAGACTTAAAGGGTTTTGCTTTGAACGATAGGAGCGATCGATAGCAAAATTGTCGGTACAGCATAAGCTTACCATAAACTATCCGTTCGCTCATTTTTGATATGCAAGATTTAATTAAGCTTTACAGGGGTTGTAATCCAGGCAATTCAATAGATTCAGGCATTTTTTTCTTGCATAGAGCTTTTGTCATTTTATGATTTATCTTATTCCTGCGCCTTAAATAATTGCTTTTGGGAGCTTTCTGTGATAATCATAAATTTTACTTAAAAATAACTCGTTACTTAAAAAGAGCCGTTTTCCTTTTGTATTAAGCCTTTAATTCCGCTTCAACTCTCATAATAAGCGAACGCACAGCATAAAGCTTACTTGTCTTCAGAGTCAGCATTTGAATTTTGTGTAAAACATTTCTCACTAAGATGATAGTTTTTGTGAAAAAGTGGGTATTTTAAAAATGGTAATAATGCTATTGCCTAAGTATTTACCACAGGATATATTGAAGTATGGCTAGTTCAGGGGAAGACTACCTAATTAACCGCAGCAAGCAAATTAAGCGGCGACAAAAGTTGCTAACACTAGTCTCTATGGTCTCGTTCTTAAGTTCCATTGTGTTTTCAGCGGTTCCTGTAATTAGACAGGCAATTGAACCATCCAAAACAGTAGTTCCATCTCCAAATTCTTCATTACAACAAAAGGCACAGGGTTTTGAGATGGTTTTACAACGAGAACCAGAGAACGTAGTGGCGTTGGAAGGGTTGGTAAATGTGCGCTTAGGGTTGAAAGATACTCAGGGTACTATTCAAGCTTTAGAAAAGCTAGTCAAGTTACGTCCTGATAGGCCGAATTACAAGGTTTTATTAGAAGAACTGAAGAAAGAACAAGTTAACAGCAATTCCCAAACAAATAATCAATCCAAACCTAATTAATATTCTTTACTTAACTTCGACTTTATCCATTTTTTTCGCAACGCGATACTCCTGCGGAGTCATTACACGATTACCTCAGCTAAAACCTTTGTGAGACAGAAGTTTGACTCTTTTAACTTCATCGATAGTCTGTGACGTGGAAATGGTATTTGCCAAAAAGCCAGGGTTTTAGCCGGATAAAAAAACTGAGTTATTAATTTTGGATAAAGTCGAGTTAAGAGGACGTTTAAAAAGTCCTCTTGTCGGTAGAAAAACATTATACATCCTCCTAAATCCTCCTTGTAAAAGGAGACTTTTATTTTGGTTTCCCCTTTTTAAATAAGGGCTATGAGGAATCAATAAGTGCCTAAAATCACAGCCTACCACTTTTAAAACAACCTCCAACAGACGAAAATCTGCGCTCAATTAGTCAACTGGGATGGATGTAATAGAAACATTCAATAGCGAACGTTACTTGCAACTACTTCAATGGCAGGGACATTTAGCCCAACAGCGTCTTGAACAAACAGGTAAAATCACTGTCATTATTCAAGACAGAGCATCATTTCATCGCAGCAATCAAGTTAAACAATACTGGCAACGTTGGCAACAACAAGGTTTGTATATTTTTTCTGCCACCATACTCACCTCAAATGAACCGTATTGAAGATGAATGGCTGCACCTAAAACGTCATAAGCTTTCTTCTCAGATTTTTGACGATGAATATGAATTAGCGTAGGCGTAGCCCGCCGCAGGCATCGCTTTGATTCATGCTATCGAGAATCGTGCAAACAATAGTAATTACTCTGTTGAGCGTTTTATATTTAATCATGTCTAGCTACTTATAATAAATAAATTTATAACTTTATTAGAAATTTTCTAGAGAATATAAAGGAATTGTCCGTACTTGCTGATTGGCAACGATCTGTTTATTTTCATGTTCTAATACAAATCTGCCATTAATACAAGGAATTAAACTTTGCCACAAGCTATCAGTCAAATTTCTCAATAAAGAAATTGTCAAATTCTCAGTTATATCTATTTCTTCGTCCATCATAAGATTCATCGCTATACTTTGCAAGAATAAATCAGCCTCTTCTTGTGCAATGCCATTGATATCGATCAGTAGAGTAATTTGCTTATGATTAGGATGGAATGTGATTAATTTAATAACATCCATCAATTCTAATCCTAATTTTTCTTCATCTGTTGACCAATCTGGAAAAACAATTATGTTAGTTTCTTTAAGATTTAAATCTAAAAATGAGGCTTTAATTAAGGCTATTTTTACAATTTCTGCCATTTTTATCCATGAAAAATGTTTCGCCTGTTCTAAGCCTGCATTAATTAATAAGTTTCTACAACTAGGTTTTTGCACTTCACATAAAGCATCAACCATACCCTCAATATCATAATCTTTGACGTAAATTACAGCATCTCCTCCAGCTTCCGGTAGGGAAGCATTAGGAGTAGTAATTACAGGAGAACCACAAGCCATTGCCTCAATTACTGGCATTCCAAAACCTTCATATTGAGAAGGATAAACTAATGCCACTGCTCCAGCATAAGCTAATCTTAATTCTTCATCACTTAATTGTAATCCGTGAAAAGTACATCCGGCAGTATATTGTCGCCATTCAGAAGGTAATTGACTACCTGCACCAGTAACTACTATATCAAAATTGTGTTTGTTGCTTAGTTGAGCAAATGCTTTAAAAAAGAGAATTGCGTTTTTATATCCTCCTAAGCCACTTAATAGAAAATAAGGTTTATTTATACCATATTTATATTTAAAAGCGTTTATTTGAACTTCAGAAGCAGGGCAAAAGAGAGAATCTACACCACAATGGGCAACGGTAATTGATTCTAATGGTATATCTGGGAAAAATCTACTTAAGTCCTTAGCTGTATTTTCTGATATAGCAATAAAAGCAGAGGCGTGTTTAATTCCGTTATGTTTTTCTGTCCACATCGGTTCATTTAAGTTGCCTCCTAGTACTTCTGGTATCATGTCATAAGCCATGAATACAGAAGGGGTAGTAATGGGGGTGGTGTAATAGCTTGAAATAAATAATTCTGCTCTTTCTTCATCGCAAACTTGCTGAATAATCTGGCGATCGCTCTCAGTATTGTTATAGTCGTAGGCGTGAATAGTACGATAATTAATGCCATTAATTTTCGGTGCAGTATTAGCCCGATCTAAGACCAATATATGTTCAGCAAATTTTGTGTTTGCCCATTGTTCTAAAAGGGATTTCCAAACTCTAGCAATTCCGGTTTTATAGAGTTGAAAAAATACCCCATCTACCATAACTCTTGGTACAGGTTGTTCTTTTTCTTGATATTTTTGATATTTAAGTTGTAATTCCTCCTCTTTAGGAAGTTTATTAACATGAGTAGTAGGGACTATGACACTTTCTATTCTAGGCAATATTCCCTGCGCTAGTTTAACTGCTTGAGCAACATTTGATATCCCTACTTGCTCGCAGTTAATAATTAATTGCCTTGGAGATCCCTCTGAGCTAAAAATAAGTCCTTGGTATCCCTCTACATCAGTATTCAAATTAGTCAATTTATCGGGTATGTTCAACTTAGCTACAGAAATACCATGCTTTTGGGCTAGTGCCTCAATATCTTTTAATGTTATTTCATATCTACCCGGATCTCTATTAATCTGTTGAATAACAAAATTTAATAAATTTTCTATATTTACCTCAAGTTCTGTATCAGATGGAAAAAATAATTCTTTAGTACGAAGTTGCACGTGTGCAAAACTTATCTCCTGATTGGTTGTGGGAACTAAGCTAGGATGCATTTTTGAGATATAATCTTCTTTATCGTCTTTTAGAACATCTTTCAAAGGTTCCGACTTTAAACTTTGGAAACATACTGATGCACCTAAACTATATGCTGAACTTCCAATAATAGATATAGAACGGAAAGAATATAAATAGCTATTTGTAAAATAGGCATTAACAAGACCAGAGTAAACATCTGGGGCTGCTGACATAGTAGATGACATAAAATATTTGCCATAAATCGACTTAATACGATCAATTATTTTTCGGTGAACTAAAGAATTGTAAACCATAGGCAAAAATTCATGAGATAGCTGATAGTTATAAAACTGTTTCAGTCTTTCTTTTGAATTCCACAACTCGGCATGAGACAACAAACTTAGCTGTAGTCTATTTCTGACCCAAGGTACAATTGCATTGGGCCATCCATATGAGTATCGCAGCCAAGAAACAATATCAACGTTATACTCACTTATTAGCTTTGAAGCGAGTTCAAGTCCATCAGGCATTAAAGCATCGTCATCTCCCAAAACAAAAACATATTCTCCAGTACTATAAGACAATCCCAATTCCCAATTCTCAGATATAGAGAGTCTCTCAGTAGCGCGAAAATATTTAATTCGCTCATCTTTAAATTGATGAACAACTTCATAGGTTTCTTCACTACTAAAGTTATCCATAATAATTAATTCAAAATTTTTATAACTCTGATTTAATACGCTGTCCATTGTGTAGGGCAAGGTTAAATGTCTTTCTCTGGTAGGTATAATAATAGAAAATAAGGATTGATTCATATTTTTAACTCAATTATTTTGTTTGAATATTTAAAATACAAAAATATAGAAATTTAATACTTGGAGATTAACTTTATAAAAAACTAATTTATCTTAGCCATACTTTAATAAAGAATATAATAAATTCCTTATTTAAACTTTGTATTTAAACGAGTAACAGGAACAGCATAGCAACTAACATCCCAAAATTCTTCTGCATGAGGTTTTAGAAAGAAATGGTAATCATTTGATAGGGAATGGATGAATAAAGGAATACGCCACAGATGGTCTTGACAGTGATAGATAGTTATTGCCAAAACAGCAGAGGCATTTTCAATAATCTGGCTGGCACCAGTAAGTGCGCTTAGTTCAAATCCTTCTAGATCCATCTTGATTAGAGTTGGTACACAATCATTGAGAACATCGTCAAGAGCAACACAATCTACTTCTACTGTTCCAGTATTACTAACTCCTGAACCAAGGGATGACATAGCCTGAAACTTCAATTTTTCTTGTCGCGCACCAACAGCTGCTTGTAGAAGGGTAACTTTGTTTCTAAAATTTTCTGGAATTGTAGAGACGTAAGTTTGTAATTTTTTAAAGCTGAATGGATCTGGTTCTAGCCCTATGATTTTATCAAAAAGGTATTCACGCTGTGTTAAAAACCTTCTGATCGTATCTCCATCAAATGCACCACAATCCACAAATATTTCATTGAGTAAAGACATATAAATATCTAGTGGAAAGTATTCCTCATCTCTCATAGACTGAGTGATTGGATAGGCTAATTTATCAAAATCAAGAAATAATCTCCAACGTAACTGAGATAAATATTCCCGCCGTGAACTTTCATCTACAAACAAACTAAATGCTTTTTGAATATCATCTGACTGCTTATATATCTCATAAGGTAAGTCTAAGGCAAAATAAGGAAGAAATACCTTTGGGTATTTGGCAAACAAATAAGCATAAGAAATGACCTTCTTACAATTGAGGTCAAGCAACTGCTGTTTTGGACGAGAACTGTTATGAACTGTTATAACAAACACAGACGTATTACCGAACTTAATAGCTGCCTCCTGTGGAGATAATACAGGAACTCCTTCTATAAATTGATTCCACAATCTTTGGTTATTATCTGCAAAAGCTAACGGTTCTATTTTTAACTGCCTTAAACCGTTGAGAGCTTTTATACCTGCAAAACCAGCACCAAAAATAATAATCGATTTTTCAAAAGGAGCAGCTAATTCATCAAATGCCCCCTGTTGGCTTTTGATAACAGAATCAATATCTTCACTGAGTAAAATTTCAATTTCTTGACTTAATAAATCTTCCATATTTTCTGTTTCAATATAAAAATTAATTTTTTTACTAATTTTTTAAAAATTTAATCAAAATTTGTATTTAATTATATTAATTTTAGTATTCATATATATGAATTACATTTGAATTTTCATAAATTATATTCAGATTGTAACCACTGTTATACAAAGCTTAGATTGTCCCACTTTTGCAAATATCAAATACAAATTATATGATTTAATTGCTGATAACGAGAATTAATTTTGAAAATGCTCACATAAATTGTTCTTCAATATCAGGAACAATCATATTAGCCAAAAATTCATTTCTATCTAAAAATGGCCACATATCTTCAAGCGGTTTAGAAACCATTGTGCCATCTGGTTGGCTTGTGGAAGTGATCCGAGGAGCGGTAAATTGATTAAGTGAGATCAGCACTTCACAAATAAAAGCTGAAGGTGAATTTAAAACCTCTATTACCTTCTCTCTAATTTCTCCATGATTAGCTATTTTGATATAAGGAATATCAAAAGTTGCACTAATTTTACTAATATCAGGTAAAGTTAGACCACTATTAGGATTACTAGCAAAATATCTGCCTTGAAAATAATTTTTTTGGGTATTTTGAATAGAAGCATATCCGTCATTATTCAAAATAAAAAATTTAATAGGTAATTTTAATCTCTTAACAGTTTCTAGTTCCTGAACATTCATAATAAACCCACCATCTCCATCAATACAGATGGTTTGTTTTCCCCCACTTGCTAAACACCCACCAATGGCAGATGCAATACCAAAACCCATAGCTCCTAGTCCTTCGGTGTTAAAAATCCGCATTCCGGGCTTAACTCTAAACCCTTGCATAGTAATTTCACTACAAGCTCCCGAACTACCAGGAATCAATAAATCATCTTCTGACATTTCTTCAGATAAAACATCAATAAGAACGTAGTTATTAACTCTATCTGATTCTTGCCAATATTCGGGGAGGATTACAGGATATTTAGCTTGCCAATCTTTGCAACGATTGAGCCAGCTACTACGGTCTTGAAAGGTAATTTTGTCTCTTTGCTGTAGAAATTTTCCTATAAAATCACCTGCATCAGCATAGACAGGGACATCAATGGGCATCATCATTTTATTAATTTCATTAGGGTCAATATCAACAATAATTTTTTTAGCCCCACGAGCAAAATTTTGATGATTGTATCCAGTTTGCCCAAAATCTAGCCTAGCTCCAATAGTTATTAATAAGTCAGAGTTTTGTTGAGTAAAGTTAGCTCCTCGTTGCCCAATCGCTCCAGGTCTACCGGCAAATAACCAGTGAGATTCCGGCAAAAAGTCAATAGCTTTCCATGTGGTGAGAACGGGAATTTGGAGGATTTCGATTAGCTGCAAAAAATCTTCTATTGCTCCGGCTAGTCTAACTCCATTACCGACTAAGATACAGGGTCTTTCTGCCTGATTCAATAGCCTAATAGTTTCGCTGATCTGTTGTTGTAATAAACTGTGATCAATTGGCTTTTCTACTTCCTGTTTATCAAAGCCAACTAACTCAGTTTCTTCTATTTGGACAGCTTGAATATCTAAGGGAATATCAATCCACACAGGCCCAGGTCTACCATTTTTGGCTAGATAAACAGCTTTTTCGAGATGATAGCGGATGGTTTTGGGGTCTGCCACTACTACAGCATATTTAGTAATTGGTTTCACCATCTCTACAATATTTATTTCCTGAAACCCCATCTGTCGTACACCGCGCGTACCTACTAAATCAGCAGTTTTCACTTGACCTGATATAAATAAACAAGGTGTAGAATCTAACCAAGCTCCAGCCACTCCAGTGAGAGTGTTGGTTCCTCCTGGCCCTGTGGTGACTAAAGCTACTCCTAAGTTGTTGGTGTACTGTCCATACGCTTCGGCTGCGATCGCACAAGCTTGTTCATGAAGATTGCAGATATATTTTAATTGTTGACACCTACCCACAGAGTCTATTAGGTGCATACAGCCTCCTCCTGGCAATAAAAAAATATGCTCTACACCCAAATTGGCAATGAACTGAATTACATAATCAGAAAGTTTGATCATCTTCATTAACCTCTACCCAAAATTGTCAAAGAATCTAATATTTCTGTTCTTGTCATCCTAGAGTTATTCCAAGGTTGAGGCATTAAAAATGTCTTCATTCCTAATTTTTGGGCTGCTTGAATATGATTAGGATTATCATCAATCATTATTTGCCCCTGTTTCCACCAACCTAGAAATGATTCTTTATCTTCATCATATTCAGGAATCAAATTACCAACTCGGTAGGAGGGAACAAAGGCAAAACACCGAATCCATTTACCAAAATGCTTAATTACCCAATCTGCCATCAAAGGTGCTGTTTTTATCGGTGTTGCTGTTAAGGCAATATGACGGAAATAACTACCCCATTTTTGAAACCATTCTAATACTTCTGGTTCTGGTTTTAATTGAGATATTCCTCCCGATAACCGATAATAATCTAGACTATTTAAGTATTCCTCTTTCTCAATTCCTAGTATTAAATGAGGTGGATTTTTATTAAATTCTGTATATTTTATAGTACAATTAGGATGAGAAACTAACCAAGACTGCTCCCACCACATCAGCATTAAATTATTTAATACATCATCTACATCCCAAACTATTGTTAACATTAGTAGTATCTCCTTTAATCAGCTAATTAATCCAGTAAGTTAGCTGAGTTTTTCTGTCTTTATTAGCTGCAATATTTGGATCTGTATAATAGGAATCATCTTGGTGATGAGTTGACGAAATTTCTTCTAATACCGCTCCATTTTCGCTACTAAAAGTATGTTTAGCACCTCTCTCTATAGTCACAATATTGCCTGCTGTGCATTTTTTGTCTTCACCATCAATAGTTATGTTTACATCGCCATACTGCACAATGAATGTTTCTTCTTTGACCTTGTGATATTGTTCTGGGTGGCTCTGTCCAGGCAAAACTACAATTAATTTTTTACAGTATTCACGATTTATGTAATTAATGATCGTACAGCCAAATTTAGAAAACTTTTCAATGCCATAATGATGAGATATTTCAAATTCTAATTGTTGTGGTACAACTACTCTACTTTTTTTTAGCAACTTTTTGATTTTTTGGATAATTTCATATACTTGCTCTCTAATCTCTACTTTCTTAGTATTTACTGATAAAATTGGATGATTGATTGGCAAATCTTCTTCAGCGTAAAAATATGTATATTTAGACATATCATTAGCTGTAATTTGATTTTCTATAGTGGGAATTGCTAAAAAAGTATTGCTTAAATCAACTTTTTCGCCTTTTTTAATTGGATGTTTAGCAAATACTCCCCTTCTCAAAGAGAATAAGCTATACTTTTCGTTTTCACTAAATTTTTGTCTTTGACCTACTACTCCACACATATTTAATGTTATTTGTACTGATTCTAACCACCTTTTTATTTGGGTAGTGTTGGCTGAATAATTGTTTAAAGATATAGTTTTTGTTGCTACACCAACGTGTTTTTCAAAAATAGTAGCTCCCTTAGCTATGGCGATTTTAATTGCTTCAGTATTATCAGGATATTCGTGAGTAGAATAACCTATTCTAATTTGTGGATAACGTTGCTTTAATAATTCAATTTGATTCAATTGCAGATGATCATTTGTTGTGGGATATTCACCTACACAGTGCATTAGAGATATATTTTTTTCTCGATGTAAAAAGAAACTTACAACCTTATCAATTGCTTCTAATTCTACTCCAGCTGTGGAAGCAATAATGGGTTTATTTGTTTGAGCTATTCTTTCCAATAAAGGCCAATCTGTTAAAGAACAACTAGCTATTTTAATTATGTCAAAATTATGCTCTTCTATTTTTTTAACTGAATTTTCATCAAAGGGAGTACAAATTTTGATAAATTCTAATTTTTCCATTTCTTCTACTAACAATCTAAATTCTGCTTCTGTTAGTCTTGTTTCGGAAAAACGCTTGATATATTTTAAATCAAATCTGTTTTGAAAATCAGGATGAATAAATGTATCTAAATCACGATATTGAAGTTTAAATCCAAATTGGAATATATCGCTAAAGTTTTGTTTTATTTGGGCAAATTGGCGGATGATTTGTAAGCCATGTTCTATAGAACCATTATGATTATTTGCTATTTCTAATATAAATAATAGCCTGTCATCGATATTACTCATAAATTATCTCAGTTTGTGAATTAATAAATTTTTTAATAGACATCTTTAAGTCTATTTTTTGCTTTAATTTTAATTCTAAATACGCTCTTTGAGCACAAGGTATATATCTTTCGGGTATTTGACCAACTAGTGGAGTTTTACCTATGTAAATCTCTATTGTTGGTGAACATATTTCCGCCACTATCTTAGCTAATTCTTTAATGGATATTTCCTCATCTGAACCAACATTATAGGGAAAACAACTTTTCCCTTTAAATAAAATTGTCCATAACCAAATCATCAAATCTGAGGCATATAAGTATGATCTTAAAGGTGTTCCATCTCCTTTAATTTCAATTTTTTTTCCTTCTATTGCATCTCGAATAAAATTACCAATAGCAAAATGAAGATTAAGGGGTAAGTATGCTCCAAAAAATGCAAAACATCGGGCAATTTTAATTTCTATACCATATTGTTGACTATATAATGTACAAAGTAATTCAGAAACTCTTTTTCCTTCTCCATAACTAGAAGCTATATTACAAGTATCAGGAGAACCTTGATAAGTTTCAGGAATATGAGACATCGTATCAGGTTGTTTGCCATAAACTGCACCTGAACTAGTTAATAAATATTTTTTTACTCCTGATACTTTCGCAAATTCTAAGGTTCTTCTTGTCCCTTCTATAATCTCATTGAACATTCCTAAGTGATTATCTTGATATAACCTAGCGTTGGTGGAAGTTCCTGCATGAATTAAGTGAGAAAATTCTCCTTTAGGGAAAACAAAATTGCAGATATCCCCTTGATAAAATTCTATAGCAGGGTGATTAAATAGATGAGGACATTTTTGCTTAAATTTCTCTGGATCTCTTGTTAAAATTACTGCTTGAGCAGACAATTTTAATTGCTCAACTATATAAGTAAAACTCTCTAGTAACCAACAGCCGAAAAAACCTGTCCCCCCGGTAATAAATATTCGCTTTTCATTCATTTCATCCCATAATGATTCTGTATGGATAAGAATATGTTGTAAATCCTCTTTTAATATTTTCGTCATATTCTCTCTCGTCCACAGAATTTATATAGGTGTTTTAGCATATATAAAAATATATTTTCATTTAAAGCAGGATATACTCCAACCCACAAACTGTTATTCATTACATAATCAGTATTTGTTAAATCCCCTACTACTCGATATTTTAAGCCTTTATAAGCTGGTTGCTTAATTAAATTTCCTCCAAATAATAGTCTTGTTACTATTTTCTTTTCTTCTAAATATTTTACCAATTCATAGCGATTAAACCCAGCACTTTCTTTGATTGAAATTAGAAAACCAAACCAACTTGGTTCAGATTCATCGGTAGGTTTAGGTAAAATTAATATATCTTGTAAATCCACTAGTTTTTGATATATAAAATCAAAATTTTTCCTTCTTTTCTGCACAAAGTAAGGCAACTTTTCCAATTGTGCCAAGCCTACCGCAGCTTGCATATCAGTCATTTTTAAGTTATAGCCAACATGGGAATAAGTATATTTATGATCGTACCCAAAAGGTAATTCTCCTAATTGCCAACCAAATCTTTTATTACAAGTATTATCTACTCCAGGAGAACACCAACAACTCCTTCCCCAGTCTCTCAAGGATTCTAGGATTTTTTTTAATTTAGAATCATTAGTTAATACCGCTCCCCCTTCTCCCATCGTAATATGATGAGCAGGATAAAAACTTGCGGTGGCTATATGTCCAAATGTTCCTGTTTTTTGTCCTTGATATAAACTTCCTAATGCATCACAATTATCCTCTATTAACCATAAATTATGTTTTTGAGCAAATTCAGTTACTGTCTTTAAATTGAATGGATTACCTAATGTATGAGCGATCATTATCCCACGAGTGCGCTTTGATAATCCTGCTTCTAATTGAGTGATATCTATGTTATAAGAGGGAATTTCTATATCTAAAAATACTGGGACTAATTGATTTTGAAAGATCGGATTTACTGTGGTAGGAAAACCCGCAGCTACTGTAATTATTTCATCTCCAGTTTTTAATCTTTTATCTCCTAATTCTGGGGATGTTAATGCAGTTAATGCTAATAGATTAGCTGATGAACCTGAATTTACTAGTAAACAGTGTTTAACCCCTATCCATTGGGCAAATTTTTCCTCAAATTCGGCTGCGAAACGTCCGGTTGTTAACCAAAAATCTAGAGATGAATCTACTAAATACTGTAGTTCTTGTTGATCAAATACTTTCCCTGATACAGGTACAGGTGTTTCTCCTGGTATAAATTCACGTTGCGGAAATGCTTCTGAGTAATATTCTGCTACTAATTGGAGAATTTGCGATCGCAATAGTTGTTTCTTTTCCATTCATTTTTACTTTAAAAGATTTTGATACCAATTAATGGTTTTTTCTAATCCTGTATCTAGATCAAATGAGGGATGCCAATTTAATACTTTTCTCGATTTTTGACTAGATAAATATTGATTTTTAATTTCATTACTTGCTTGATTTAAAATTTCTGGTTTCAAATCTGAGTTCATCAACGTTAATATTCTTTCTACTAGGTCTAAAACTGTTAATTTTATCTCTAAAGAAAAATTAAATGCTTCGCCAATCAATTCAGGGTACTGTGATAAGTTTTCTGCTAATAACATATAAGCTTTCACACCATCTTCTACATATAAATAATCTCTGACAAAGCAACCATTAGACCTGATTATAGGAGCTTTTTCTTTTAAGATAGATTTAATAGTTCCTGGTACAATTCGACTCCAGTTTAAATCACCTCCACCATAAAAGTTACCGCAACGGGCGATCGCTACTGGTAAATTATAAGTATGGGCATAAGTTTGAGTAATTAAATCAGCACAAGATTTACTTACATCGTAGGGATGTATACCTTTTAGGGGAGTATTTTCTTCATAAGGTAACTGTATCTGTTCTCCATAGGCTTTATCTGAAGATGCCACTATAATTTGTTTGACTGTAGAACTATGACGGCAAGCTTCAAGTAAACGCCAAGTACCAGCAATATTAGTTTCAAAAGTAGAAATGGGGTTACGGTTAGCAACTCCTACGACGGTTTGAGCGGCTAAATGAATAACTGTATTAATTTCATATTCTTCTAAAGTTCTTTGTAAAAGAGCTTGATCAAAAATATCACCTCTAACAACTTTAATTTTTTCTAAGACTCGACTTTGTATCAAAAAACTTTGAGGAATCCAATCACGAACTAAACAAACAATATCTGCACCGACGGTTAATAGATGTTTAACTAACCAACCACCAACTAATCCCGTTGCACCTGTAATAAAAATTGGTCTATCTTGCCAGAAATTAGAGCTATTACTCATACTTAATTCCATACTTTCCAAGGGGGATTAACACTATCCCATAAATCTTTTAATCTATATTTATCTCTTAAAGTATCCATACACTGCCAAAAATCATAATGACGATAAGCAGCTAATTGTCCCTCACTAGCTAGTTTTTCTAATAAGGCAACTTCTAATACTTCATCATCATCTTTTAAATATTCAAAAATCTTGGGTTCAAAAATTAAAAACCCTCCATTAATCCAACCTTCTCCCATTTGAGGTTTTTCTAAAAATTCATCTACTAAATCACCTTGAAATCTTAAACTCCCAAAACGAGCTGGAGGACGGACTGCGGTTACGGTTGCTAAACATTTATGATATTTATGAAATTCTAATAATTCCTTAATGTTTAAATTAGCAACTCCATCACCATAAGTAACCATAAATGTTTCATTATCTAACCAAGGCTGTAATCTTTTGATTCTACCTGCTGTCATGGTGTCTAACCCTGTATCCATGAGATGAAGAATCCAGTCCTCAGCTGCGTTATTATGAATATCTACATGACCATTTTGTAAATTAATAGTCATACTAGAATTTAGATTGTAATACTCCAAAAAATAGCGTTTAATATAATCGCCTTTATAGCCCAAAGCAATGTAAAAATCTTTATACCCATAATGAGCATAGATTTTCATAATATGCCAAAGTATAGGACGACCACCAATTTCTACCATTGGTTTTGGTATAATTTCTGTTTCTTCTGCTAGACGAGTTCCTAATCCTCCAGCTAAAATCACAACTTTCATTTTGTTTTATCTTTAGCTAATGGACATCATAATATAAAGGTAAATAACAATTGCCATCAGTATAAGTACTGAGGTAAAAAAAATTATAAAATAAGAGCGAAAAGCAATAGACGCTATAGCAAGTACCGTGATCGGTGATTGCACCTGAAACGCGACAAGCTTCTTTCAGAAATTTTTGAATCGGAGTATAAACTTGCAGTAAGCGAAGCTATGCCAAAGGCTTATCGCTGTGATTCATGCTATTGAAAATAGGGAAAACAAAGGTAATTACTCCGTTAAGTGTTTTTAATGAGTAACACAGCACTATATAAAAACCTCTCTGGTGTACAACTGAACGTGAGTCAGGCATTAGTCAAAGAAACAGTCAACAAATTGCGATCGCTAATTTCTTCAAGGCTGGAGAACAGCCAAATTCACTACCGGAGTATAAACTTAGAATTATCGATGGTACTGCGCGACTTTTAGACACCTATCAGAATACTCAAAACAAAAGCTAATATTTCTGGTTTTAACTTGAATCTTGAAGATGATTCTTTATCTTTTCATGTCTGCTTCAAACTGCTTTATGCCTTATCCCAAGTTGCCAAAGTTAGTCTTGTTTGTTACTAAGGTGGCTCCTAGACTGACTTCCGACCAAATAATACGATCACAGACAACTTGTTATTAGAAGCTAGCCAGAGTCAGACTTTTATTGATTGCCTTTTATTAGTGCATTTGTTCGCATTGAAAGAGCTGGTTTCTCAAGCCCTCACTAAAAGCTGATTAAATATCAAGATACCTCTGCCACATCTGCTCGTAAGCCTTTTCCATGTCACGGGTAAACTGCTTGCCATTCCATAGCGGTGCTGTGTGCCTTGATTGACGTAACTTCCAAGAAATTTGTTCTCGTAATTTTTCATCCTTACCCAAGCGCACACCCCACTCTACATACTCTTCATCTGTCCAAGCAATACCTTCTGTGATACCAGCATTGATCATCATGGTGTAACTATTACGAGCAGCAAATTGCTGCCCAACTCTAGTTATTAATGGGATACCCATCCAGAGTGTTTCTAGCGTTGTCGTAGCTCCGTTGTAGGGAAAAGTATCTAATACAACATCAGCAATTGCTAAATTCGCTCTATGGACAGTCTCAGCGGGATCTTGCGGCAAAAATCGCAGGCGCTCACATTCTACACCCTCTTCCTCTGCTAACTGCATAAAGAATTTTTGCACGGCTTCAGAGTCAGCTAACCCTTTAATCAAGAAATAGCTATTGGGAACTTCTTTGATAATTTTCATTTGCAGCCGTGCTGTATCAGGATGGCGTTTAAATCCTCTCTGAGCGCTTAGATAGATGACAGCATCATTAGGAATCTCTAGAAAATCCCGCCGTAAAGTAGGTACACCCACATCAAAACCATCAACTGCTATATATGTTTGGGGCAATCTCCAGATTTTTTCTGTATAGTACTCCTGAGCAGATTCTGGTAAAACATAAGGATCAGCAATAAAGTAATCAACAGCTGGTATTCCTGAAGCATCCCAACCCAACCATGTTACTTGCAAAGGTGCTGGTTTTAACGCCATTATTTCACAAGTTATATCTAGTGTAATGCTATCCAAATCGATTAAAATATCAATCTCATCTTGGTAAATTTTTTCAGCAATGTCTTCACTATAAATTCCACCTTTATAAGCTTGAGTGAATTGCTGAACATACCATTCTTGTAGCGGATCGTTTATCTGTTTATAATTTATAAAATAGCCATACATATCAAATTGCTCGCGGTTATGATGCTGAATCAACCACCGCGCCAACCAGCCGACTGAATGCTTAGATAAACAATGCGATAAATATCCAATTTTTAGCTTGCTATTTCGACCTTTATAAGTTCGCTGTTGATATCGCTGTACTTCTTCGTTAGCATAGTTTTCTACATTAAGCTGACAGAGACTAGCAATTTGATTTTGAATATATCTATTTTTTTGAATATTATCTTGCAAATATGGAGCAAAATAGTTGGAATTAGATAGATACAGAACCTCAACTGATCGCAAATTTAGAGGTTTTTCTTCTAACAGTAACATCATTAGATTTTGCTGCTGTTGGAAAACTTCACAGGCTTCTTCCCAACAATCAGGAGAATCCATTAATCCTCGATGAAGTAGGTGTATTGCAAAAATTTTATCAATTAATGTATTTGATAGCGAGTAGCAAAACTTTGCTACTTCTATCCCTTTAGAATAATCATTTGCTTTGAGATTAAAAGCAGCCAAATGGCGCAAAATTGCTAAATTTTCAGGATCGAGACGTAAACATATCTCAAGGAGTAATGCCGCAAGTTTTGGTTGCCGCATCGAGTGGGCAATTTTAACTGTAGCTGGAAGCAAAATATTAATGAAAGATTGAGGCTCGTGAACATGAGCTAGACAAGCTTCTGTAAACTCAAGAACTGCGGGATGCAAAGGAGCATAATTGAGAATACTCTCCAATACCTGCAACAATAACTGAATATCTACAGTTGGTTCTGACTGAATTAACTCAATTACCCCTAGTGAAGTTAATTCATCATCAATAAGCGTTTCCTGTTTAATAGCTAACTCAATCAAATACAACAGATTGTTAATATCTGTGGGATTTATTTCACGGATATGCTGGCGAATTGCCCAAGCAACTTTATAGTCTGCTAGCGTCTTTCTGCGTTCAGCTTCGGTTTGCAGAATTAATATCAATTCACTTGTCCACTGCTCAACTTTTTCAACTTCTCCCTCACCCATACCCAGCAGCCAAGTCATCTGTGCTTCTGTCTCTTCCCCCTGCAATAGCAACATTAATCCTAAGTTCCAGTAGTGAGATTTCACTTCCGGTTCTGCTTGTATAGCTTGCTCATAGCAGCTAGCAGCTTGATTGTAATTGCTTTTGATGAAATATTGTTGAGCTTGTTGCTCTAACAAAATCAGATCAGTATGAAGTTGTACAGAAGTCATAGCTAAGGATTTTTAGGAAAGTAGTATTGCATCGAATCTTGCACCTCGCCCATAACTTTACTTACTGATGAATAGATTAAGCCCATTCAAATAGACTGAAACTTTTTCAAGTCAGCTAAAGCTGACTTGAACTATTAACCAGGAAATTAATTTTCTAGTTAATGGTGGGGCTAGTGCAAGATTTGAAATTACTAAAATAGAAAGCTAAATCAAAGTGGGTAGCCTAAACTACCCACTTCTATCAAGTGTTCAACTAAAAGAAATACAGCTAACCGTTTTACTTATTTCAACGGTTGATAACCGCTAGGACAAGCAGGTTGCAATGGGGTACCACTACCATTAGGTGCTAGACTGGTACCCACGCCAACAGCCGTTGTCTCACATAAAATAGCTAAAGTGCTTGCGTCACTACTAGTAGTTTGTAGTACCGATAAAACCACATTACCTGCATAGGATTTAAGGGCTGGTTTCAAAGATACTCCATTATTAGCAACCTGAGAAGCAACACTATTATCAAGTTGATACTTGTAGTTTTCAGTTTGAGTTTTAATACCAATAGCCAACTGATCTATGGTAGATCCGAACGAACTATTCTCTAGGTAATATGCTTGTTGGGCGCGGTTGAGCGAACCAACATACTGTTTAGCTTCTGACTGCTTACCTTTGTTAGCTTGGTTCAAGAAAGAGGGTAGAGCGATCGCAGACAAAATACCGATAATAATAATTACTACTAGTAATTCAATAAGTGTGAAACCTTCGTTTTCCTTCTTTTTGCCGATGATGTGTTGGAGAAACTTTGCTTTTAATTCGGTTTTCATAAGTATTTACCCTGGGGTAGGAAGTGGTTGTGTGTTCTAGATATAACTTACCCAACTGCGATCGCTTTCCTATCACCTTCAGAAAAAAAGTTTGGGGAAATACAGTTACACAATCCAGAATCCTTGTATCCCAAATGGTACAAACATAACTTAGCCCTTGGTGTTGACCAAGAGCTAGATTCTTAACTTCGATTGTGGATGTGCTTTATTCAAACTCAGGTGGCCACAACTCTGATATTGCCAGTTCCCAACCTAGTAGCAAGTCTGGTAGTGTGAGCGTGTCGCCATTGTGCAATACCACCGGAGTTTGGTTTAGTCGGTAAACCGTTACTGTCAATTTATCAGGGTCAATCAGTATGCCGACTACAGATCCAAGCTGCAAAAATAACTGAATCTTCTCCTCCAAGGGTTTAATTTTGTCGCTTTTAGATTTAATCTCAACCATCAGGTCTGGAACCAACTCTACAAAGTCGCGCTTGGTCTTTTTCAATCGGTCAGCCCGAACATAAGACACGTCAGGCGCACGCAGGTTTCTTTTTTCCAAGTCGTCTTCTTCTATTCTAGGTAATATGAAGCCTGCACTAGAGCCAGTTACTCGCCCTAGCTTACGCGACATTACCCAAATATTCAGGAAGGTACTCAACCGAGTGCCAATTTCTTCTGACTCGTAATCTGATGGCCCCATAACTATGATTTTCCCTTCTACCAGCTCCATCTGCCATTCTGGATGCTCGGTTTGTAGCTGCTCTAAGTCTGTAATAGTAAAAGACATAACACGACAAAATACTCTTATAGCTATCATAAATACTCCTCGCACATCAAGCGGCAACCTATGATCGCTGTCTCTGTATTCTTGATTTTTCACTTGCGATCGCCTACGACAGGGCATAGCTCATCCCTTCCAGCGTGGCGTAGCCAATCACAGTTTGTTATGTTATACTAAGCGTAGTCGTTATGAGTTCGTATATTTTCATGGCTAATACAACTGTAGAAAACTTGGTAATTATCGGTTCTGGCCCAGCAGGGTACACAGCAGCTATTTATGCCGGACGCGCTAACCTGAAACCCGTTGTATTTGAGGGTTTCCAAGTCGGTGGATTACCTGGTGGGCAACTAATGACAACGACAGAAGTTGAGAACTTTCCAGGGTTTCCCCAAGGGATTACCGGGCCAGAACTGATGGATCAGATGAAGGCTCAGGCGGAGCGCTGGGGGGCTGAACTGTATACTGAAGATGTTATATCAGTTGATTTGAATCAGCGTCCATTTACAGTGCGATCGCAAGAAAGGGAAATAAAAACCAACAGCATCGTCATTGCTACGGGTGCAACTGCAAAGCGTTTAGGTTTACCTAACGAACATGAATTTTGGAGTCGGGGTATTTCCGCTTGTGCAATTTGCGATGGTGCAACACCAATTTTTCACGGCGCAGAATTGGCTGTAATTGGTGCTGGCGACTCGGCGGCGGAAGAGTCAATTTACCTCACTAAATACGGTTCTAAGGTAAATATGTTGGTACGCACCGATAAAATGCGGGCTTCTAAAGCCATGCAAGACCGCGTTTTGAGTAACCCGAAAATCCAGGTGCATTGGAACACAGAAGCCGTGGATATCTTTGGTAACGGTCACATGGAAGGGGTGAAAGTCCGCAATACCAAAACTGGTGAAGAGAGCCAACTACACGCTAAGGGTTTATTTTACGCCGTAGGTCACACTCCCAACACCTCTTTATTTAAAGGTCAGTTAGAACTGGATGAGATAGGTTACGTTGTCACCAAGCATGGTTCTGTAGAAACTAGTGTAGAGGGCGTTTTTGCTGCTGGCGACGTACAAGATCATGAGTTTCGCCAAGCAATTACGGCTGCGGGTACTGGTTGTATGGCGGCGATGTTGGCAGAACGTTGGTTGTCATCCAGTGGCTTGATTCAAGAATTCCATCAACAGCCAGAAACAGCAGTTAATGAATTAGAACATCAGCCAGCCAAAAAGACTGAAGCTGAGGAAGAAGCAGGATTTAATTTGGATGGAACGCGCCATGAGGGAGGTTATGCTTTACGGAAATTGTTCCATGAAAGCGATCGCTTACTCCTTGTTAAATACGTCTCTCCTGGTTGTGGCCCTTGTCATACCTTGAAGCCAATTTTAAATAAAGTGGTGGATGAATTTGACAGCAAAATTCATTTTGTGGAAATAGACATCGACAAGGACCGAGATATTGCTGAAAATGCTGGTGTGACTGGAACGCCAACGGTTCAATTGTTCAAAAATAAGGAACTGGTAAAGGAAGTCAAAGGTGTCAAGCAAAAGAGCGAATACCGCCAGTTGATTGAAAGTAATCTTTAAGGACTAGCGATTGGGGACTGAGGACTGGGAAATAATTCTTTTAACTGTTAATACTCAATCCCCGATACCCAATATGTAAAATAGTCAGCGTATCTTGCTTGATCCAGGCGATCGCTTTATGGCCATTACAAAACGCCGACTACCGACATTTTTACAGTTTGGCAATAGTCTCAATCTTTCGCAAAAACTCATGCTCATCGGGTTAGCCATTACCCTCTTTTTCATCTTTCTGGCATTCTTTGCTCCCGTATTCCAGGCTTGGGGATGGCTGCAAAACCCAAAAGATTTTCTCTCTAATCCAATTCATGAGCCACCCTCAGCTAAATATTGGTTTGGTACTAGTCGTTTGGGTTATGATGTGTTCTCTCGCACGCTGTTCGGCGCTCAAGCTGCTTTGCAGGTAGTAATTTTGGCAACAGCGCTGAGTATAATTATCGGTGTACCTTTGGGGATGCTGAGTGGTTATCAGGGCGGTAAATTGGATAAAGTGTTGCTGTTTATTATGGATAGCATCTACACTCTACCGGGACTACTGCTGTCTGTGACACTGGCGTTTGTAGTGGGGCGCGGGATATTAAACGCAGCGATCGCTATTAGCATTGCTTACATTCCTCAATATTACCGTGTTGTTCGCAACCACACCGTTAGCGTAAAAACTGAAGTCTTCATCGAAGCTGCTCAAGCAATGGGCGCTTCTACTTGGGTTGTGCTTTCTCGTTATCTATTTTTCAACGTCATTCAAAGCGTACCCGTCCTATTCACACTCAACGCTGCTGATGCAATTTTGGTGTTGGGCGGTTTGGGCTTTTTGGGGCTAGGACTTCCCGAAGAAGTGGCAGAATGGGGACATGATTTAAAGCAAGCCTTAGAAGCTCTACCTACTGGCATTTGGTGGACTACACTTTTCCCTGGTTTAACGATGACATTCATGGTGGTAGGGTTATCACTACTTGGTGAAGGGTTAAATGAATTTGTCAATCCCCGGTTACGAAGAGAAAATAGAATCCGAAAGTAGTCATTAGTCATTAGCAAAGGACAACTGACAAAGGACAAAGGATAACTGACAAATAAACAATAGAGAGATTTGTATGAAAGATAATTTAACGTTAATTGCTGCCGCTACTGGCGGGTTCATCCTTTCCGTTGCTCTTGCTGGTATCTTAAGAGGTGCGCCAGTTACAGGTTGGCAAGAGCAATCGAGTTTCCGCAGCACAAGTTTTGCTAATTTACAGAAATCGGAGTTGAAAGCTGCGCGTCTTCTCCCAAGCAAAGACACTATGCGAACAGATCGGGGATGAAAACGACTTGCGCCCAATAATAGGGAATAGGGAATAGCTGTTCATCAATGCCTAATGCCCCATACCCAATACTTCGACTTACCTCGGCTTACTTCGACTTCGCTCAGTACAAGTCGCTTGGCACAAGTCGGCACAAGTCGGCACAAGTCGCTCAGTACAAGTGCCCAATGCCCAATGACAAATGACAAATGATAAATGACAAATGACAAAATTCAAGTAATTGGCATTGATGTGGGTGGAACGGCAATTAAGCTGGGGCGTTTTAAAGCTGATGGTACTTGTCTCTTATCTTTGACTGTGGTATCTCCCCAGCCGACGACGCCGGAGGCGGTGCTGACGGTGATGGTAGATGCGATCGCTCAAATTGATCCAGATAATCAAGCTGTTGCTATTGGTGTTGGTACTCCTGGCCCATCTGATGCAGCAGGACGCATTGCCAAAATCGCCATTAACTTACCTGGATGGATCGATGTCCCTTTAGCAGACTGGTTAGAAGCTAAAACTGGCAAACCGACTGCGATCGCTAATGATGCTAATTGCGCTCTTTTGGGAGAAGCTTGGTTGGGAGCCGGTCGCCACTTTCAAAATCTGATTCTGCTAACTTTAGGTACTGGAGTTGGTGGCGCAATTATCCTTGATGGCAAACTATTTGTTGGACATCAAGGAGCCGCCGGGGAATTGGGTTTAATTTCATTAAATCCTGATGGTCCAATTTGTAATAGTGGCAATCGAGGCTCTTTGGAACAATATGCCTGTGCTAGTGCAATTCGCCGCCGCACTCTCAAAGAACCCGTCGAATTGGGTTTTCTTGCCCAACAAGGAGATGCCGAAGCATTGAATTTTTGGCAAGAATATGGTGTAAGCTTGGGAATTGGTTTGACGAGTTTAATTTATGTACTCACACCGCAAGCGATCGTGATTGGTGGCGGTATCAGTGGCAGCTTTGAGTTTTTCTTACCAGCAGTGAAGGCAGAAATTGAGAAGCGAGTTCAGCCTTTATCAAGGGTAGGTTTACAAATATTGCCAGCCAAGTTAGGCAATTTTGCTGGGATAGTGGGTGCAGCAAAGTTGGCATGGCAACACTATTCAGGATTTTAGCTAAGGGACTTCCAGAAAATAAAATATATAGTTAATGAAAATGATAATCATTTTTTCTTTGATGTGAGGTAACTCTATTGTTTTAAATGTGGCTTTCAGCTACGCTCCCTTAGTCCGAACTTGTGAAAAAGTTCTCAACATGTAGTTATGTCCAGTCACAAAGGTAGCAGTTCAACATGCACATCTCCCTACAGCTTGCTCTAACAGACTGGTTAGGTTTCTAAAGCAACCCAACCGATTCAGCAATACTTAATGTAACCGTCCCCCTCCATCTACATCTAATATCGCTCCTGTCGTAAATCCATTCTTGATAAAGTAGGAAACTGCTTGACCAATTTCATCAGGTTTTCCAACCCGCCCAACAGGTAACTCTCCGCCCATTTGCTTAAAGAAATCTGCTTTCTGCTCAGAAGTCATCCAATCATAAACTGGAGTGTCAAACAGACCAGGAGAGAGAATATTCACACGTAGAGGAGCAAGCTCTTTTGCCATCGTGAATGCCATTGCTTGAATTGCGCCATTCACCGCAGCCACCCCAGTTGTACCAGGGATTGCTGAACGGCTTGCACCACCGATGACAAACGTAATCGAACCATCAGCACGAAGTTTGCTTAAAGCCGCTTGAGTACACAGGAAAAAACCGTAAAACTTTTGGTCGAATGCAACTTTTAGATCCTCTAGTTTCAGATCACGAAAATTGCCCCACACTGCTTTCCCGCTACCAACTAATGCTAAGTGGTCGAGAGAACCCACTTGCTCAAAGAACGATGCAACCGAGGCAGGATCTGTGAAATCAAGTGCAAATCCCGTAGCGTCCCCTGCAACTTGAGACAGTGCCTTGTTGATCGTGTCTTGAGAACGACCAGAAATGATCACGCGATACCCTTCATTGCTGAGTACTTGTGCAGTTGCCAGCCCCATACCTGATGTACCACCAATTACAACAACGGTTTCGCTCACAATCAAATCTCCTCTTTTTCAAGAAAAACTCTGTCATTCAGCTTGCCCTCGAACAGCAGCAGATAGCCTTCAAACTACCGTCTTAAACGATCTCCAAAACTGTCGGCATTTTATCAAAAATCACAGGAGTTTCGATATTGTTCTCTACATTATGTTCTGCTTGAAGTAACTCAAATGTCTTGTCTATGCTTGAGATTAAACCCCTTGTGTATTCAAACGAAATCAAAATCAACTGGAAAATCCACATTTCACGCTTCAAAATGTAGTATTTGAATAATTCAATAACTCTTACGCAAAATCATTTATATTATTAAGTATTAACATTGACCCTTTATAGGCTTTTGGCGTAGGCGTCGCTCTGAAACCCTATTCTCTAAGTGTGCCTTTATCTCCTAAATGACCAATTTGTGAATTATAGCCTGACCAAAATTGAACCCAATCTCAAGGTTAAGTAAGTCGGCGGGGAAATTTATAAGTATGTAACAAAAACTTAACCAGAGTCATGTGAGTTAAATTTAACACGATGTGTACTGTAGTTTCATTTTTTCCCTCTAGCTTGAACACCATCAATTACGGCATAGGCAAGTTCCAACTCGTCGTCAAACATTTTTCCCGCTAGTTCATCTTTTTTCAGGTGTTGCCATTCCAATTCAATCGGATTCATTTCAGAGCAATATTTCGGCAAAAAGAAGAGGTACAAACCCATTTGTTCCCACTTTGGCCATAACTGCTGCACCTGAAGACATCGATGTATCTGGCCATTGTCCTGCACTACTACCCTAATGCGCTCTGTCTTTTGGGCATCAGCCGCTTCTTGCTCCATCATCTCGATATAAGCTTTTCTGTTAACACCTCCGATAACCAAACCGTAAATAAAGCTGATCATTGGTTGAAGAAACCCAATAATACTTAATCTTCGACCACGACGCTGGGTTTGTTCCAGACGTTTTTGCTCACCTCGCGGGTAATAAGTGTAACTAGGTTCGCTCCATGCACAAAACCCTGATTCATCTAAATACTTCAGGTCTATTTCTCCAGCAGCAGCTAATTCCAGCATATCTAAGTCTGATTGCTTATTTTGCCGTATTACCGGGTCTTGTTTTCCTTTATGGCTTTTCCTTGTTCTTTTCCAAATGATCCCCTTTTTTTGAGTACCCGTCTTAACCTGTCGGGACTCAGTTTAATTTGGCGGTAAGCGAAGCTATGCCGTTGGCGCAGCCTCTCGTAGAGAAGGCTTATCGCTCTCTAATTTTTGAGCTAATTGAAGACTGTTGTATGTGCGTGGTTCCTTTTTCAGACATTCTGACAAAAAAACTATGTCTGATTCCTTGCACTTCGGTTTTCCCCCTCGACCCGGTTTTCCCAAAGCCCTTGTATACCAAGCTTTTCCCATTTATGTAAAACTTCTCTCACTGTTTGTGGAGTCAAGTTAAAATGGGCGGCTATTTTTTGCACATACCAGCCATGTGCATTTAACCTGATTATCTCTGCTCGGTCTTTGACTTTCTGTGGTGCATCCGCAGTTCTTAGGTTTAATAGAGTTTTATCTTGATCGCGAGTCAAAAACACCCTTAAACGAGCGCCCATATCTTCGTCACCTCGGTAGATACATTCTCCGTATTTACTTATCTTTACATAGTTTGGTTTTTTCGCGCCGACTTACTTATCATCAAATGCCACTTAGTAATTCCAGTACCGATCAAAATACGATAACCCGCGACACATTAGAGCAAACAGATCCCAACACTAACAAAAAGTTGGGCATACCTTACTAATTAATACTAAGACAAAGAATATCCTGTTGCTTTTTTAACGTATTTCACAACTTTTTCATAAGATTCAGGATTACTCACAGGATTAATGATGATGGGGATAGTGCCATCTGGCAACCAAAAAGTTATCCTGCCATTCGGTTCATGACAAAAAGAACTGATACAGTCAAGATTAATTACATATTCATTTTTTTCATAAATTATTTTCACCCAGTGGGCACAATCTAATTCTAATCCTGTCACACATTCTAAATAATTGAGAATTTTTTGATAGTCTTCCAGATTACTTTGTGGGTTAATTACTATAGGAATAGCACTATCGGGTAGCCAAAAAGTAACTCTGCCATTCAACTCATAACAAAAAGCATGGACACGTTCAAAATTTACTACATATTCTTTCCTTTCGTAAAGGATTTTCACCCAGTACGCCACAACATCTCCCCAAGTCCGAAATTTACGAATGATGCACCCTGTATATCCAAATCTACTGTAGCCTTAAGTTAATATTGCAATTAATTATGAATTGTTATGAAACCTCCAATGGTGTTGGTGTACCTGAAGTTGAAAGAGAAAGAGCGATCGCTGTTTGAATAAATCCTTTAAATAAGGGATGAGGTGTACTGGGGCGTGATTGAAATTCTGGATGAAATTGGCAAGCAAGAAAGAATGGGTGCTTGGATAATTCCACAATTTCAACTAAGCGTCCATCGGGAGAAGTACCACTAATCGTATAGCCAGACTTTAGCAATAAATCGCGGTAAGCATTGTTGAACTCATAGCGATGTCGATGTCGTTCATAAATCACATCTTCTTGATAAAGCTTGAAAGCCAGTGTATCAGGAAGAACACGACAAGGATATAGCCCTAAGCGCATTGTACCCCCTAAATCGACTACTTCCTGCTGTCCTGGAAGTAAATTAATTACCGGATCAGATGTATGAGGGTCAAATTCAGCACTATTCGCATCTGTTAATCCCCCTACGTGCCGGGCCCATTCGATTACAGAACATTGCATACCCAGGCATAAACCCAAAAAGGGAATTTGGCGATCGCGGGCGTATTTAATCGCGGCAATTTTGCCATCCACCCCCCGAACCCCAAAACCTCCTGGCACAACTATGCCATCGACACCCTCAAGATAATTTTCGGCTGGTTCAATTTCTAAATCTTCTGAATTTACCCAACGTAGACGCAGTTTGCCATAAGTGGAAATTGCAGCATGGTTCAGCGCTTCCACTACAGATAGATAGGCATCACTTAACTGGACATATTTACCAACAATGGCAATTTCTACTTGGTGCTTGGGACTATGTAACCGTTTTACCAAAGTTTGCCACTGCGTCAAATCTGGTTTACGTTGTTCCATTTGCAGCAAGTTCAGCACTTGTTCTGCCATTCCTTCTCGTTCTAGATTCAGCGGTACTTCATAGATACTTTTGGCATCTTGGGAAGTGATGACGCATTCTTCCGGCACATCGCAAAATCCCGACAATTTCTGCTTTAATCCCTTGGGTAAGGGGCGATCGCTCCGACAAACTAAAATATCTGGTTGAATACCAATGGATCTCAGTTCTTTAACTGAATGCTGTGTTGGCTTAGTTTTCATCTCACCCGCAGAGGCAATCCACGGTACTAGCGTTACATGCATATACAACACATTTTGCCGTCCCACCTCTTTGCGGAACTGGCGAATTGCTTCCAAAAACGGCAGTGATTCAATATCTCCCACCGTCCCGCCGATTTCTGTGATTACTACAGAGGGATTTGTACTTTTAGCAACTCGTAGAATCCGCTCTTTAATTTCATTGGTAATATGAGGAATTACTTGTACAGTACCACCATTGTAGTCTCCGCGCCGTTCTTTATTGATGACTGCTTGGTAAATTGAGCCAGTAGTCACACAATTTAAGCGCGACATCGAGGTATCGGTAAAGCGTTCGTAATGCCCCAAGTCTAAATCTGTCTCCGCACCATCTTGGGTAACAAATACTTCCCCATGCTGAAAGGGACTCATTGTGCCAGGATCGATATTAATATAAGGGTCAAGTTTGAGAATCGACACTGAATATTTACGCGACTTGAGCAAACGCCCTAGACTTGCTGCTACAATGCCCTTACCAATACTGGAAACTACGCCTCCAGTAACGAAGATAAACTTAGTCATAGTAGTTTGAATTTCTAACGACTTCTAAAAATACATCCCGTCATTGTGCCACAGTTATTGTGGTGTCTTCTTGTGTGATTTGCTGTGAAAAAACTTCTAGGATTAGTAATATTAGGCTTTATTCTCTCCTCCTCCATAGCATTGGCACAGCCATCTCTTATAGTTGTTTTTCCCCAGACAAACTACCAGACAAGTGCCCAAAAAATCTTTTTTCTGGGCACTGCACCACCAGATGGTCAGGTTTTGATCAATAGTAAGCCAATTAACCGCAGCAAAGCTGGTCATTTTTCCCCTAGTTTCCCCTTGCAGTTGGGGGAGAATCTTTTTACTGTGCGTCGCCAAAATCAAGAACTTAAAATTAAGGTGATCAGGCTTAACACTAGCCCTGAACTACCACAGGGGGTAGCCTTTGCGAAAGATTCCCTGACTCCTGCAGTTGACATTGCCAGATTACCGGGAGAAGTAATTTGTTTTGGCGCCATCGCACCCCCTAATGCTAATGTCTCTGTAACCCTGGCTAATCAAACTATTGCCCTTTTACCCCAACCTCAACAAGCACAACTACCAAGTAATTTGGCTGCTTTGACAGGGCAAAATCAGCCTCATGCCCAGTCTAGCGTAGGCAATTATCAAGGTTGCACTACAGTGGCAACAGCCGCCGATCTGGGAAAACCTCAATTTCAACTGACGCTTGATGGCAAGACGATAACTCAACCAGGATCTGGTAAGATTGAAATCCTCTCAAGAGCTCAATTGCCAGTTTTTGAGGTTACAGTAGAGTCAGGCGTTGCTCGTACTGGCCCTAGCACCGATTATTCTCGACTCACACCACTGCCCAAAGGCACACGCGCAACAGTTACAGGTAGGGAAGGTGAATGGTTGCGCCTAGATTATGGCGCTTGGATTAATAGTAAAGAAATCCGCATTCTACCTGGTGCAGTTTTGCCACAAACAATAATTCGCAGTGTCGGATACCGTCAACTTCCTAGTGCGACAGAGATAGTTTTCCCCTTGCAAGTTGCCGTACCCGTGAGCGTACAACAAAGTGAGCAAACTCTCCTTCTCACGCTCTATAATACCACTGCCCAAACAGACATAATTCGCCTGGATGATGACCCCCTAATTTATCGCCTAGACTGGCAACAGGAAGTCCCAGGACAAGTAAAATACACCTTTAACCTCAAAAAAGCTCAACAGTGGGGATATAAGCTGAGATACGACGGTACAACCCTGGTTTTGGCTTTGCGTCATCCGCCTAAAATCGGTAACACAAGACGCAAGATTTTAGCTAATTTCAAGATTGTACTAGATCCAGGGCATGGAGGTAAAGAAACTGGTGCCAGTGGCCCAACTGGATATTTAGAAAAAGACGTGAATCTGGTGGTATCTAAGTTGCTGCGCGACGATTTGGTGAAGCAAGGAGCAACGGTAGTAATGACGCGGGAGGACGACAAGCAACTTTCTCTAGCAGAACGTCAGGCAATTATCAGTCAAGAAGAACCATGCATTGCTATTTCCATACACCACAACTCCTTACCCGATGATGGCGATGCTGAAAAAACTAAGGGATTTGCCGCTTTTTGGTATCAACCCCAAGCCCACAACCTCGCAATGTTTTTACATAACTATGTAGTCAAAAAACTCGGCAAACCTTCTTATGGTGTTTTTTGGGATAACCTGGCGCTGACACGTCCGACAGCTGCACCATCGGTATTGTTGGAATTGGGTTTTATGAGCAATCCCGATGAATTTGAGCAGATAGTGAACCCAGAGGTACAGAAGAAAACGGCTGATGCGATCGCTCAAGGGATTACTGAGTGGTTTATGAGTGTTAAATAAATTTGCAGATACAACACTAGTTCCTCATTGTATTTGGTCGAGTGCGACGACCCATTTCTTGAGATAGTAGCTTGGTGGTTTTCTTGATGTAAGAGATGGCTTCGTAGAGGTGAACTGGAAGACGGATAGTGCGAGATTGGTAAGTGATCGCCCTGGTAATTGCCTGACGAATCCACTATGTAGCATAAGTAGAAAACTTATAACCTTTTTCGTGGTCAAACTTTTCTGCGGCGCGAATCAAGCCAAGGCTACCTTCCTGAATTAAGTCTTCAATTGACAAGCCACGATTTATGTATTTTTTGGCAATTAAAATTACAAGGCGCAGGTTGGATACCACTATCTTATCTTTCGCCCTGCGACCAACATGTAGCCGATAACGAAAGGCTGGTAATGGCAGTTGTACGGCTTTTGCCCATTCACTATCATTAGGGTCACGCTCCAACTGTTCTGAAAGTTTTTCCCGTACCCTTTGTAATTCCAGCAAATCGGCGATTTTCCGCGCCAATTCAATTTCTTCATCTGCTCGTAACAGGCGAATTCGTCCAATTTCTTGCAAGTAAAGGCGAATTGAATCTTCGGTATAATGCTTTTTCTTGCTTTGTGTTCGATGACGTGATTTAGGAGCCTCTAAAAATTTGTCTTCACTTTCATCAATGATCAGTAAGTCTTCTTCATCTGTTAAGAGTTCTTCTAACTCGAACTCAGACTGATAAATACTGTTGAGTAATTTGTTAGCTACGTTGTTAGTCTGGTAATCACAAATACTAGTAAAGCTATTAATAGGAAACTTATAACGGGGCAACTTGATTATTTTACAGACAGGACGAGGAGTTTTTGAGTCATCTGTTTTGTGCGTTTTTTCTTTTTTTACAGAGATGTCTTTGGATATTGAAAATGATACTTTGTCTACAGGTGTCTGATTAGTTCCACCAAAAACACACATCAGCGATCGCCATTGTTCATCGGTTAAATTTATTTGTCTACTTTGAACACTCTGAGTAAAATTATGTTTTAAAGTATAAGGTTTCAAATCTTCTTTAGTCAGTACAACACCTTGAATATTTGGCAAATTATGAAATCTTTTATTTTGCCACTGTTCTTGGCTAATAAAGGGAATAGCAACTCTAAAGTTTAAGTTTAATGAGGCGCAAAAATCTAGCTGTTTACGCAAATGGTTTTTAAGTGCAAACATCTGGTATTGTGCTTGGTTTACTGGTTTTATACGGTCTTCATACCAGTTTTTCATTTTCCATTCAGCACCCTTAATAGCTTCTATATCATTGATGTAGCATCCTTTACATTCAATTACCCATAGTCCCAGCTGACGATGAACAATAAGAATATCAATCTCTCGCTCAAGATTTCCATATCTGTCAAATAGCTGATAACAATGAAATGCCTCACCAGAATCATTCCTGAAGGCAGATTTTACTTGTTGCCAAACTTCTTTCTCGGCGTTATTGGCATCAAAAATATTGTCTGGATAGAATTCCATAGAATCTCTAATTTAAAGAATCGTTACTAAACTTAATTATTTAGGCAGATATCATCTGCACAAAATGTTGTGTTTAGTGACAGCTATTATTAGGGTTCCCAGAACTGAAGTTGTTTTTAAGGTCACTTCTTACCAAGTGTCAACTACGATGAAGTCATGAGCATCTTAATCTGTCACATTTTGAGGCGATCGCTCTTTCAACTCCTACATAATCAAGCATTGCTCTCTAACCTCTGTATCTTCTGTTCTACAATGAAGTCAAGAATCTACCAGCTTAAACAGGGGATTTATTTATGTCCCACGCGACGCTCAGTAGCCAAGTAAGTCGCCTGACGTGGAAAGGAACTCTATCAAAAAAGTATCCGTGCCAAAGTTGAGACACTGTTTGAGGAACTTAAGTATTGTGTTATAAACAACCTGTATCAAGTCTTGTTCTGTATGCCTTAATTACAAATTATGTAGTGCTTTACGCTTCCCATAAGGTTTGACGAACTATTAAAATATCTTGCTATATTTTGATTTCAGTGCTTCTACAGTGCTAGAACCGCTTTGATTGCGGGTAGAAATATATGAAATCTTGATATTTTTAAAGCGTATGTATTTTAAAATAGGCGGTATGGTAGGAGCGATCGCTGTTTTATTAAGCAATGGTAGTGCGTTCGCCGAAGGTGTTGGCGCAGCCATCGCTCAAGATGCAGAAAGATATATCACTGTAGGGCATGATAAATTGGGAAACAGCGTAGCTCTGGACACGGAAACTATTAAGGGCACGACATACAAGCTTTACGGGATTTACGGAGATTGCATCTTCGAGACTACCTTTGATGCATCGTGCAAAGAATCGCGGCTGTTTCGCAATCGCATTGCGATTTACGGGCCAGAAGGACAGCTACTTGAAGAAGATAAGGAGAAAGGAGAAATCGCTTTTGTAGCAAGTTCTTCACCAGGCAAAGGAATGAAAATTGTTTGTCAAAAGATTGGTGCCCGTGGTTGGTAGTTGCTCACTATTTTATAACTAGGGAATGGGGAATGGGGAAGAAGCAGGCGGGCAGGGAGCAGAAAGAGCAGGAGAGGATGAGGGAGATGAGGGAGACTTGGGGACAAGGTGACAAAAAGTGAGAACTTGCAACAAGTCTTTCCCCTTGTCCCCAAGTCCTCTTTTCCATGTCCAATGCCCCATGCCCAACGCCCAGCTAGAAAATACTAAGGACAAAATAACGTATCACGCGTATCTCGTCCTGTAATGGGATTAGTTCCTTTGGCAAGTTTGCACAATTTTTTTTGCTCATCTGAACGCAGCAGAGTATCAGTAAAATCTGCCCCGTCAATGATTGCGCCATCAAATCTGGCGTTAGCAGCAAAAGCACCCTCCAACAGTGCATTTGTCAAATTTGCTCTGACTAAACGAGCTGAGTCTAAAGTGGAATTTCTCAAGTCAGCTTCCTCCAAATTCGCAGACTCCAAATTTGCTGCAAAGAAACTGACACCGTTCAAATTAGCATGGCTAAAGTTACTCTGACGAAGATTAGCTTTGGTAAAGCTGGAATCTGTTAAATCACGTCCTGAGAAATCAGCGTCAACCAAAATTTCTTTATTATATTCAAGTGCCAAAGCTGTTGGAACAAAACCGACGGTTGCGGTGATGCCAACTATTCCCCACAGCAATAAGCTGAGTATGGTTGCCCAAATTCGGGCGCAAAACTTAGAATTCATGCTATTTTTAGCCAATGGCGAACCCTCCTCCATCTCATTATCCTTGAGTCAGAGATGTTAGCGCAAAAATCCTTTAAAAATATTTTGATGAATACTATTTCAAGTTCATCCGACGATTTGAACACTGCCTTCGCACGACTTCAAGCTATTCTGTGGGATACGCTGGGAATGGGGGAGAAAGACGAAAGACCTACAGAACTGATGTTAGAATTTCTGTCGCGGGTAAGACAATGGGCAAAGTTTTTGCAGAGCGAAACTGAGTTTCGACTCCGCTCAACTACCGCTTGTCATTGTGTCCCCAGTTCCCAGTAAAGAGTAAAGAGTCTCTACGAGTAATTCACCGAATCAAATCGGATTGCTATATGATTTGGGTAACTGCTAGAAACTCTTATTTTCCTGTTGAATTAAATAACCGAGAATACTAAAGTTTATATGCATTGTCCAGATATTGGTGAATTAGGAGAAGACCTAGTAGCCCAATGGTTGCAATCTACAGGTTGGATAATTCTCTATCGTCGCTTTTCTAGCTGTTGGGGAGAAATCGATATTATTGCTGAATATGATGGAGTAACTGGGAAAGAGCAGGGGAGCAGGGGAGAATACCCCACTCCCCACTCATTATTGGCATTTGTGGAAGTCAAAACCCGCAGTTCAGGTAGTTGGGATGCAGGGGGAAGAAGCGCAATCACTCCACAAAAGCAAGCAAAAATCTCGCGGACAGCTAGAATGTTTTTAGCTCAGTGCCCTGAGAAGGCAGATTATTCTTGTCGATTTGATGTTGCTATTGTCTACTGTCAAAAGATATCAAAAAATCTGATTGCGGTTACAACAAGCCAGGAAGCTTTAGCTACTTCATCAGCCCCCGGATACAAGTTTAAGCTGCAAGAATACATTCTGGCAGCTTTCGACTCTTCAATTGATAATGGTTAATCGGTAATCGATAAATATCTTGATTACCAATGACCAATAATACTGTAGTGGCGTTACAACCAAATAGGATTACGCCAAGGTTTCTGGACAGTAGCCTAAGCCCCGCACAAATTGTTGCCGGAACGCCTCGATTTCATCTCTCTCTGGACTACCATGAGAGACGATCGCAACTTGATACCGACGCATCACCTCCACAGGGCACTGCCCGGCTTCCAAACTCCAAAGTGCCATTTGCACCCTCATTGGCGGCTCGTAGCTAATTCCTAATTCATTTAGAAAAGCCCGAAAGTCGCCATCTTCTTGGGGTGAAACTTGACCTTTGAGTTTGATCCTAACCACCCAGCCATCAATTTGATGAATTACGGTGACGAAAGAAACTGGTGTCTGGGGTCTAGCGTGCAGGTGTTGAACGACCCTCAGGGTTAGACTGGCATTTGCCAGATAGTACAAGTATTCCATGTTTGTTGGTGCTTGGGATCAAAGCCAATCCTACATATATATATTCGTCAATCATTGCCTGTTCCCGGTAGGGTAAAAGCCCCCGTCTTTGGATGGGGAGGTTTACCCAATTTTTATGTTAATTTTTCAGTATTACCTAATAGTAACAATTTTATAGTCTAGCGAGAAAATTAAGTAAAATGCCTTAAAGTTCCTTTAGAAGGGAATTGCTCAAACCAACTTTTTTAAGAGAGTATAAATACTAATATAAACCAAAAACTAGTACAAGCCAATTTGAAAGACACCTCTAACCTAAAAGAAAAAAATTTTGAATTAGATTGCTCGGTAGCTGGGTATGACTACGAACTACCTCCAGAACTCATTGCCCAAAACCCAGCAGTTCCTAGAGATAGCTCACGGTTACTCGTGGTTGATTCTCCGACTACAGGCATTGAAACACCACCCTTACACCACATTTTCCATGATTTGCCTGGACTGCTGCGCTCTGGTGATTTGTTGGTTATGAACAATACAAGAGTCATTCCAGCGCGGCTTTATGGTCATAAATCCACTGGTGGTAAAATCCAGGTGTTGTTGTTGGAAGAACGGCAGTATAACTGTTGGTTAGCTTTAGTTAAGCCAGGAAAAAGCTTCAAACAGGGAGCAAAGATTATTTTTGAAACAAGGCAAGCGGGGACTGGAGGTTGGAGATTAGGAATTGGGAATTGGAAAGATTCTTCCCTAGTCCCCAGTCCCCAACTCACGGCTACGGTTCTAGAAACAGACTCAGCAACAGGGGGACGTTTATTGCAATTTGATCTGCCAGAGGCAAAATCTTTGGTGCAACTGTTAGAGGTATTTGGTGAAGTGCCGCTACCACCGTATATTACTACATCACAAGCTGCTGATGAGCAGTATCAGACAGTTTATGCCAAACAACCAGGAGCGATCGCAGCTCCGACGGCAGGATTACACTTTACCCCAGAATTATTACAAAAGTTACGCGATCGCAATATTAATCAAGCTTTTATAACGCTACACGTAGGTGTAGGTACATTTCGCCCTGTAGAAGTGGAGGACGTAACTACCCACCAGATGCATGAAGAATGGATTGAAGTCCCTGCCGCTACAGTAGAGCAAATCCGCGCTACTAAAGCAGCTGGCGGTCGAATTATTGCTGTAGGAACAACGGTAGTACGCGCCTTAGAAGGGGCGGCTCAATCTGGTAATTTACAACCATTTTGCGGTAAAACAGACTTGTTTATTTATCCCGGCTACCAATGGCGGGTAGTGGATGGTTTAATTACCAATTTTCACCTGCCGCGTTCCAGTTTGCTGATGTTGGTAAGTGCGCTAATTGACAGACAACGGTTATTGAATATATACAATCAAGCGATCGCTTTTGGGTATCGCTTTTATTCATTCGGCGATGCAATGTTAATTTTGCCGTCAGCTGTGGGAGTGGGGAGTCGGAAGTAGACATTGGTGTCAACTTAAGAAAAATCTGTTTTGAGAAGACGTTTTGCACTCATCCCCTAACCCTTTCTCCTAAGTTGGGATTCGGGGAACTAAAGAATTTGCTCTCCTCTGGCAAAATTGCCTTCAGGGTTGGAGGTGAGAGTCAAACCTAGAAAGTTCGCTAAATCTAGCTTATACATTAATTTGACACTTATAGGGAGTAGGGAGTCATCCAATTTTAGATTTTTCCTTCCATTTAAAATTTAAGTCGCTCTCTAAGCCCACCAAAGGTGCGACTCAAAATTTGGAAATTTGGAATTTTTTCTTTCGCGGTGGGTACTCTCACTTATGAGGAGCGAATAATAAATATAAGTCTGCAATTTATGTCAGAAAAACCCCTACTTTCTTAGTGGTTAGATTTTTTTCGGGTGACATTTTGTGGTTGTTCTGTGTTTTTAGTCTTAGCTGTATCAGCAATTACTAATTTTCCAGGAAGCAAGTTGCTAGCAGAAACCGTAGTTTCTCAAAATCTCGAAGCAGCAAGCTTTTTCCAGCAAGGAGTCACGCGCTATAACCGCCAAGACTTACAAGGTGCGGAATATGCCTTTCGCCAAGCGGTGCAACGAGATCCTAACCTTAGGGCAACATGGAATTTTCTGGGTAATATATTTATCAGTAAAATCATTTAGATGTAGCTTTATAAGAATATACAGAGGCGATTAAAGATAATCCCAATTTTAGCGAAGCTTATTACAACTTAGGGTTAGTGTTGCACCAACAAGGAGAAAAAGATGCAGCCATTATAGCTTATCGCCAGAGTCTTGTGATAGTTCCCACAAGGGTAGCAGCGTTGTATGATTTGGGTTTGGCGCTGTATGGGGTAGCTTGAAGATGCGATCGCAGCATACCAAAAAGTAATTGATTTAGATACCAGCAACGCCAACGCTTATTTTAACTTAGTGATCGCCTTACAACAACAAGGTGAAATAGAGCCTGCGATCACCGCTTATCGCCAAGCTTTGCAGCTAGATCCTAAAAACGCCATAGCCTACAACAACATGGCAAATTTGCTAGCAATTCATGGTCAAGCTACTGAGGCTATTTCTGTTTATCAGCAAGCTATTCGCCTAAATCCTAAAAATGCCTCAGCTTACTATAACTTGGGAGTAACCTTATATAATCAGGGCGACATCAAGAAAGCCAGTAGAATATTGAAACGTGCCCATAACGAGTATCGTGAGCAAGGGAACATTGAGCAAGCTCAGAAAATTGAACAGCTAATGCAGCAAATTGCCCAGCCTTGTGGGCAACACCAACCTCAAGCTAGTCAAACAGCTACTCCAGACAACACAAGTAATGTAGTATAAACACCTGAGCCACAGACGCCAAATCAACCAGAAACACCCGCTAACCCTGGCGATGTACCTGTCTTAGTTGAACCATAGCCTACTTCAACGAGTCCTAGACAATAAAAAACTCAGAGTTAACGCGATGTGCAACTTAAATATTCTTAACCTTTCTCCAAACCTCTTTGCTTGCAGGGGAGAGAAACCGAAGTTTATTATCCGTGCAAACCAAAAGACCCTATTTTAATTAAAAACATACATGGTAGCCTATCTGTATATTTTTTTGAAATTCGGCTTTGTCTTAACACTGCTTTTTTCATGAGTGCAACACTTTACCAGCAAATTCAGCAATTTTATGATGCTTCGTCTGGTCTGTGGGAACAGATTTGGGGCGAACACATGCACCACGGCTACTATGGTGCGGACGGTACCCAGAAAAAAGACCGCCGTCAGGCTCAAATTGATTTAATTGAAGAACTACTCAATTGGGCTGGAGTACAAGCAGCAGAAAATATCTTAGATGTGGGTTGTGGCATTGGCGGCAGTTCTTTATACCTTGCACAAAAGTTTAATGCTCAGGCTACAGGGATTACACTGAGTCCTGTGCAAGCCGCCAGAGCAACAGAACGCGCAATGGAAGCTAATTTGAGTCTGAGAACACAATTCCAAGTCGCAAATGCTCAAGCAATGCCCTTTGCTGATGATTCTTTTGACTTGGTTTGGTCGCTAGAAAGCGGTGAACACATGCCAGATAAAACCAAGTTTCTCCAGGAATGCTACCGGGTATTGAAGCCTGGTGGCAAGTTAATTATGGTGACTTGGTGTCATCGATCAACTGATGAGTCCCCACTAACGGCAGATGAACAAAAGCACTTGCAGGATATTTATCGGGTGTATTGTTTGCCTTATGTGATTTCTTTGCCAGAGTACGAAGCGATCGCACATCAACTACCATTACATAATATCCGCACTGCCGATTGGTCAACAGCTGTCGCCCCCTTTTGGAATGTGGTGATTGATTCGGCATTCACTCCCCAAGCGTTTTGGGGCTTACTAAATGCTGGTTGGACTACCATTCAAGGGGCATTATCACTGGGATTAATGCGTCGCGGTTATCAGCGTGGGTTAATTCGGTTTGGCTTATTGTGCGGCAATAAGTAAGGACGCACGGTTACCCTACTACTACCCGACTAACCCAAAAATGATGGATAAAGGTAAGCAGGGGCAGCAGGGGAAGAAGAGAACTTGATTTTCTCACCATAAACCCCGTAAAGTTTCTTTGGTGGACTACTACTTTAACTTAAACCCTGCACCACACGTCACACCTTTGCTACCTGGGCAATTAGTGAAGGGGTGTCTCCCGATCAAGTCGCCCGATGGATTGGGGATAGAGCAAAAACCGTTCTAAAATATTACTGTCATCCAGAGATTGTAGAGGCAGTTTAATGCCAATTGCTTTCCCATTGTCATATTTGCAGCAAGCAAAAAGGTATATTGCTTTCTCATTTCAGTAGATTCAGCAAGCAAAAAGGCATATTGCTTTCTCATTTCGGTAGATCGCGCACTCATTTTAGTATTTTAGGCAAGCAAACGGCACTCTGCTTGCTCATTTAAGTAATTTACGCAGTAGTGATCGCAATTCAATTAAATGGATAAAGCCGAGCTAAATCAATGTGTCTAATTGAATTTAACTGGGTATAAGCATGCTAAATAATCCAATCAAATCCTGTAAAATTAAGTTCCTAATTTTTGAATATTTAAAATGCCACTCGAACTGCAAAACCTCACAGGCGGTTACACCTTAGTACCAATTGTTCAAAACATTAACCTTACTCTGCAAACAGGAGAATGGTTGAGTTTAGTTGGTGCTAATGGCTCAGGTAAATCTACTTTACTCAAATTGCTGAGTCGTATTCTCTCACCACAGCAGGGAACAGTGTTACTTGATGGCAAAGCAATTCACTCTCAACCCCCAAATCTAGTTGCACAGAAACTGGCATTATTACCGCAACAACAAACGGTTCCCGTTGGCTTAAGTGTGCGACAATTAGTAAGCTTAGGACGCACGCCACATCAATCTTGGTGGCAATGGGAATTAACCGCCCAAGATTCGGTCAAAGTGGAAGATGCGATTGAAAAGACGCAATTAGAAAAATTTAGCGATCGCTTAGTCGAACATCTATCAGGTGGTGAAAGACAACGGGCTTTTTTAGCTTTAGCACTGGCGCAAGAACCAAAAGTTTTACTATTAGATGAACCGACAACTTTTTTAGATATCAACTATCAATTGCAACTATTGGAACTGCTGAAAGAACTGAATCAGCAGGGATTAACTATTATCACAGTTTTACACGAACTGAATTTAGCAGCCCGGTATAGTTCCCGCATTGCATTATTAAAACAGGGTCATATTTGGGAAGTTGGTACACCTGAAGAAGTTCTAACACCAAATGCGATCGCACAAGTCTTCGGCGTAGAATCAGTGATTATTCAAACACCTGTCGGATTACAAGTTTGTACTATTTCTGCTGTTTAAGGTTTATTTTTATCTCTTCTCAATCTTCAAGCTGACATGTTTAGGCTAGCGTTGGTTTATGTCTGTAAATGCTTGAAAAACTATACCTAATCAAGCGTGGAGGTATAGCGTCTCCAATTCAAATTGTAGGGTTTGCCCGCTTTTAATTAAGCGCAAAAAATATAATTTCACTCTGTGAACCTGCTTAATAAAAGCAAATATTCTTTTTAATAAAAATCTTGAAAGGACTGTTTTGATTAAGAGTGAGAATCTAAGTTGAACCTTGAAATGTATTAAGTAAAGTAACATTGAGACTCTCTGGCGATCACAACGATGAAAAAAGTATTTGTGATTCACTCTTATTGACTAATCAGTTTCTCAACAACTTTATTAGAGGCTTCTAAGCAGAGCCAGCACAAACATTCGTTTAAACACTTGGATACCCTATCCCTTTACAAGATGGAGTATCCAAGTGCGAAAATAGCGAGAAGACTGAACACTCATTTTAAGACTTAGTTTCCTGTATCTGTGCGTCGATAATTACACTCCAGTCATCGTTTTTCACAGCAGCTTCAAGTTGACGCTGACGTTCGGCTTCACTCGCATCTGTTGTTTCTGACTCTTTAGAAAGAGTTGTGTCAGCCATAGCTTTCCGGAGTTTTAGCTTTTTCTCCTCATAGGCTTGGCGTTCCACCTGTGACATTACTGCCTTGGCAGCTTCTCCTACTGTGCTAGCCCACATTTCGCTTTCGGAAACATTACCAGGTGGTGTACTTTCGAGTTCGGCTATCCACGCATCTCGCAAATCTTCCATTTCTTGACGCTTCGGGAATTTGAATGCTTGTACACGTACAAAAGCACACTTTTGCTGACCATTTTGACTGACATGACCATTCAAGGAAAGTAATACATTCCGAGAATAGCCAATGTACTGCGTGCGGCGTTCTGCGTCTAATACTGCGTAAACACCTGCAATTTTAGCGTTATAAGCAGCCGTACTCCAAGCCTCAAGGTCAATGATTTCAGTACCATTGTTTGCCAGTTCAGGAGTTATACTCACTTCAGTGGCGGCGTGTTCTTCCTCGGAACTGTACAAAAAATCATGTAGTCCACGGTGGTTTGTGGGGACATTTTGATGTTCAATTGGCGGGTTGTGTTGAGTTTCCATCACTGTTTATCTCCAAGTTATTAATTAGTGCTACGCAAATATATGCCTTTAAAATATTGAAGCTTAAATCTACTCAGATCCCCAAATTCTTGCTGACAAAGCCAAAACAACTATTAGACCTTATATGAATCAATTAACACCTAAAAATTGGATATTGATCAAACAGCGACTCACCCCTTATTTATTTTTACTACCCGCTTTAGTTCTTTTGGCGTTAACAGTCTTTTGGCCTGCACTGCAAGCGTTTTACCTCAGCTTTACCAGCTACGAAGATATTGCCCAGCCGCCACAATGGATAGGTTTTGGCAACTTCCTCAAGCTTTGGAAGGATGCAGTTTTTTGGAAAACCTTGGAAAACACTTTTTTATATCTTGTGGGTGTAGTACCAATTTTAGTAATTGCTCCCTTAGTGCTGGCAATTTTGCTAAATCAGAAACTGCGAGGGATGAATTGGTTTAGAGCAGCGTACTACACCCCAGTGGTAATTTCAATGGTGGTTGCGGGAATAGCTTGGAAATGGCTGTATGCAGAAAACGGATTACTGAATCAGTTGCTGAAAGCTTTGGGCCTTTTTCCAGAAGGTATTCCTTGGTTAACTAGCCCAGAAAAAATTTTTGGTATTGTACCAATTTCTCTTGCCAGCGTTATGGCTGTCACCGTGTGGAAGGGACTAGGCTACTACATGGTGATTTATTTAGCGGGGTTGCAATCAATTCCTGCTGATGTGTACGAAGCTGCTGCGATCGATGGTTCTGATGGTATCAGCAAACATTGGGATATTACCATACCCTTGATGAAGCCGTATTTAGCACTAGTGGCGGTGATTTCGGCTATTTCCGCCACCAAAGTGTTTGAAGAAGTATACATTATGACCCAAGGAGGCCCACTCAGTAGCTCAAAAACGATTGTTTATTATTTATATGAGCAAGCTTTTGGTAACTTGGAAATCAGTTATGCTTGCACAATTGGTTTAGTGCTATTTTTGATAATTTTAGGATTATCAATTTTGCGATTAGTTATTAATACGCAGGGGAACGATAATATCACAATCTGATATTGGCTTAATTTAAAGCCAAACTTCCACAAGATGCGCCCCAATAGTGGTTCCTCCGTTCCAGGCTAATCTGACTAACGAGATTAAAGTGGATTAGGCGACTTCGTTGATTAAATCATAGCGTATGTCAAAAGAATGGATAGTACTATGTTCACGAATTAACTAAATCTTTAAAAAGGGCACGGAGTTGATACCGTGCTAGTGGTTTCCTATGCATTAGTCACATCTTTCTTAACAAAAGACTAAAAGGCTAGGATGTAGATAGAGCAGTAATTTTAGGTTTAAAACTAATTATTTAGAAACTAATGATCGCTTTCAACTAAACAGAAGTTAACTAAAAATAATCAAAAATGAAGTTATACCAATTCTTTATGAAGCTATAATAAATAAAGCTTCGAGAATAAAGTCGTAATAAGTAAAGGAAGCAATCTGTTCTAGTGTAATTGTTTTTAAAACAAAAGGTAATCATAGCAATCTATTAGAATTAGTAGAGAGAATGCTTATCTAGAACTTGTAATATATGTATATTACAAAGTGAAGTGCAAAATGTACGCTAAAGCGATCGCTTACACTTTCAACACCCCCAATTACTTTTTCTCTAAAACCGCGTTTGATACTCTACTACTGCACGACTATCATCGGTTAAGTTAGTGGAAGCACGCACACGAAACTTATCATTTATCCGATAATTAACACCCCACTGGAAGGGGTCATTGGTTGTTAAAATTTTAATGCTGGAAACGGATATTTTTGAAGAAATATCAACCCCAGCCTCTCCTGCTAATTCCAAGGTTGAACTGCTTCTTCCAGCTTCGGGATTATCAGAAATAACGGTAGGGAATATCCGTAGTTCACTTAAGCCAAAGGTATTACCAATCTGGTTAAAAGCTGACTGAAAATTGTTGAAGACAGCCGAACCTGCGATGTTAATCAAACCCAAAGTACTGTCACCTCGTCCTTGGGTGTCTACAAACCCACCTCCTAAAAGAGCTACAATTTCGGTTTGACTACGCGACGGACTACTTGTTAGTTCTAGATTTTCATTCAGTTTGCTGGCTAGACCGTTGATAGTGGCTTCGACTCGAATACTCTCTAATGCTGATAAACCTGTGGTATTTACCCGGCTGAAGTCATTACTTTGCGTTACGTCCAGTACCTTGGCATATAGCCGAATATCTAAGTTGGGATCGCGGGGTTGAGAAGGACTAAAGGTTGCGGTGTGTGTATAGCCACGAGCAAGGTTAAATTGGGTAGTGAATAAATTCACCCCACCTTGTTCTAATCGGATAGTACCATCGGGTATTGGCTGATTGATTGAGCCGTTAACTATGAGATTACCAGTTGCGCGGAAACTGAGAATAGGTGGACGGGTAATTTGGACGTTTTTACCAAGTTCTAAATCTAGATTATTAAATCTAGCGCTCGCATTTCCCGTCCCATTCCCAATTTCAGATTTGCTCTGCTTATCAGCTTTTGTGGGTGATACGCCAAAACCACTATTTGCAGATGAACCGATGCTGGTAGATTCTGCCAGCAATACCTGACCATCAAATAAATTTACTTGACCGCCAATTACTGGGTTCAGGGCAGAACCAGTAATCTGTAAATTGCCGCTAGCACCTCCCAGGTAAAGTCCCTTCAGATTTAACGCTAGCTGATCAAGATTAACAGTTAGGGGATTATTAATAGTGTTGTCATTGTTGAAAATGGGTATTTCTCCAGCAGCTTCTACCTTTCCACGGCTAAATCGACCCTGAAGATTTTCTACTAAGATGGTGTCAAAATTAAACAGCACTCTACCTGTAACATGTCTCACCTTACCTGGCAAAGCTTGGGCTGAAAAAGTAGCATTATTAATAGTAGCAGTTCCATTTACTTCGGGTTTTTGCAATGTTCCGCGTACCTTGAGGTCTACTTCTCCTTTACCTTTTTCAAATACCACTTGATTAGTCAATGCGTTTAACAGCGCCAATCCTTCGTTTTCTAACTTCATGTCTAAATTGATCTGATCGCTGTCTGGTGCCACAAAAGCAAAAGGCAATTTATAAGGGATACTACCAGTAATATCAACAGGTTTTGGCCCAGCCACTGCTACCGTACTACCAAAGTTTAAGCGTCCGTTGGCATAGCTGAAACTTGCGATCGCTGAATCTATTTTGTTTTGATTCAATAATCCTTCTGTGATTTTCAATTCTCCTATAGCTTGGGGATTAGCAATACTACCTGCTAAAGTTGCTGTACCGTTAAGATCACCTCTGATTCCAACTGGTAGTTTGACAAAATTATTCAGTACTTGTACCGGCAAATTATTCACCCGCAACTGACCAGATTGTTGATCACCGCCAATATTACCCGTAAAAGCAATCAACCTGTTTGCAGATTCAAGCCGTAAAGGTCGCAAACTCAAAACACCATTTTCAAAGTTGCCTTCGGCAATCACTTTGTCGGCAGTATAATAACGATTTAGTTCTTCCTTTTTACCCCAGGCAAAGTCTTGTCCATTCAAATTAAAATCCACTGATAATCCATTGGCTGTAGCTGTATTTACAGCCACTTCTCCGTTGAAAGTCCCCTTTAAGTCTGCCAAATCTGGTATGGGAGTGGAATTAAGTCGCTGTTCTTCCTGTTCTGCGACCAAAGCTTCAATTTCAGAAAATCGTTGGATTTGGGTGAATAAGGGTTCATTTGGCGCTCCTTGGGGGGTGGTGGTTAGATCCTCTGCTGTGCCGTAGATTTCTGCTGAACCACCTGGCAAGTTTTGTAAATCAAATATCTGCGCTAGAGTTAGAACATCTTGGATCTCTCCCTGGTTGACGTTCAGTTTACCTTGTAGTTGAGGCCCTTTAGGGCTTTGGGCAAAAGTACCGACAAGGGCGTAGCTACTTTTGCCTTTGATAAATTCGCTACTGGTAACTGTGCCTTTTCCATCACTGTAGCGGAATTGAGCAGCTATTTGATCGCCTTTAAGCCGGCCAATTTGCGGATTAGCGATCGCTAAATTTCCCGTTGCTGCCAATGTCTGCTGATTAAATAGCAAATCTCCAGTTAACAAGCCAGCTATCTTACCAGTACCCAATCTAGTAATTGCTGGTGGAGTCAAATTCAATATTTGTAAGGGAAAATTTGCAAGTTTGAGCGCCCAATCATTCCCTTGAGCATTACCTGTAGCTGATGCTTGCTGCCATTTTACTATGAAGGATTTCGGGCGATTATTAGCATCTAAATTGAAGGCAAGGCGATCGTTTTTACCTGCCAAGTTTAAATTTAACCCGCGTCCCTGTGCTGAATCGATGTTTCCAGTTAACAACGGCTCAAAAGCAATATTTTGAACAACCAAGTCTCGCAAATTAATTTGCCCTACCACATTTGGTAAGGGCAGCTTACCAGTGATTTGACCATTAAAATCTACTTTCCCCGCCACAGCAACTTGATTAGGAAGATTGATCGGTAACTGTTTTAAGTTGTAATTCTGGGCTTGGACGTTGAGATTTAGGGCAGTAATTTCCGGTATACCTGCTGTTCTTGCATTGGCTAATATGTTACCAGTCACACTTAAACCGGGAGCAGTTGCTCGTTCAATGGTCAGCCTTTCACCACTCCAAGCGATCGCAGCACTCAGGGGTCGCTCAAGACCAGGGATACCTTGAGATAATTGCACCTGTCCAGTAGCACGCACATCAGCTAATTTGGATGATCCAAACGTGCCAGCTAATTGCAACTGACCGCCAAACTGACCCTGCAATTGCTGATTTAAGCGATTTAATTCCAAACCGTCAGCATTAACTACAGCTTGATAGCGACCATTTACCAATTGGATATTAGAGGCTGCGATCGTTCCACCTGCAAGATTCACCCGTCCCTGACCACTGGCTTGGATAGTTTGCGGTTGGAAGGACTCAACAGAACCCGCCACCTTAGCTTGACCAGTTAACGTCCCTCTCAACTGCGGTGGTACTGCTGCTAACTGCTGCAACGGGAGATTATTTGCTTGAACTTGCGCCTGATATACACCATTCCCCACTTGAATATTAGAGGCTGTAATAGTCCCACGCGCAACATTTACCTGCGCTTGACCGTTAGCTTGAATAGTTTGCAGCTTAAAAGAATCAACAGAACCCGCGACATTGAACTGACCAGTTAACGCTCCCTGGAACTGCTTTGGTACTGTTGCCAACTGCTGCACAGGCACATTATTTGCTTGAACTTGCGCCTGATATACACCATTCGCCACTTGAATTTTAGAGGCTGTAACCGTACCACCGCCAATAGCGAGGCGACCCTCACCACTGCCACGGAGGGTTTTCAGGCTAAAATTATCTCTGTTGCCTGCGATTTGGAACGTACCCGCCAATGGGTTATTTAAAGCTGGGGGAGACTGTTTCAATATTTGTCCCAACCGCACACCATTAGCTACAAGTTGAGCAGAAAAGCTTTGGTCTTGCAGTTGGATATTAGAAACTGCAACTATACCGCCACCAATTTGAACTCCTCCACCATCAGTGCGAATTGTGGCAATTTTAAATGGTGCTGTGCTGCCTGAGAGAATGAGACGACCATTAAACTGTGCTTCTGCCAAAGAGACATTTTGCAGTTGACTTTTGTCTACAAAGGGTTCCAATTTTACCCCAGAGGCAACAGCCACAGCTTGCCAACGTTGATTGGCATAACTACCAGTTGCCCGGACTGTACCACCACTTACATTCAGAGCCACATTACGGAAAGAGACGTTGCGATTTGGAGCAATTGCAACTTCACCAGTTCCGGGGTAAGTTCCGTTAGGAGCTTGGTATTGTACTACAGTTTGGACATTGGTAGGAGCGCCAGTTAGTTGGGCTGTACCTGAGACATTACCAATTTGGAAGTTGGGTGTTATGTCATAAACTTTTGCGATCGCATCCCCTGGAACATTCTTGGCAGCGAAATTTAAATCCAGTTGCGGGGTTTTACCGAGTTGAATTGTACCTGCGCCCGTGATATCACCACCAAGTTTAACTTTACCTTGAATATCTTGCAGGGTAATTAAAGAGGAACTAGTAGCAAGTTCAAACTTACTACTGATGGTATTAAAATCAACTTTGTCAATCTGAGCAGTTTGGATTGTGGCAACTGTGCCAGAGAGAATTGGTTGGGTAGTTGATCCAGTAATCTGCAAATCAGCTTTTACTTGTCCAGCGATCGGCACAGGTAGTTTTACTTTGAGAGTCTCTTGGGCATTAGCCAAACTCACCGCATTTACACGCGCTGCCAACTTAAAGCCTGCTTGATTGTCGATGATTCCCGTAGCTATTAGGGGAATTTTGCCGTAATTGCTAGTCACATCGTTTAAATGCAACTCCGTTCCCTGGAAGCGAAGATTTCCTTGGCTATTGCTCAACAGTTGCGGGACTTTGGGCACTTGAACTGTTACGCCTTGCACAACAGCGCTGCCATACAATAAAGTCCGTTGTCCTGGTGTTAACCTAACTAACAAGTCGCCATTGGCTCGACCCGCCCGTAAACTAACTGGTAACTTAATTAACCGAGAAATATCCGCAGCCAGGAAGTCTTGCGATCGCACCTGGAAGTTACCTGCTAGCACCCTAGAACGCGTCTTTCCCTGAATAGAAATACTGCCACCACTGTCTGCTTGACCCCCCACATCAAACCTGATGAACTGGTTATTTGCTAAAAGTTGAGCAAAACCGTTAAGTTGAGAAAATGTTACGGGAGGTAATGGAGATGAGGAAGAAATTCCTCCCCCTGCTCTTTTGTGCGGCATCAAGGCCAGCTTGGCATTGCGAAACCACAATTTGTCCAAATCGGTTTTAATAGCTGCGCCTTCACGCGACAGCGTTATATTAGTGGAAACCCAGCGCCCTTGCTTATCCTGTTCAATATAAATATCTGGGTTGACTAAGGTAACATTTAGCTTTAGATGGCGGTTAAAGATTAGTTCTAAAGGGTCAAAACCAACCTCTACAGCTTCAACAAAGGCCCGATCTGGATCTGTGGATGTGGCTGGGATAGTTGAAGCCCCGAACTGCACTCCCATTAACGAAAATTGTGTGACTTTTCCCAGTTTTACCGGACGGTTAAGTGTAGTCGTGAGACTTTCTTGTGCCAACGGCGTTAACTCTGTTTGGACAAAAATCCACAACCGATAAATACCGACAATAACTCCTAACAGCAAAAGTCCGCCCAAAGCAATGCTACCCCGACTCAACACCAGCAACCATAGACGTTTGCGGATCGGGCACGGGGAGAGAATATCTTGATTGGGAGATTTAATCATTTGCTTTCACAGTATTAATTGCCAGATGTCGCTGGCACACAAGCATTAACTGACACGCTGATTCAGTATGCCATTTCCAGGATACGCCAACTAAACCCAAGACCTCATTGCTTGAGTTACGGTATTTGCTTAATCCAATACTTATGGTTCATAATATTGGCGTTTTCAGATAAATCTGATCCCAATAGAATGAAAATTGTTCCTATGACTTTCGCTGAAGCACAACCTAGAACTTTAATATGAATAGACCTTAAAAAAGACAGATGATTACACCAATGCGTGTTTTTGTGTTAATTTTTAATGCTCGAACGGAAAATGAGGGAATTCATACCATTCGGGAAGGCGATCGCAATAAAATTCTGATGTTCGAGTCAGAAGACGACGCCACCCGCTTTGCCCTGATGTTAGAAGCTCAGGATTTTCCCTCACCGACACCAGAGCCGATCGATGCTGAGGAAATCAAGGAATTTTGCGAAAATGCTGGATATGAATGGGAAATCATCCCAGAAAACAGCAATTTAGTTGTAACTCCCCCAGAACTTAACGTCGAAAAAACCGACTGGCAAGAAGATGCCCAGAAGGAGGATACTGTTGAAGACACCTTCCCTCTTAATCAACAGCCACTAGAAGAACCAGAATTGTCTGATTCTGAACTAGAGAAGATGCGTCGCAAATTGGAAGGATTGTTGTAATTAGTCATTAGTCAGTAGAGACGCGATTAATCGCGTCTGTACAATGGTCATTGGTTGCTAACTGACAAAGAACAAATGACGAAGGACAAAAAACAAATGACAAAGGACAAATGACAAATGACAAACTTGCACGAACGTGGGCATCTTTTGACCGAGCTGGTAAATCCTAACAGTCTTAACTTAGACCAGCTCAGTTCTCTGGAATTGGTGGAGTTGTTTAATAGCGAAGACCAAAAGGCAGTCGAGGCGGTTGCGGCGGCGAAAATTCAGTTGGCACAAGCAATTGATAGCACCGCAGAGCGTTTGCGCCACGGAGGACGTTTATTTTATATTGGTGCGGGCACAAGTGGCAGGTTAGGAGTGTTAGATGCTGCTGAGTGTCCACCTACTTTTTGTACACCTCCAGAGTTGGTACAGGGGATTATTGCTGGTGGTGCTGGCGCACTGGTACGCAGTTCGGAAGATTTAGAAGACAGCATCGAAGATGGGGAGGCTGCGATCGCTGGGCGACAAATTACCCAATTAGATGTCGTAGTTGGCATTACCGCAGGTGGGACAACGCGTTATGTTCACGGTGCCCTTCACGCTGCTCGTGTGCGAGGAGCCAAGACTATTTTTATCGCCTGTGTTCCCGCCGAACAAGTTTGCTTTGATGCTGATATTGACATTCGCTTATTAACCGGCCCAGAAATAATCGCTGGCTCAACTCGCCTGAAAGCTGGTACAGTCACAAAGTTAGCTTTAAATATCCTTTCCACTGGGGTGATGGTCAAACTAGGCAAAGTTTACGGTAATCGCATGGTAGATGTGGCGGTAACAAATCAAAAGTTACGCGATCGCGCTTTGCGAATTTTGCAAGACCTCACAGGCTTAAGTCGGGAAGCAGCTGGTTTTTTATTAGAACGTAGTGGTAAATGGGTAAAGCTAGCGCTATTGATGCACTGGACTGGTTTGGAAAAAGACGAAGGCGATCGGCTTCTCTCAGAACACCAAAGTAATCTTAGGGCAGCTGTTATTAGCTATCAAAACCACAACAAACCTTAAAGAAGTTCTCCTGAATAAATAGTTTATACAATTAAAGATTATTAGTGACAATTTTAGGTGTGTAGAAAGACGCCTTAGCGTTGGCGTAGCCTCTCCTATAGAAGCCCAGTCCAATTTTGCGTCTCTCTACAAGTAAGACAGATTAAACAATGTAAATTTTTTAATAAATAATTTTAACATATATTGCCAATCTTAATAAATGAAACAAAAATAAAGGCTACCAATCTTTTTTAAACAAAAAATCAGAAATTATACGGATCTAATTACGTATGAAAATTCTTAAAATAATAAATAAATACTGAATGTATCTTTCTTAATGATGTCGGCTATAGCAAGCTACTTAAGTAGTAAAGTTTGCCGAGAATCAACTCTGTGCTACATGACTTTTTTACTAGTAAGATTTTTGCTATTTTCCTATATCCCTTGATTTTAATAAACTTGATTTAGATTGCTATCAACAAAATGTATTTGCACTTATTGACCTATCTGCTGACCACTATATAGCTAGTACAGGTCGGTGAAAATAAACCTACTATTCCTAACAGCCAGAAAGCACAAAAAATTAAAAAATGTGTGAGTTTTGACTTGTGGTAATAGTGTGGGTTTTCAATAGCTGCTTTTTAATATAAGGAACAAAGTATGACCCACTCCGAACTTATTTTTTCAAATAACCTAGTTAATGAATTTAAAACTTGTACTCAGCTACAATACAATGGCAAATTAAATATTAAAAGTTCTAAAGGTAGCCAATGGACTTTTTATTATCGGCTGGGACGGATAGTTTGGGCAACAGGTGGAACTCATCCCTTCCGCCGTTGGCGTAGAAATATGGCTCAAAATTGTCCCCAGATTGATGTTGATAAATTGCAGTTGTGTTTGCAAGATGTATCACTAGATTACTGGGATTATCGCATTCTAGAAATTTTTCATAAAAAACATAAAATTCAGAGAGAACAGATTCAATCTATTGCCGAAAACACCATAGCAGAACTATTATTTGACCTAGCTATGCAAGGAAATTTTGCTTCTATAAGTTGCAATCGCAGCCAAGAAGTTATCTTAGAAACACCAATAAGCTTCACCAGTGCAGAAATGTCTGTAAGGCAGATGCAAGACTCGTGGAAAATCTGGTCAGAAGCAGGTTTAGCAAATTTTTCTCCTGACTTAGCACCAGTTCTACGCCGACCAGAACAACTTCAGCAGATAGTAAGTCTATCTGTCTACAAAAACTTTGTAAATTTAATCAACGGCAAATTAACTCTGCGAGATTTAGCCGTGAAAATGAAGCAAAATGTACTACCACTCACCCGTTCATTGCTTCCCTATATCCTTAAAGGAATCATTGAATTGGTGGAAATACCTGATATGCCCTTAGTTGTAACTGAGGGCAACAATAAGTTTATCACTGCACAAGCAAAGAAATCGATTGCTCCACTAGTAGCCTGCGTAGATGATAGCCCTCTAGTCTGTAAAATGCTAGAGGATATTATCACCTCCAATGGACTAAGGTTTATCAAAATTCAAGATGCTGTACAAGCTCTCCCAATCCTCATTCAGGATAAACCAGACCTGATTTTCTTGGATTTGATTATGCCAGTCGCGAGTGGTTACGAAATTTGTACTCAGTTGCGACGAATATCTAGCTTCGTCAATACACCAGTAATTATATTAACAGGTAGTGATGGTCTTTTAGATAGAGTTCGTGCTAAAATAGTAGGCTCTACAGATTTTATCACTAAACCTGTAGTCGCTGACAAGGTTATGAGTACAGTACGTAAATATTTACCTGCGCCGAGTAGTGTATCCATCGACAAGAGTCAAGCTAATGTAGAAGTTTGTAAGTAGAGATAATTAATAATTTTTCTTGATGATTAATCATAAACTAATCTGATAGCTTGAAAATTTCATTCCTCAGCATCAGCCTATTGTTTAACAACAGCCATAGCAAAAATATTTACAATCGGTAAATTCCACCTCAGTAAACATAAAATTACTGGGGTGATAAATAATAAATCCCAATTCACAAGAGGCAAGTAGGTGGCGGTCTTAAACCCACCTATTTTTTTATCCAAAATCGAAGATGTTATCCATAACTAAAACATATATTAAGTTCTGTTCATTACGTACTTTTTCGGAGGTTAATATATAAAGATTGAATCAAAATTAGACAAATACAAATTTTTGTATTTATAGCAGTCCTATTTGAGTTATTAAATATTCTTTATGACAAGGGGTTAGGGGCTAGTCTCTAGTCCCTAATCCTTTGTCTTTATCCACGCATCATTTAGGATTTTTATCTCAAATTTGTTTACATTCTTAAAAATTTTAACGAGTAATTACCATGAATACTGTTTTAGTTGTTGAAGATGGCTTAACAGATATGGAAATAATCAGTCGTTACTTGCTACAGGCAGGTTATTCTGTAATTAGCGCCACAAGCAGTGAAGAAGCTCAAGATAAAATAGATAAAAATAAGCCAGACCTCATATTTCTCGATGTAATTTTACCAGGTAAAAGTGGCTTTGAGATTTGCCGTGAGTTAAAAAATAATCCCAACACTAGCAAAATACCTGTGGTTTTTTGCTCTACAAAAAATAGTGATGTAGATAAAATTTGGGGTAATATGTTGGGCGCTGATGGTTATCTATCAAAACCGATTGATCGAGATGAATTAACGGTAGTTTTAAAGCGATTACTGAATTAATAAAAATTTAATAAATCAACGAAAAGCTATAAGTCCAAATTTCTAATCTAGAGCCTCTCTAAAATCAAATAATTCCTGCAAATATTGGCTATAGAGCAATAATCAAGCACAAAGGATCAATAACTTTGGAAACCAAAGAAAAGTTTTTAAGTTTTAATTTGGGAGTCAGGGATACAGCAATAATTTCATTACAGCAGATCACCGAAGTTTTGCAAGTATCATTACCAGAAATATGTGGCGTTCCTCAGATGCCCAGTAGCGTCTTGGGTATCTATAACTGGCGTGGCGAGATGCTTTGGCTAGTAGATTTAGAGGCAATGTTAGGTTATCCTCCAATTTCGCAAGGAGCAAATCTACTTTCAAAAATGATGGCCATTGTTCTCGAAAACAAGGGTAAGTATTTGGGACTATTGGTGCGACAACTGATAGATATTGAATGGTTAGATACTCAGCAAATAAAACCCCCAAATAGCGAACTATTTTATCCTAAAATATCACCTTTTTTACAGGGATACTTTATTAATGATTCTGATGATATAATTTTTAATTTAGATCCCATCACAATTATTCAAGCTCCGATATGGAAAATTCATAATTGAACTGTTGATTATGGTTGATTAGGCAGATTATTTTAATAATTGCTAATTATTTATAACCAAATACTAGTTCTTTTTTAATGACAAATGGTTATTATTTAAATAAAAATTGAGGTCAGTATAATGACATTTTTGTATAATAATAGCAATGAAAAACAGGATATAATTTCTGAAGTTGAAAATATGAATGTAAGCGGTAATATAACAAATATTGCTAACAATGAAATATCTTTATTAAACGCAATCGCTCAGGAATTTAAAACTTGGCGGCGACAGTTGCAAGACATCGCAACTCACATGCGCCAAGCCCCAGACCTTGATACACTACTCAAAATTACTGTAGCGCAAATTAGAGAAAAAATTAGTTGCGATCGCGCCTTAATTTATCAGTTTACTTCACTTGATACAGGTAATGTTTTAACAGAATCAAAAACACTAGGTTGGACACCAACTTTAGGCGAAAATATTCCCGTAATTATTTTTGGTTTATATACCAATCAAGACTATATACAACCTGTAGTTATTGACGATATCAGTCAGATTCAACTTACCCCTTATCAAAAGCAACTGCTAGATAAATTTCAAATTAAAGCTAGTTTGAGTTTACCCATTGTCATAGAAGGAAAAGTATGGGGGTTACTGGCAGTAAATAATTGCTTATCAACACGGCAGTGGCAAGAAGTAGAAATTAGTCTGCTATCTCAAATTACAACAGAACTAATCTACAAATTACAGAGTTTTGAATTCAAAAGAGAAGAACAACAACGAATACTAGCAAAAAAATCAGTAGCTAAAGTCATCGACAAAATTCTGCGAGCATCAAATGTCGATAAGATTTTTCAAACAACCACTCAAGAAGTACGTCAATTACTAAAATGCGATCGCGTCGGCGTTTATCGCTTTAAACCTGACTGGAGTGGCGAGTTTGTCGCTGAGTCAGTGGGTAATGGCTGGGTAAAAATGGTCACCCCTGACTTTTATATGGTGTGGGAAGATACCCACTTGCAAGACACCCAAGGAGGACGTTATGCCAAGGGTGAAAGCTTTGTGGCCAAAGACATTTATAAAATGGGTCATGCTCAATGCCATATTGATATTTTAGAGCAATATGAAATAAAGGCTTACATCATTGCGCCCATATTTGCTGGAGAGAAATTATGGGGCTTGCTGGCAGCTTATCAAAATTCTGGGCCTCGTGATTGGCAACCTTGGGAAGAAAGCTTTGTGACTCAAATTGGGCTGCAATTTGGTGTGGCTATCTCACAAGGCGAATATCTCGAACTAATGCATAAGAAATCTGAGCAACTAGCTCAAATAGTTGAACAAGAAAAAGCTTTTACTAAGATAGTAGGCCGCATCCGACAATCTTTAGATGTAGATAGCGTCTTCAAAACAACCACTCAAGAAGTGCGTCAATCACTACGATGCGATCGCGTCGCAGTCTATCGTTTTAACCCTGACTGGGGTGGCGAATTTGTAGCTGAGTCTGTGGGTACTGGTTGGACAAAACTGGTAGGGCCTGATATTAAAACCGTTTTGAATGATACCTACTTACAAGAAACGAAGGGAGGTAGGTATATCAAAAATGAAAACTTTATTGTTAATGACATCTATAAAGTAGGACTTGCTCCTTGCCATATTGAGATTTTAGAACAGTTTGAAGCCAAAGCTTACATAATTGTTCCTATATTCTTTGGGGATAAATTGTGGGGTTTGCTGGCAGCTTATCAAAATTATCACCCCCGTGAGTGGGAAACCTGGGAAGTAAACTTTTTGGTTCAGACTAGCTTGCAATTTAGTCTAGCTAAATCACAGATAGATTATTTGGAATTAGTTCGGTTGAAATCTGAAAAACTAGCTCAAATTGCGGAACAAGAGAAAGCTGTCACCAAGATTAGTAACCGGATTCGGCAATCTTTAGATGTACAAGAAATCTTCAAAACAACCACTCAAGAAGTACGGCAATTACTGCGATGCGATCGTGTCGCAGTCTATCGCTTCAATCCTAATTGGACTGGTGAATTTGTAGCAGAATCAGTAGCTCATACTTGGGTAAAACTGGTAGGCCCCGATATCAAAACTGTCTGGGAAGATACCCACTTGCAAGAAACTCAAGGAGGTCGATATATCCAGAGTGAAAACTTTGTTGTAAATGACATCTATCAGGTAGGTCATTCTCCTTGCCATCTGGAAATTTTAGAGCAATTTGAAGTTAAAGCTTATGTAATTGTTCCTGTATTTGCTGGAGAACAATTGTGGGGATTGCTGGCAGCTTATCAAAATTCTGAAACTCGTGATTGGGAAGAATCGGAAGTCACCTTGTTAGCACGCATTGGTAACCAGTTAGGACTAGCATTACAACAAACTGAATATTTGCAACAAGTAAAAGGGCAGTCAGCCAAATTAGCAGAAGCAGTAGCACGAGAAAAGGCAGCCAAAGAGCTACTACAACAACGATCTATTCAACTGCTAACAGCCGTTAGACCCGCCCTCAACGGTGACTTAACAGTACGCGCACCGATTACAGAAGATGAACTAGGCACGATCGCCGATGCTTACAATAATACCCTGCAAGCATTGCGGCAAATCGTTCTTCAGGTACAGGGCGCTGCTCAACAAGTTGCCCAAACTTCTGGTAACAGCGAGGCTTCACTAACGGGATTGACTAATTTAGCACAACAACAATCTGAGGAAATTACCGCAGCTTTAGGTGAGATTCAACAGATGGTAGACTCTACTCAAGCTGTGGTGACAAATGCTGAGTTAGTGCAAGTAGCGGTGCAACAAGCCAATGAAACTGTAGAGTCTGGTGATACTGCGATGAACTTAACTGTAAAAGCAATCCAAGGAATTCGTGAAACCGTCGCTCAAACCAGCAAGAAGATTAAACGCCTCAGTGAATCTTCACAAAAAATCTCCAAAGTAGTGAATTTAATTGGTAATTTTGCCACACAGACAAACGTCCTGGCTTTGAATGCAGCTATTGAAGCCACCCGTGCAGGTGAATATGGCAAAGGCTTTGCAGTTGTAGCTGATGAAGTCCGTTCTTTATCTCGCCAGTCAGCAACAGCAACCATCGAAATAGAAAAATTAGTCCAGGAGATTCAAGCAGAAACCGGAGAAGTTGCAGTAGCGATGGAAACTGGTATTCAACAGGTAGTAGAAGGCACAAATCTTGTCAATGATACTCGCCAAAACTTGAATGCGATCGTTTATGCAACTGCCGAAATTAGTCAGCTAATCGAGCAAATTACCGCAGCAACTCAAAAACAAATGATGCAATCTGTAACAGTCACAAAATCAATGCAAGATGTAGCAGAAATTGCTAATAAGACTTTTGCAGAATCTCAAGAAATTGCTACTGTGTTTCAAGATTTATCAGGGATGGCGCAAGATTTATTAACAACTGCTAGTAAGTTTAAGGTCAAATGAATCTTAGATTTTAGATTTTAAATTTGGGATTATGAATGAGGAAGATTTTAAGCGGAGAACAAAGCAGTTAGCATTGCGAGTAATCCGCTTAGTAGAAGCCCTTCCACAGAGTCGAACGGCAGAGGTAAAAGCAGCTAATCCGTTCAGCAACATCTGTAGGAGCTAACTATCGGTCAGCTTGCCGTGGTAAGTCAACTGCCGATGTCATTGCTAAACTCAGCTTGGTAGAGGAAGAAGCCGATGAAAGTCTTTATTGGATGGAACTTATTGTTGAGGTTGGTTTATTACCTTTGGAAAAAGTAAGCAACTTAATGTCATAAAATACTGAAATTATGGCAATGACAGTTGCATCAATCAAAACTTTACGCAACAAATCCAAAATCCAAAATTTAAAATCTAAAATATGATTACAGATAACGAAATCCGCGAACAAGGATACATCTACTTTCTGGCTGAAGCCCCAGAATTAGTACAAATTATTGAACAAGAACTATTTAGCTTATCGGAAGGCTATAGCACTGCTAAAGTTCATAACTTAATGCGGGCTACTCATACACTTAAAGGTGGCGCTGCTAATGTTGGACTAGAAGTAATTAAGATGATAACCCATTTTTTAGAAGATGTATTTAAGGCTTTATATAATCCAGAAGTGGTAGTTGATGCAGAATTACAAACACTTTTATTACAAGCTTATGAATGTCTTAGCATAGCATTAAATACCGAATTAATCGGTAGTACTGTTAATAATGAAGAACTGCTTCATCGAACGACTTCAGTGTTTGCACAGTTGCAAGAAAAGCTGGGTGATGCATTTGGTGCTGAGACTCATATTCCCACTTCTGAAGAATTGGGATTTGATATTGTCCAGTCTGTTTTTGAAGTAGGAGTAGAGCAACGTTTAAACAGTATTGCTGAAGCTGTTAATAATCCACCAAGTCATGACGAATTTATTGAGTTTTTACACTCTCAAGCTGAGGTGTTTCTCGGTTTAGCGGAATCTCTAAATTTACCCGGATTACGAGAAATTTCTCAAACAATTCTGTTAGCGCTGCAAGCAAACCCCACTCAGGTACAGCAAATTGCAGAAATTGCCCTTGGAGATTTGCAACAAGCACAACAATTGGTATTAAAAGGCGATCGCACATCTGGCAGAAAAACTTCTCCAGCTTTACAAAAACTCACGACAGTGGCAAATAATGAGTTATTTGGAGAATTAAAAACTAATTCAGAAGAACAATTTTACCAATTTATTACTACATCTGAGCATAATAAAAACGAATCAGTAAAGCCAACAACTGCCAAGTTTTATTTAAAAGTCATTCGCTACATTTGGGGCTGGTTTAATCACAAAATAAAAATCCCAAAATCAGAACTTAATTTTGATTTAATAGTTCCTAGATTAAAAGAAGAAAATTTACTTGATTATATTGACAATTGGTTGAAAAACTTTCTTGATTTTGTTCAAAATGAAGAAGATAGTCAAAGCCTTTGTATTTATCGAAATGGAATAATTTTAATTATAATCTTTGCTGTGACAAAGTTTCAGCATTCTATTAAAAAAGCTGACGCTTATATTTTACTAATTAAAATATTACAAACGCGAATTCATACATTAGCACAAAAATATAAAAAATATCCTCCAGTTAATAGTAAAGATAAAAATTGGCTTGATAGCCCAAAGTTACAAACACTCTTAGTTCTTAAAGAAATACCTAATGTATCTTCTCAAAAAACTGAAAACTTACTAGAAGCAATATGGGGAAAAGAAGCTAGCGAAAACCTTACAGAGCAGGTGGTGGTAACCACAAATGATGATTCTTCAGGAAAGCTTGATTCATTAACTATTAATAAGCAGGTAGTTATAAATGTTCCTGAAACAACTATTGAAGTCATGCCTGATTTAGCTACACAAATAAATAAAGACATAGAAGATAAATCACAGTATGTTCAAACTAAAAACTTTCGCCAATCTTCATTTATTCGTGTAGATACAGAAAGGCTGCAACACCTCAATTATCTAGCTGAGGAATTGTTAATTTCCCAAAAACGGCATAGTTTGCAAGATGAACAAGTCAAAGAAATAATTGATCAATTAATCCAGCAACTCACTAGACACCAAACAACTTTAAATGAATTACATGATTTACCATTACAAATACAAAATCTTAGCTCACAACAAACGCAAAATTTTGCAGTGAAATTTGACTCTTTAGAAATGGATGTATATACAGATTTTCAGATGACATTGCATGAAGCAATAGAAGAGACACTGCAACTACAAGAAACCACAGAGTCTCTTGACTTGCTTCTGACGCAAGCTGCCCAAATTAGTGACAAACAAGAAAATTTAACTCTTAATATTATAGATAGCTTAGTAGAAGCACGAATGTCGCCTTTGGGCAATATCCTGAATCGCTTCCCCCACATGGTAGATAAGTTGGGGAATGTTCATGCCAAACTTGTACAATTGAAACTTACTGGTACTGAAGTACTAGTTGATAAAGCGATCGCAGAAAAGCTGTACGATCCTTTGTTACATTTAGTACGTAATGCTTTTGACCACGGGATTGAATCTCCGCAACTTCGCCGAGAGTTTGGTAAACCAGAACAAGGGTTAATCGAAATCCGCGCCTATCATCAGGGTAGCCAAACTGTTATTGAGGTTCGAGATGATGGCCAGGGATTGAATTTAGACAGAATTCGCAGAAAAGCTGCTGAATTTTATCCGATACAAAGTGAAGAAAAAACTATTACCTATGCTTCTAATCTGGCTGAATCTGAACTGTTAGATATGATATTTTCACCTGGATTTTCTACTGCTGATAAAGTAAGTGAAATCTCTGGACGTGGTATAGGGTTAGATATCGTGCGAACTCAGATGAACGCACTTAATGGTTCAATTTCAGTTCAATCCTTACCCAACCAAGGAACAATATTTATACTCAAAATTCCCTTTTCTATGACTACCGAAAAATTAATGCTCGTTCAAGCAAAAGGTGTTGTATATGCCCTTATTTTAGACAGCATCGAAAAAATATTGATTCCGTCTGAGCAGCAGATTAAAGAAATTGAAGGTAAAAAAGTTTTACATTGGAATACAGACGATAATGAGACTATGGTCAGCCTCCATCAACTTTCAAAGTTGATTAATTATAATAATTCATGCTTGAATAATGATACTTTATATAATACATCAAGTAATCAAGAGCCAAGCATAGCAAAAAATCCGGTGCTTTTGCTACGACGAAATCAGGGAAGATTTGCTTTAGAAGTTGACCAAATAATTGGTGAACAAGAACTGGTAATCAGACCTTTAGGAAATGCGATCGCACCGCCAAAATACATTTATGGTTGTAGTAGTTTAGCCAATGGTAATCTCATCTTAGTGATTGATGCTTCATTGCTGGTATCTAGTGAACTTCAACAAACAACACTTGATGTCATGGCGCTATCAGTACCTTCTTTGTCAAATAAAAAAGCCTTAGCAATATCAGGAGATACTTTTTCATCTACACCATTACTTGCTGCATCTACTTCCACAAAAACTATAGAAACCCAACCCAGTTACTCTCAAGAGCCAGATAATACATCACCAAAAGAAACCCAACCCAGTTATTCTCAAGAGCCAGATAATATATTACCAAAAGTTGTTTTAGTAGTAGATGACGCAATTAGTCTGCGCCAAACTATCTCTCTCACATTGCAAAAATCTGGTTATCAAGTAATACAGGCTCAAAATGGTGTAGAAGCTTTAGAAAAGTTACAGCTACATCCAGAAATACAAGTTGTCATCTCCGATTTAGAGATGCCACGAATGAATGGTTTTGAGTTGTTGGGCAATTTTCGTCAATACCCCAATTTAGCCAAAAAACCTGTAATGATTCTCACATCTCGCAGCGCTGAAAAACATCGCCAGCTTGCTCAAGAATTGGGTGCAAAGGCTTACTTAACTAAGCCTTATTTAGAACATGAGTTTCTTTCTAAAATTAATGAGTTAATTAATAGTAATACAGATGATTTAAACCATTTAGTCCACCGTGGCAAATGACTAATGGCTCTCGCGTCGCAGTTTGATATTTTAAGAAATGCGATCGCTTTAATTACTAGGTAGATTATTTGGATCTACACCTAGAGAACGTAAATACTGCGCTAATTGTTCGGTCCTTTGTCGCTGCTGTTGTGCCTGTTCTGCATCTGTCAAATAGCGATTTCCTTGCTGATCATACCAACATAAAAACTCCTGTTGTATCCCAGCAATTACAGCTTGGTGTCGCCCAATACCTAACCCTAGTTCTGGCATCAAATAGGGTTCACCTATTTGTAGTTGGTAGTTTCCATCTATTAACTTATACACTTCAAAGGGTTGATGTTGGTCGCGTCGCCAAAACTCAGGGTTATAAATTACGTAGTACAATACACCAAGTTTACTGTATATATCTAACTTCTCGTCATATTCACCTCCAGGAGTGTGGGATACCATTTCTAATGTGAATATTGGAACTATCCCATTTTCCTCCCAAACTGCGTAACTTTTGCGTGATTTGCCACCCTTTTTCCGTTCTACTCCCACACTTAAAAAAGCATCTGGCACTACAGGTACTCTGGGATTTACTCCTGTCGTGTGATATACTCCCATATCTACCCCGAAGTACCAATCCATGCGATTTGCCCAAATGGAGTTGAGTAAGAAGAGTAAAATGTTGGGCAAAAAGTTTTGGTCTTCGTTATCCACTGGCGTATCGTCTGAACAGGGAAGTTCATCAGTCGTTGGTAACGCATTTTTGAGATCAGGTGAGAGCATAACCGTTGTCTCGCTGGCGTTTGATGCCCTTATTATAAATGAGTGACAGAAAGTTTAGCGTTTGGGTGCAGGTTCGCTAATAGTAGTGACTACTCACGAGATTTTTTGTTCACAAAAAATATTGTGGGTCAGATGTCGGCTTATAAGTTTAAGGTGGTTTCCCTCACTATTGATAAGGATTTGAAGAGCCATTACCTCGCATTGCTCTTGCGCGATCGCGGCTTATAAAAATCCTTCCCGTACAAAAAACTTTTTTGGGTCGATAGGCGCATGAAGGATTGTAACCTTCTATAAAAATTAATTTGCAGGAAATCTAGGCTAACAGCCACTAATTATTGTAATGTATGAAAATTTAGTGGTTGGGAGAGTTGTATTAAACAATGGAGTTGTAAGCGGGTAAAAATGACTCATACAAAGTCTACGTACGAGAAAACCAGGGTTTACCGAGTGAGTTCGTTGCAAAAACAGAAACCATAACAGATATCCTGACCGTACCCATAAAATCAAATTAAATTAATTTTTCAGCAATTTGACTGACGACAATTAAATAATTTACTAGTAAGCGGGATTTGTTCAGTCAGGAATATCGCTGTAAATCATCATGAAATGAGGTTTAATAATGACCAAAGGTGCAAGTTATCAATGTATCTCTCACAAATTCCTGCAAAATTTTACCCATTGTAGTTTCACGTTGCTGGTCAGTACGGTTTTGTTGTCTAAGTCGATGGGGGTAACAGCAAACACTTATCGGTCAACATCTATGACCAACAAGAGTGCGGTTACACAAACAGAGAAAGATATCGCCGCAATACCTTTGAGTACAAGTTTGTTGATAGCACAACAACCGCAAGTCCCAGCTAAACCCAACTCCCCAAAGGATGAAGGACTAGGACTGTCGTCAGAAGAACAACAAAAACTAGAGCAAGCAACACCCTATGTAAAGGCTAATGTAAACACAGCTTTTGCTCGAACTCAGCAACTGTCTAATGAAGGTCTGAAACTGTTTAATCAAGAAACAGGAAAATCTCGGTGACAAGCAATTGCTAAATGGGAAGAATTACTCAAAATCTGGCGGCAAAAAGATATAAGAGCTACTATCCCAAAGTATGCTGGCTTTGTAGAAGCTGCAATACTGCATGATATAGGTTCAGCTTACAGTCTTTTGGGTGAAAACCAAAAAGCACTGGAATATTTTAACCAAGGGTTAGTTATTCAAGTTGAACCCAAACACGGCATTGTGAAAGGTAATATACTCTTGGGTATCGCTAGTGTTTACTCTGGTTTTGGCGACAAGCAAAAAGCAATAGACTATTACAACCAAGCACTATCAGTGTTTCAATCTGAAAAACAAGACTCTTTAACTGCTGGGACATTTAGCTCAATTGCTCAAGACTATAAGGATTTGGGTCAGGCACAAGATGCAATTGACTCCTACAATAAGGCGTTGAAGATTCATCGGAAGAACAAAGAGCTAGAAGGGCAAGCAAGTATACTTAAGCTTAAAGGTCTAACATACTACGACTCATTCGGTAATTACCAAGAAGGACTTGTGTTTTTGAAACAGTCATTAGAGATCCAGCGCCAAAGGAAGGATTTACTTGGGCAAGCTGAGATTCTCGGCTGGATGGCCTCAATCTACAACTTCTCAGGCGACAAGCAAAATGCATTAGCATCCTTAAAAGAAGCACTACAGCTACAAAAAACAGCACTGGCAAAACTGTCTAAAGGTAATAATGACTTGCTCACACAAAGCAGTGTTCTTTCAAGTATTGCTGTCACCTACGTTTCTTTATATGATTTACAGGAAGCACTGAACTACTTAAATCAAGCGCGATTGCTTAGGCAAAAAGCAGGGAATCGGGGTTTGGAAGCGTTGGCACTTTCCTCAATCGCATATGTCTATAGTTCATTGGGTGAGAAACAAAAAGAGCTAGACTCTCTTAACAAAGCTTTAGCACTAAACCATGCCATTGAAAATTCAGCAGCAGAAGCTGGAACACTCAATGATATTGCCGAAACTTATCTTTCAATGGGTGAACCACAGAAAGCCCTGGACTCTCACAATAAAGCACTAGATATTCAAAGACGGCTAAAACTTAGCCCTGAAGAGGCAAAAACCCTCAAAGATATGGCTCTAGTTTACAGTTCATTGGGCGACTATGAGCAAAGTCTTAAAACCAGTGAACAGGCGTTAGAGATATTTGAGCAGCTAGGCGATCGCAATACGGAAGCCATGACTCTAATTAATATGTGTAATGTCTCCCGCAAAGCTCAAGAGTATGAGCAGGCGTTGAAATATTGTAACTCCGCGCTGAAGTTGAGCCATGAACAAAAGTATTTCTCAGACGAACAGAACGCACTGGTTGGGTTAGTTAAGGTTTACGAGTTATCGAAGGATTATCCTAAGGCGTTAGATAATGCTAAGAAGCTTGAGGTATTAGCTAGCCAACAAAATGACAACTTAAACAAAGGTATAGCCTTATTCTTTTTGAGCAGAGTATATCTGGCATCGGGTGAATATCAAAAAGCCCTCGAATCATCCAAAGAAGGGCTATCAGCGTGGCGAAACATGAAGTTTCGCTTGGGAGAAGCAAACTCACTTGACTACTTGGGCAAGATTTACAATTCTTTGAAGCAACCGCAGCAGGCAATTGAAACCTACAATCAACTATTAGCGCTGCGGCAGAAAATGGAGGATAAGGTAGGCGAAGCTGACACACGATACAATCTTGCTGTGACAGAGCGCGATAGAGGTAATCTTGAAGATGCCCTCACTCAAATTCAAACCACAATTGAGATAGTAGAAGGTATACGCACCAAAGTTACTAGCGAGGACTTGCGTACTTCCTACTTCGCCACAGTACAGGATTACTACAAGTTCTACATCGACTTGCTGATGCAGTTGCACAAAAAAGACCCATCCAAAGGATACGATGCGGAAGCACTAAACATCAGCGAACGTTCTCGCGCTAGAGGATTAGTTGAACTGCTAACAGAAGCTCGTGCAGATATCCGCAACGGTGTTGAACCCAAACTTCTAGCTACTGAACAGCAATTACAGCAGTTAATTGACGCTAAAACTCAACTTCTACAAGAAGCATCTACAAAACCAAATGCAGAACAAATAACAGCAAAACTTCAACAAGAAATTTCCGACATACTCATTCAACAGAAAGAATTAATCACAAAAATTCGTACTAGTAGCCCCAAATATGCAGCAATAAAATATCCCCAACCACTAGAATTACCCCAAATTCAACAACAACTTGATAAAGACACACTGCTGTTAGAATATTCTCTGGGTAAAGAACACAGTTATCTTTGGGCAGTGACTCCTAATTCCATCGATACATACATACTGCCTGGACGAGAGCAAATAGAGAAAGTTGCTAACAATTTCTACAAAAATTATCTAACTAATCCAGGAATACAAGGAGCATCCACAAAAGAAACCGCTACAGTTGCTAATTCTTTGAGTCAACTAATCCTTGCACCTGTAGCCCAAAAGTTGGGTCAAAAACGTTTAGTGATTGTCGCTGATGGGGTTTTGCAACAAATTCCTTTTGCAGCGTTGACCCAGCCATCTACTAATAGTAGCAAAGCTAATAACAAAACTACTTACCAACCATTAATAGTTAACCACGAAATAGTTAATTTGCCTTCAGTCACAGCTGTTGCAACTCAAAGACAGCTTCTTAAAGGACGTAAACACGCTCTCAAAACTTTAGCTCTCCTTGCTAACCCAGTGTTTGAAACAACTGATGAGCGAGTTACAGGCAAACCAGCAAGTACTACCCAAAACCTTGATATTCGTGGTCAAATACAACAATCTCAGTTACAAAGAGCAGCAAGAAGTCTTGACCGCAATGGATGGGGGGCGCTCCCTGGAACAGCAGAAGAAGCAAAAGCAATTTTAAAACTTGTACCTGCTTCTGATACTCTGCAAGCTTTTGGTTTTGATGCTAATTACAACTGGGCAACTAGCAAGCAACTCTCCCAATATCGGTTTTTACATTTTGCCACTCACGGATTTGCTAATCCTATTAACCCGGAATTATCAGGAATTGTCCTGTCCCTTGTAGATAAACAAGGCAATAAACTCTCCAATGGCTATCTTCAACTACGTGACATCTTCAACCTGAACTTTCCTGCTGATTTAGTAGTACTTAGTGCTTGTGAAACTGGTTTGGGCAAAGATGTTAGTGGCGAGGGATTAGTAGGCTTGACTAGAGGCTTGATGTATGCGGGTGCTGAACGGGTAGCTGTATCTTTGTGGCGGGTTGATGACGACGCTACAGCACAGTTGATGCAGGAATTCTATAAAGCTTTGTTGCAACAAGGTAAATCGCCTACAACTGCCCTTCGAGAAGCACAACTGAAACTGTGGAAAGACCCTAACTTGAATCAGCCACAATATTGGGCTGCATTCACTTTACAGGGTGAGTGGCGGTAAATCGTTTTAGCACCTAAAAAGTTTGAGTACACAACTAATATTCACATTTCCATTCAGGAGTAATTTCTCATGACTAAACAACCCATTTACAAACAACCACTCGCACTGTTTTTATCAGGAATTCTTGGTGTCAGCACTTTCGTTTATTGGGCATCGGTACAAGCGCAAACGCAAACACAAAAATCTACACCTCCAAAATTTACTTCTTTAAAAGATGCAGGTCAATTAAAACTTCCAAGCAATGGTCAACCTTTTATTCCCAGTCGTGGACAATCTCCAAAACCTAATGTAGGCGGGAAACGAGGAATACCTGATCAAATAGATGATCGCACTCCGATGTTGAGTAGGAAATATCCTTGGTCTACAATTGGACGAGTCCAAGGAACTACAGCCGATGCTGGTAGTTATCACTGCACTGGTGCATTGATTGCAGAAAATTGGGTTATAACTAATTCCCATTGTGTTATTGATCCTGATACTGGCAAGTTAAGTCAACAAATTCAATTTCTGCCAAACGTTATTGATGGACAAGTACAAGACGTTAGAGATGTCGCAACTGTAGAGCAAGTCGTCTATGGCACAGATTTCAAAAATGGTAAAGAACTAAATGCAAATGATTGGGCTTTAATGAAAATCAATCAACCTCTTGGTCGCAGGTATGGTTATTTAGGAATTAAAGCTTTACCAAGTGCCACTTTGATTCGCAACCAGAAGAGATTCTTTTTCATTGGCTATTCCGGCGATTTCCCTAGTGCTAAGTATCAACAGTATTTCACTGCTGGCCCTGGATGGACTGCCAGTTTCCAAGCTGGTTGTAGTATTGTTAAGGAAGAAGAAAACTTCCTTTTACATGACTGCGATACTGCTGGTGGGTCTTCCGGAGGCCCGATTATTGCCATGATTGATGATGAACCATACATTGTTGCCCTCAATGAGGGTGAAATTAAAGACTTACGCGCTCATAAAGACCTAATTAATGTAGCGGTAAAAATCGACTTTTTGGAGCGGTTGAGCGCTAGAAATTAGCATCTAGAGACGGAGCTAGCAATGGTGTCATCAGGGGCAACAGCCCCGACATCACAAGGAAGTGAAGTAAGGCAGCACTGGCAGCCAAAACCCTTATTAACAGAGCTTTTGGGCAAGTCAATCAATTCTTTTTGTTACTCAATTTTCTTAAAACCGCTCAATTCCATAGTTAATTCCATCATTTATTTCACCTCCGAATGATTATCATTATTGTATTTGGTGATTTTATTCCTTGGAAGTCCCAAACTTAATTAAAAGTGCGATCGCAATACTAACAAGCAAAATTAACGTCATACTTAAAGCTGAACCAAATCCCCAATTTTGCGTTGCTCCCAGAAACTGGTTATAAACTAACCGCGCCGCCGTCATACTAGAAGCACCACCAAGTAATTCTGGATCGACAAAATCCCCCAAGCCTGTGATGAATACAAGCATAGAAGCAGCCGCAATTCCAGGAAAAATTTGTGGTACGGTTACTTGCCAAAAAGTTTCCACCGGATTTGCGCCTAAATCAGCTGCCGCTTCTAGCAACCGCTTGTCTAGCTTTTCGAGAGAAGCATATAAAATCAAAACCATATAGGGTAATAAGCTGTAACTCATACCAATAAATACAGCTTGACTCTGGTTAAGTAATTCCAAAGTAGGCAAGCCTAAATTGCTGAGTAAACTGTTTAATAAACCAGTAGGACGAAGAATTGTAATCCAAGCGTATGAACGAAGTAACGAGGAAGTCCACAAAGGTAATACAAAGCCTAATAGCAGCAAATTCCGCCAACGCTGCGGCGCTATCTGAGCAATCCAATAAGCGACGGGAAAGCCCAAAATTAAACAAATTATTGTAGTGCCAAACGCAAAAAATAGCGATCGCACAATTACTTGCACATAAAGGGGGTCAAATATTCTAATGTAGTTTTTGAATCCGTTGGGATTGACCAAATCTCCTGGCCGGATGTCTGCAACTAAACTTAACTCGAAAATTATCAAAGTTGGTAGCACCAACAAAAGTAATAACCAAATTCCAGATGGTGCAAGTAATACCAAAGGTTGCAGCCAATTACTGAGGGGGCGATGCAATTCTTCTATTTTAGAAATATCACTTTTTTGAAAATTCACCACTTATAACTCCTAACTCCTGTACAGACAAGGGTTAATCGCGTCTCTACTCCTAACTCCTGTACAGACGCGATTAATCGCATCTCCTAACTATTTTAGCCGCTAGTTAATTGTGTCCAATAGCGATCATAAACCTCTTCAAATTCTCCTACAGGAGTAACACGTTCACAATTTGCTAAAAGTGCCTCTGAGGGAAATAAATTAGGATTATTTTGGATTGTTTTTGGTAATTGCTCAAATCCAGCACTATTAGGTGTAGAAATATTTAGGCGTTGACTAATTTGGGCTGCTAATTCTGGTTGCAAAATCATGTTGATCCAAGCATAGGCTCCAGCTAAATTGGGGGCTGTTTTAGGAATTACAATAGTGTCTGTCCATAATGAAGAACCACTGCGAGGAATTACATATTTGAGTTTAGGGTTTTCTTGAGAAATTCTCACCGCATCTGCTGAATAGCACATTGCCAATAGTAAATCTCCTGCCAGAATTTGATTTTGCCAAGCGTCGGTGTCAAAACGTGCGATCGCAGGTTTTAGAATCTTCAATTTTTCATAAGCTTGTTTGATTTCTTGTTCATTTTTTGAGTTGTAAGAGTAACCTAGCATCCGTAACGTCGCACCCATCACTTCTCGAACATCATTGAGCAAGGTCATTTGCTGATTAAGTTGCTTTTGATGTTGCCAAAGGTAATCCCAGTCTTGTGGTGGATCTTTGATTTTTTCAGAATTGTAAAGTAAACCTGTTGTTCCCCAGTTAAAAGGGATGCTATATCGGTTATGGGGGTCATAGCTAGGATTCTGAAACCGAGGGAATAAATTCTCTAAACCGATTAAGCGATCACGATCTATTTCTGTTAATAAACCTTTCTTTACCATCTTCTGCACCATGTAATCTGATGGGTAGATGATGCTGTAAGTCCCACCGCCTCCAGCTTGCAATTTAGCCAACATGACATCATTGGAATCATAGACATCCGCTAGCACTTTCATGGCGGTTTGGGTGCTAAAGGTTTTCAATAATTGGTTGTCAGTATATTGCGTCCAGGTAAAGATATAAAGTTGGTCACGTTGACCCGAAGTATTAGAATTAGCACGTACTTCAGCTAGCCTCCAGCCACAACCAGCTAAAGATGAGCCAGAAAGCCCTGCCACCCCTTTTAAAAATTGGCGTCTGTTAGTCATTAAGTTAGAAGCTGTTTATCAACAACCTCTAGATTACGGTATACCTAGTAACCCCTGCCGTGATTTTTAGGGATAAATGTGTCAATCTTCACACTTACTGTAGAGCTTGCTTAATCTATGGTAGTTGTCCTGTCTCAAAGAGATCCTTGCATGGAAGGAGTTCTTCATCATACGGGTATCAGTGGGACAAAAAACCAGAAGTTTTTACAGATGAAATTATGTAGATTTTGACTATATAGCTTAGACTAGTAAATCTATCATCATATTTCTTATAGCTTCAATCAATAGGCTGTTATGCTCTTCCCAAAAAAGCCAAACAAGTTTGTAGAGAATTGCGGCACAAAGTAGTTAAATATGTTGTTAAAGATTTGTAAACTGTTAGCAGCCGAGTAGCCGCGTGTCACATCTTGTTAAGGAATTATCATGAGACAACTTGTTATTGCTGAACGCGTATGCCTGATTGGTCATATCGTGTCAAAAGCCTTTGGACTGGTAGGGATGCTACTGGTCGTACCTAATGCCGAAATAATTTTAAACTTATCGCAGGTTGGAGAAACTGCCATGCAGTTAAGTATGGCAGGTGGCGGTGTAGTTGATATCATCTTGGGGACAATAGCTGTCTCTATTTATGCCTACCGGACGCTGGGATTGGGAACTTGGCTAGCATTTATGCTGCCGGCTATGTTTATCTCCTTGGGTAGTGAACTACTGGGAACCAGCACAGGTTTTCCATTTGGTGATTATAGCTACTTGAGTGGCTTGGGTTATAAGATTGCGGGGCTAGTTCCTTTCACAATTCCTTTATCTTGGTTCTATGTTGGGCTGTCGTCTTATTTAATTGCGAGAACTGGTTTGAAAGTGGCACAAAAATCTAGTTGGGGACGCCATATTGCGGCTATAGCCGTTGGTGCTTTACTCTTCACTTGCTGGGATTTTGCCCTTGAGCCAGCGATGAGTCAAACTTCTCTGCCTTTTTGGTATTGGGAACATCCAGGAGCTTTCTTTGGCACACCTTACCAGAACTATGCAGGTTGGTTTGGCACTAGTGCCTTGTTTATGACTGTGGCAGGATTGTTGTGGAGAAACGCTTCGATTAAATTAGAGCGAGCGCAACTTAATCTACCCTTAGTCGTTTATTTAACTAACTTTGCCTTCGCTGCCGGACTAAGCTTGGCCGCTGGGTTCTCTATTCCTGTGTTACTCGGCTTATTCCTTGGTGTAGCTCCTGCTGTGGCGCTGTGGTTAAGCAGTTCAACCACTCCCACTCCAGTTGCTGTTGAACCAGCAAACAATGAAGTCTCGGTGGCAAGAAGCGTTAAAGTTGCCTTGAAATAAGTCTGTAGAGCGGGGAGTGGGGGATGAGGGAGCAGGGGGAGAAATCAATTCAAAATTCAAAATGACGCTCTCTACAAGACGCTAAAAGCGAACGCGGACTCGCTCTAAGCGAACGCGAGTGCGTCTCGTAGAGAAGCCATGCCGAAGGCGTTGCCTCTCGTTCGCGCAGCGTCTCCGATAGGAGAAGAGAAGGCTTTACGCTCCGCTAACAAAATTCAAAGATTTTAGAACTTCTGCCTTCTGCCTCCAGAAAGAACTGCCTCCTCTTTCCCAATGCCCCATGCCTAATGACTAATGACCAATACTTCGGCTTCTCTACGAGACGCACTCGCGTTCGCTCAGTACAAGTGACTAATGACTAATGACAACGCTTTGATAGTAGAAAGCGCCATCTGCCTTTTATTGCTACTTATCCAAGTACCAGCAACAGCAATCCTGTTTTCGCGCTTGCTAAAGGGGCCAAGACGGCTTCCTCCAATAGAACCGCAACAGCCGACACCAGAGCTTTTGGGTAAGGTTAGCGTCGTCGTTCCCACGCTGAACGAGGCGCTTCGCATTAGCCCTCTGTTGGCTGGTTTAAGTCAGCAAAGCTACGAAGTTCGGGAAATTATTGTTGTAGATAGCAAATCTGCTGATGGTACCCCCGACTTGGTAAAAGCGACACAGCAGAAAGATCCGCGCTTTCGTGTGATGACAGATGACCCCTTACCCTCTGGTTGGGTAGGGCGTCCTTGGGCATTGCATAACGGTTTTCTATTTAGCTCTGAGGGTAGTCAGTGGTTTCTGGGGCTGGATGCTGATATTCAACCGCATCCTGGTTTGGTTGCTGGTTTGGTGAAAACGGCCGAAGCACAGGGGTACGATCTCGTTTCCCTTTCACCCCAGTTCATCCTCAAATATCCGGGAGAGTGCTGGCTACAACCGGCTTTGTTGATGACTTTGCTTTACCGATTTGACCCGGCTGGGATCAATACAGAGCATCCAGAACGGGTGATGGCAAATGGACAGTGTTTTTTGTGTCGCCGCTCTGTTTTAGCTGCTGTGGGTGGCTATAGCAGTGCGAGTGGTTCTTTTTGTGATGATGTCACTTTGGCACGAAATATTGCTGCTCAAGGGTATAAGGTAGGCTTTTTAGATGGCGCAAAGGTGCTAAAGGTACGGATGTATGAAGGGGCGATGGAGACGTGGAAGGAATGGGGGCGGAGTCTCGACCTCAAAGATGCAACTTCTCGGTCGCAGTTGTGGGGAGATTTGTGGCTACTCACATCTGTTCAAGGTCTACCTCTTTTAATTGTCCTCAGTTTTTTGTTGATTTCTCCTCCACTCTCGTACTCGCTACAGACGCGATTAATCGCATCTCTACCCACTTTTCTACTTCTTCTGCTAGGACTAAATTTATTCTTAGTAGTAATTCGCTTTGCTATGCTAATTGCGATCGCACCTTCTTATGATCGCAAAAGCGCAAAAGCCAGTTGGTTATTCTGGCTTTCCCCTTTTGCCGATCCTTTAGCTGTGCTACGAATCTTCTTATCTGCGTTCCGCAAGCCACGCGAGTGGCGGGGACGGAAATATAGTGGTGAGTTATGAGTTATGAGTTATGAGTTATAAATTTTCAACTCTTCACTCCTAACTCCTTACTCCTTACTCCCTACTCTAAACTCCCTACTCCTCTTCACCTCCTACTTGATCCCCGCGTTCCAGTTCCCAAAGAATTTGATTTCCTTCACGGCGTACCCGTGACACTATCCAGTTTCGCCAGCGCCATTGATCTCCCCGACTGGTAACAGCACTGGCGTGGACATCCATCAAGTCTGCTAACTCAGAACTGGTAATTAAGTAGCCTTTTTCTGAAATTTCGTCGGCGATACGCAGAGTTTCGACCAAACTGCGGAGTTGCGAAACCCTCATTTCTGGCGGTTTTTCATTGGTTGTGGCCGCAGCTGGCCCAGTAGATAGTTCCATAACGGTTATTTCTGGTGCAGAAGTACTGATTTCTTGCGGACTTTGGTTAATTATTCGAGAGTTTTTTTCATAATCAGCTACTTTTGCTACATTTACGTCATTTTTGGAAGGTAAAGATTTATAAAAATTTGCAGGAGTTAATTGTTGTAGCGAAGGAATTTTACCACTGGCGTATGTGCGAGCGATCACATCACAACGCTCGTTACCTATGTTACCAGAATGTCCCCTGACGTATTGCCATTTTATCTGTTGGGTATTAAGTTCATCGAGAGTTTCCAAAAGGTCTTGGTTTTGGACGGGTTTACCATCTGACTTTTTCCAGCCGTTCTTTTTCCAGCCTTTTACCCACTTGGTAACGCAGTTAATTAGGTATTCGCTATCGGTATGAAGGATGATGGGTTGGGTTTGTTGAGATGTTTGCAAAAATTGCAGGGCTGCGATCGCAGCTTGCATTTCCATTTTATTATTAGTGGTATGAACAGATGCATCGCCCATTTCGTGGATTGAGCCATCGCTAAAGTAAACGACAACTCCCCAACCGCCAGGGCCAGGGTTTCCGGTGCAAGCACCATCGGTATATATGTTTTCGATTGTGGGTTGAGTGGACATGGTTAAGATATCGAACTGCAAAGAACGCAAAGGACGCGAAGGGAAGAGTTATTAGAGGCGAATTTTTTTAAACAATATCCAGGCTATTCTACTAGTAAGCACTTCAGCAACAACGCTCCAACCGAAGGCTGTTGTGAGGAAAAATGGTGTTTTGCTATTCGGTGGATATTGAGCAACCAACACTGAAGATGCGATTTGGCTGGTTGCTAATCCGATACCTGCGCTACCCATGAAGTTTTCTAGGTTGCGATCGCTTTTTGCTTGGTAGATGTCAATAGTACCTTGAATTGTACTAATTAAATTTTGTAGCAGGGTCAAGCCTGGGCTAAGATTGATGTAATCTATCTCTAGTTGCAGGAGATATTTATCAGCACTAAATTCGCTGAATTGTCGCATAAATTCTAGCTAGCTGTTGCTATTTTCTCGTGAAATCTTCTCTAGCCGCTTTTTATTGGGAATTTTTACTTGATTAACCTGATATTTTGTAGGGGCACAGCAATGCTCATTGGTGTCAACTTAAGCCTTGGCGACTCGATCACTATAATATTTCACCTTTTTAAGTAACTCCATCGCGATATTCATCCTTAACATCGCGACATTTATAAGCAACCTTGCGATATTCATCCTTAACATCACGATTTTACTTATTGATATCGCAATATTTATCCTTAACATCGTGACATCAATAAGCAACCTCGCGATATTCATCTTTAACATCACGATTTTACTTATCGATATCGCGATATTCGTCCTTAACATCACGATATTCGTCTTTAACATCACGATATTTGTAACTAACATGAAATAATAAGCACGTCCAACTAGGCAAACGAAAGTTTGCATAGCCGCGATTTCTAATTGCCAGGGCTAGATCCGTTTCAAATCTTGTAAAACTGCGGCGGCTGATTGATAGCGATCGCTAAAATGATAGCAAACCATTTTATCTAAAATTGCCGCCAATTCTCCACTCACTTGCACCGTTTGCCGCCACATAATATTACCTGTTTCTGGATCTGGGTGGAGGTCTTGCGGTGGTATTCCAGTTATGGCTTGAATGGCAATCATGCCTAAAGCGTAAATGTCACTGCATAAGCGCGGATGACCGGCAAATTGTTCTGGAGGTGTATAACCCCGCGTCCCGATGGCTACTGTGGCTAATTCTGTTTGCTCACTACTCGGTGGTTGCATCAATTTCACAGCACCAAAGTCAATCAATACCAGTCGATTATCTTGAGCGCATCTAATAATATTAGCCGGTTTGATATCACGATGAATCACTCGATGCTGATGAACAAATTCTAAAACTTCTAAAATTTGTTTAAGCATCTCAATCGCAAATGATTCATTCTGCACATTCCGCACAGGTGGTAATTCTTCACTTAGGGTATGTCCCTCAATATATTCTTGAATTAAATAAAATTCTTGGTCATCTTCCAAATAAGCAAGTAGTTCGGGAATCTGATCATGTTTACCTAAACATTGTAATATTTCAGCTTCACTATTAAACAACCTACGAGCAACTTGCAAAAATCGTGTATCTTGACGGGCTGGCATTAACTTTTTAACTACGCAAATCGGATTACCTGGGCGTTGAGTATCCTGTGCTAAATAAGTGCGGCCAAACCCACCAGCACCAAGAACTTGAGAGATTTTGTAGCGTCCACCCAAAAGCAAATCACCTGATTTTATTTCTCGTGAATCAACTGGGGGAGTAAAATCAAGATATGAGTCGGGAAGTGCTGTTTTATCTTCTAAAAGTACATTTAATTGAGCGATCGCTTCTTGTTGTTTTTCAACTTGCAGAATAATCACCTGAGTTTGTCGTTGATTTTGGTAACTAGTATAAGTAATCACACAGATACTACTAATCACCAAAGCCAAACCACAGGGAACTAATGGTATCCATCCGCCTTGCAAAAACAAAGCAATGCAGATTCCTATTAAGCCAAGTAGAGTTGTCCCTTCCACCACTAGCAACAGCAACGGATTTTGCCACCGCCATGCTATGAATGCACCTAAAAGCGACCAGCCCCACATCCAAATAAGTTCCGCCAAGTCGGGCCAATACCAAATTAGAGGTCGCCCATCTAACACTGTACTGATGAGTTGACTTGCTATCTGTGCATGAATAAACAGAGCCGGCATTCTGGCTGGTTGATCTGGCAAAGCGCTGTAAGGTGTATAAAAGCTACCTTGAGGAAAATTAGCTGCTGTAGTGCCAATAATTACAAGGCGATCTTTGACTAAATTGGGGTTGACTTGTCCACTGAGGACTTGTGTGAGGGTTACTTGGTCAGCGATGCTGTTGGGATGACGATAATTTAATAATATTTGATAGCCATCTGCATCCAGATGTTCGTAACTACCAGAATTAGCTTGTAAACGCGGGAATACGGTTTTACCTAACTGAAAATCTCCTTTACTAGTAAAGTTATATTCAATGCCTTGTTTATCCAGATAATTAATTGCTATAAGCGCACCAAATGCAAATGATGTTGTACATTTTTTTTCTGGAGAGTGAACAAATAACAAACTGCGGCGGAGAATTTGGTCGTTTTCATTGTCAGCAACCACATTGCTAAACCCAACATTCTCTATAGGGAAATTTGGTGGTGGTGGGATTTCATCTTTACCCAAGGTATTAAACAAACAGGTGCTGAAGATGTTATCTTGATTTGGCAAATTAGCCGCTAAATAGTTGTTTTCTGGCTGGAAAAGAGATAAACCAACAATTCGCGGTCGATAAGACTCTATTTTCTTTAACAGCTGATTGATTCTACGATCTGATATAATCCCTTTGTCTGGTTTAAGATCCTCGTCAGTGATTTTTACTAGCAAAATCCGCCGTTCAGGTGCTTCTGGTGGACGCGATCGCAACATCTGGTCATAAACTCTCAACTCCCAAGGCTGCAACCATTTGAGTTCACGAACTCCCCAGATCAAGGCGGTGACTCCTACACTGATAACTAAAATAATTTGCAACGAGCTTTTGCTCTTGGAAGTGTCACGAGAATCCTGAACTTTGACAAAGGGAACACGGAGTTTTTCTAATAGTCCACTAATCACGGCGTTGCGGCGGTAGCCTGAATTCGGTAGATGTTGCAGGTACAGAAGTTAATTTTCTGACTCTAAGTTAAAAGCTAATTAATCAGAGTTTCTATATTAATGTAGCAATTTACTTGCTGCTTAGAGACTAGACAAGCGATTGCGCTATGCAGCTAATCATCCCTTTGAGATGTTTGAGCATCTTCAACAGGACTGGCAATTGGGAAAGAAATAGGATTAGTAGATGGGGTTAGTGAATCTAACTGGGGTTGTTCGAGTGATGCCTCGATGCTTGAATCAGCAAAATAGGAGTCAAATATTTTATCATAGTTAGAAGCAACAGCTAAAAAAGCGCCACCCAGAATATAGATAGGTAATGGCAAATTAAATTCTTGCAACCAGTCAAACAGTTCTGCTAAGGCAAATAACACAAAAAAGCAGGCAAGCCAAACCCTCATATTTTTATTCTCTCGATTGAAACAACTCTATTACTAGCTTAAATAGCTTGGATAATAGTTGATGTAGTACATAATCAGCAACTTACAACCTCTATAACTATAGATAGATGTAGTGAGAGTTATAGTATCTGCTAGATTCCAATATCTACTAGAAAAATAAAAATATATTTAGCTTATGCCTCAATCGAACAGCTAAGGATTGCACAGTTGGTTCGTTAGACTTGGCATTGCCTCAAACTTTCACAAGTAAAACTGGCAACGATGTTAGGAGTTTCGTTCTACAGTATAAACCGCTGGCAAAACGGACGGACACGACCTTAGCCACTGGCTATGAAATAAATTAAAGAGCTATTACACTAAATGGGAGAACCCGGCGAAGCGCTTTTAGCCAGATACTTGAAAAAATGAGGAGCAGAGACTGTGATTAAAGAGGCAGGAGGCAGGGGACAATAAAATATTAGGTGTGCTCAAATTTTTTAGCAACCAACTTTTAGAGCCTGACACTAATTTACTCCAAATGATGAGTGCGATCGCCACTCAGATTGATCAATTCATTGAGCAGCAACGAAATTTGTCGTTACAGTAAGAAAGTGAGGAAAAATCTCACCGGATTTTGGAAATATTAGGTGTCTCAATTGAAAAAGAAAATTTTCCCTTTGTTAAAGATTTAATTGATCATCTAAAAGCTCAAGAGGTTACAGATTTGCGGCAATATTTGGGTGAACAGGAGCAAGTAGAAGAAAATCTGCGTCATAGTGAAGCACGCTACCGCTCACTGGCAGAAGCAAGCGCATCGATTGTTTGGAGTGCGGGCCCTTGGGGCAACGTTGTTGACGAGATTCCAACTTGGGAGGCGTTCACTGGGCAAACTCTTGAACAATACAAAGGATGGGGTTGGATTGAGGCACTGCACCCAGATGACCGTACATCTGTAGCTGCTATTTGGAGACAGGCTTTTTTTGGACGCAGCGTTGCAGTTGCCGAGTATCGCGTTTTGCGACATGACGGCGAATACCGTTATATGAAGATACGTGGTGTGCCTATACTCGATGAAACAGGCGAAATCGAGGAATGGGTAGGAATGTGCGTAGATATCAGTGAACGCAAGCAAGCTGAGGCAGAACGTGAGCAATTACTGGCGCTACTGAAAACAGAACAGACTCGCTTAGTTAAGGCTAATGTTTTGCTTGATACCCTGTTCAATAATGCACCTATAGGTATTGGTCTATGGGATGAGAAATTAAGATACGTTAGGTTGAATGACGCTTTAGCTGAAATTAACGGTTTTCCCCAAGAGGTGCATATCGGTAAGACCGTCGCCCAATTGCTACCTGGGCTAGATTCTATGGTCATGGAAGCTTTTCACCATGTGCTCGAGACGGGAGAATCTATTGCCCAAGAGGCCAGTGGAGAGACACCCGCCGCGCCTGGAAAGCTGCGGCACTGGTCGGTAAATTATTATCCGATTAAACTACCAGGTGATATTACTTGGGTGGGCGCAATCTGTGAAGAAATCACAGATCGCAAGCAAGCAGAAATCGAGCGTCAACAGCTATTTGAGCGGGAACAAGCGGCTCGTGTTGAGGCTGAAGCTGCACAAGAGCAAGTTACTAAGATTTTGGAGAGTATCACTGATGGCTTTGTTGCCTTTGATAATGAGTGGCGCTTCACCTACCTCAATCATCAGGGAAGCAGAACTCTAGGGCGTTCCTGTAAGGATTTGCTCGGAAAAAATTTGTGGGAGGAGTTTCCAGAACTGGCTGATACTAGTTTTGGTCAACTTTATCAAAGGGCAGTTACTCTAGGAACGCCTCTTGAGCTTGAAGATTATTACCCACCCTTTGATGCATGGTTTGCGGTTCGCGCCTATCCTTCACCCGCAGGCTTATCACTTTATTTCCGTAATATTAATGTACGCAAACAGGCAGAGGCAAAAGTGCGCGAGAGTGAGGCGTGTTTTCGGCTCCTGGCTGAGAATTCAACTGATATTATTTCACGCCATACAGTAGATGGAATTCTTCTGTACATTTCACCAGCTTGCTACACAGTATTGGGGTATCAACCAGAGGAACTAGTAGGTCGTTCCAGCCATGAGTTAGTTCACCCTGACGATTTAGCACAGATTGCTAGGAATTATCCAGTTAAAACCAATTTACCAGATATTTATACTATTAATCACCGCGCTCGTCATCAAGACGGACGTTATATCTGGTTAGAAACAACTCTTCGAGCTATCCGCGATCGCCAAACTAAAGAAATTTTAGAGATGCAGGCGTCTTCGCGGGATATTACAGAGCGCAAACAGGTAGAGGAGGAGCAGCGTTTTCTAGCTAAAGCTAGTAAGATTTTGGCTGCATCATTAGACTACGACACAACCTTAGCTAGTTTAGCACGTTTGGCAGTGCCTGAAATAGCTGATTGGTGCTTAGTTGATATTATTTGTGACAATCAATTGGTTCACCGGGTTGCAGCCGCCCATGCCAATCCAGTGAAACAAGAATTGGTAGAACAGTTAGAAAATTATCCACCTGATTTGACACGAAAAGAAGGTATTGCTGAGGTAATACGGACAGGTAAATCACAAATTACTCATTTTATTTCTGATGAACAGATACAAACGGTAAGCCATAATGCCAGTCATCTAAAAATTTTGCAAAAACTAAATCCGACATCTGGCATTAGTGTACCGCTCATAGTTCGGGGAAAGGTGCTGGGAGCTATGACTTTGGTATCTTGTTCAGATCGTCGCTACCCTACCAAAAGCCTAATGTTAGCTGAGGAGTTAGCTCGCCGTGCTGCCGTAGCCGTTGATAATGCCCGACTCTATACAGAAACACAGCAATCTCAACAGGCGGCTTTACAGGCAGCATCTCGCACTACGCGTCTGCAAGCCATTACCGCCGCACTTTCTGAATCTCTGACTCCGGCACAGGTTGCCGAAGTAATTGTAGAGCAAGGTATGGCAGCTTTGGGAGCTAGTTCTGCTTTAGTAGCACTAGTGACTAAAAGCGGCACTGAACTAGAAATTGTCCGTGCAGTAGGTTATGAACAGGAAGCGGTAGATTCATGGCGTCGATTCTCTATTTATACATCCGTACCACTAGCAGAAGCAGTACGAACCAAGCAGCCTATCTGGCAAGAGCCAACAACAACAAGGGTTGCTCGTTACTCACATCTAGCTCAGGAGTATGCACGGTATAATTACAGAGCTTGGATTTCGATTCCATTGATCGTTGAGGGACGAGCCATAGGCGGAATGTCTTTAGCTTTTGCCGAAATTCAGGAGTTTAACCAAGATGACCAACCCTTCATCCTGGCACTAACACAGCAGTGCGCTCAAGCGATGGAACGGGCCCGCCTATACGAGGCAGAGCAAACGGCACGGGAAGCAGCAGAAAACGCTAACCGGATTAAAGACGAGTTTTTAGCAGTTCTTTCTCATGAATTGCGATCGCCACTCAACCCAATTTTAGGATGGTCTAAGCTACTCCAAACCAAAAAACTTGATGAAAAGACAATTCCCCAAGCGCTAAAGACTATTGAGCGAAATGCTAGGTTACAGGCTCAACTGATTGAAGATTTGCTCGATATCTCCCGAATTTTACAAGGTAAACTCAGCTTAAATATCTACCCAGTTGATTTGGCATCTGTGATTTTGGCAGCAATGGAAACAGTGCGGCTATCAGCAGAAGCTAAGTCAATTGAAATGCACATCAGCCTAGAACCACACTTAGGACAAGTTTTAGGTGATTCTGGCCGATTGCAGCAAGTAGTCTGGAACCTGCTCTCAAATGCAGTTAAGTTTACACCTGCGGGGGGACGCGTTGATATTCGACTACAGAGGGTAGAGAGTACAGAAAACAATCCTCTATTTTATGCTCAGATTGCAGTCAGCGACACTGGCAAGGGCATCGATCCTAATTTTCTGCCTTATGTATTTGAATATTTTCGCCAAGAGAACAGCAGCACCACCAGAAAGTTTGGTGGACTGGGGTTAGGGTTAGCTATCGTCCGTCACTTAGTCGAACTGCATGGCGGGACAGTGCAGGTAGAAAGCGAAGGTGAAGATATGGGGGCAACTTTTACCGTCAAATTCCCACTGATCCAAAATCAATTAGAAATTAAACAGGAAAGTAGCGACTCAGAGATATCCTCAAATTTGAATGGCGTGAAAATTTTAGTAGTGGATGATGATACAGATACGCGAGAATTTATTACCTTCTTACTAGAGCAATATGGGGCAAATGTAACAGCAGTAACATCAGCCAATGAAGCCCTAGCTACTTTAGCCCAATCCTTGCCAGATATACTTTTAAGCGATATTGGGATGCCAGACGTGGATGGATGTATGTTCATGCGACAGTTGAGAACACTCCCACCAGAGCAGGGAGGGCAAATTCGAGCGATCGCACTTACCGCCTATGCTGGAGAAATGAACGTTCAACAGGTGCTAAAAGCCGGATTTAACAAGCATATTGCCAAACCATTAGAGCCAAGCGAGTTAGTAGATGCGATCGCCAACTTAATCGCTGAATAAACCTGCCTCTACCTGTTCACCGTTACTTGATACGTTGAAGTGTGATTTTCATTACTGGAACATTTTAGTCAAAACTAATTGTCTATCCCAAATCATATATCTGTAAAAAGATTTGCGATCACTTGTTCCTTCCTCGATTTTTACTTAACCAGACAATAGGCTTAACAAGTTAGTTGAGCAACTTGTTAAGCCCCTTGTTAAAGTTAGGCAAACTTTCGCTATAGTGTAATAGCTAGCCAAGTTATATCGTGTCCGGTGAAAGACTTATCATTAAGACAGCAGTTCTTGCTGGGGGCAGTTTTCTTCAGATAATTACTTATTCGCTAGAACGTCAGAGGGAGTAATTTTGGTGTACTCTTTAGGCGTTAAAAAGCCATCTCTAACATTTACCTTTTTGGGGATAAGTCCGAGGCTGTACCACTTATCTGCAACTTCCTGTTGCTTGTTAATCACTTTCTCGGTAATTGGTACTAGTCCATAATCATATTTCTTATGCATTATTTCTAGAGTCGGCGGATCTAGCTGAGTTACAGGAGCAAGCAGTTGTGCTACTTCTTTGGGATGATCCTTAGTCCAGATTTCTGTCTTTTCTAGCTCCTCTAAAAACACTTTGATTACATCAGGATGAGCCTGATAAAATTGGCGCGAGGTTGAGTAAAAGTTACCCGTATCCCTCAACTTTCCGCCATCTGCTAAAACACGAGCGATTTTATTTTGTACATTTCTAGTACCAAATGGCTCCCAAATATACCAAGCATCTACTTTATTCTGACTGAATGCCGCATTTGCATCTGCCGGTGGTAAAAAAACTGATTGGACATCGCTCAGTTTCAACCCTGCATCTTCTAATGCTTTAACTAATAGGTAGTGACCAATGGAAGCTTTCTGAAAAGCCACTTTTTTACCCTTCAAATCGCTAACAGTTTTAATCGGAGAGTTTACAGGAACTAAAAGTGAAATAGATTTACCACTAGGGTGTGTAGTAGCTAGATAAACAAGAGGCGCTCCTGCTGCTTGGGAAAATACAGGAGGCGATTCGGCTGTCAATGCGATATCTAGTCCATTTGCATTCACGGCTTCTAGCTGTTGTGGGCCAGCCGCAAACTCAGCCCACTGTACTTTAAAACCTAGAGGCTCTAATCGCTTTTCTAAGGAACCCTGTTTTTCTAGAACTGCTAAAGCGGTAAGTTGTTTTGAACGTACAATCCGCACTATTTGCTTCTTTGTTGACTTCTCTGTAGTGCTAGATGAAACTACAGATTCAGGAGAAACTGTTGACTGTTGAGCGTTATTTTTGGCTTCACCACAACTTGATATGGCTGTCCATAACATTAAGCAGTAGCCCAAAGTAAATAATAAAGAACGACGTGTTTTTCTTGGGCTTTTTCTAAATTCAAACTTTCGTTTTAAAGCTGGCATGGGTTGTTTTATTGATTTTCCTCTAGGTGGTAAAAACAGTGATGATTAATTGCAATATTAAAAAATCAAAAAAGTTTTCATTAATTTGTTTAAAAATTAAAACAAATATTTTACAATTTTTAGTTTTTAGACTTTATCTATTAAATTAATAAAGAGAGTGGGTATAACCCACCCTGAAACGACTCGAGGAACTGAGAATTTAAGAGTTAGGAGGCAAAAATTTAGGAAGTGGAGTGAGAAAGACCCACTCCAATGTTGTGCTAGTGGAAAATTTAAATTTGTGAATAGAACTCTATTTTATTTGCGTGTAATTTTGCTAGTGCTTCCAAGCGACTCGGATTGTAGCTTTGAGTTCTTCTATAAAATGTCCAGACGGCTCAACTGCTAGTAGCGCTTCTTTAAGATCCTTTTCAAATGCTGGGGCGTTATCACCATAAAAAATTTTCAGAGAGAAAGCTGTTGTGTATAAGTAGCCAAGATAGCTATCGACAGTCCAAGATTTTTCAAATGGTACTTCATAGGTTTCTTGACGAGCAAAAGCCGAATTGCCAATTACGACTTCATGGGGAGGATCGACTGGCTTACGAATGCCTTGTCCTCGTAAACCAGTTCGGCGTTCTTCACCTAACCATTTTTTCACTACTCCAACAGCAGCTTGTTTCCAAGGTAAATTGCTTTCCCAAGGATTATCACCAGTTTGAAGCAGTGCTAATCCACCATCATCAGTAAGCAATTCATAAAGGCTCTTAAGTACTAATTCACGTTCCATCCAGTGGAAGGCTCTACCAATAGTGGCTAACTTAAATGTCCCTAAACTAGAGTCGATAAATTCGGCTCCTTGTTGTAACCAAGTGATATTATTTGCTCCGACTGCTGCTGCTTGCCGTTTGGCTTCTGCAATCATGTCGGGATCGGGATCGATCGCCACAACTTCTTCAAATCTGGTTCGCAGACCAATTGAAATTAATCCTGGGCCAGTACCTAAATCAAGGAGTCGTCCTTGACCATTGAGATGAAATATTTCGGCTAGTTTGTCGAATACAATCGGTGGGTATTTGGTTCTATATTGAGCGTAGCCTTCTGCGGCTCCCTCAAATAAACTTGGGTCGTAGGTAGGAAGTGTTTTTAATTGAGTCATATCAATTTTGAATTTTAGATTGGTAAGTAGAGACGCGATTCATCGCGTCTTTGAGGATAAAGGTGGAGAGAGAAATAATCAATGATCTAAGAATATTGGGTGATTACAGGTAGCTGCTCGTTAAGTACCCAATCGCCGATCGCTTTCAATTTGTAGTCCACAGGATCGTGCAGGGTAAAGGTTCGCAAATCTCGCCAGTAACGATCAAATCCATATTTGGTTGCAGTGGCGCGAGTTCCGGTAACTTCAAAGATACGGTTGCTAATATCTATACCTACACGCGTCGCTAATGCTTTGGCTGCGGAAACTGCGATCGCAACTTCTCCCCTTTCTTGATGAGTCAGTTCTGTATCTTTGTCCCACGCTGCTTGTACTTTCTCGGCTCCTTGGTCAGCTAAAGCGATCGCAGCTTGAATTTCCACCCAAAAGTCACCGTAATGATGCAGAATATATGGATCTTGAGTAGCACTATCTACTCCTGATGTAATCCACGGTTTAGTAGTAGTTTTAGTATATTCACGAGCGGCGGCGAAGGCTCCTTTAGTAATTCCCAGATAAACGTTGGTTTTTGTTAGCTGGGCAATAATGCCAAGAAAAGTTGAGAAGGCATTATCAGGAGGATTTGGTGGCCCTAAAATCTCATCTTTTTCTACTAGGACATTATTAAATGTGTAACTACTGCTATCAGTGCGACGTTGCCCAACGTTGTGCCAATCTTGATTGGAAACTAACCCTTCCCTTTCTTTGGGAATTATGAATATGAAGGGGAATTCTACGCCATCTTCCAAAGCGGAGAATACCCGATAATCTGCAACAGAAATACCTGTACCAAAGCTTTTAACACCATTAACCCGAAAGTTCTCACCTTCTGGATTGATTTTCAGTCTAGTGTCTTTTGTATTGATGGCATTTGCCCAAAATAAGTTATTTTTAGCAGTTTCTCTATAATATTTTTCCTTTTGGGACGGCGTGCCGGAAACATGACCCAAAGCTGTTAAATTGAGATGATTACCATATAATTGACCAATTGATCCATCTGCTTTTGATAGCTTTCTGACAATTTTTAAGGCATCAATCCAAGTTGCTCCAATGCCACCATATTGCTTGGGCACAATCAGTGGTAGCAAGCCAGTCTCACGCAGTCTATTAATTTCCTCTTCTGGAACTCCAGCTTTGGCATCCCTTTCAACTGCGGATTGAGCAAGTTCTTTGGATAAAGAAGCTGCTAAGTCAATATAGTCTTTTGGTTTTGTAATATCTAGCACCATAATCAAATCATCCTTATAATTCGTAATTCGTAATTAAGACAAAGACAATTAATACAAGCAGTTTCTAATTCGTTGCTCTGTGATTGTGAGACAAAACATCCTTTCTTAATGCAGAATTTAAGAGAAATGTAGAGTGGGCAAGGCCCACGCTACAAGTGAACAGAGGAAATGGAACATGGAACGTTGTAAAAATTGTCCTTTGTCATTAGTCATTTGTCCTTTGCAAATGACCAATACTTCTCTTCTTAGGCTGCGCCTTAAGCGTAGCTATGCCGCAGGCTTTACGACTACGCCCTTCGACTACCAAGAGGACAAGCTCAGTACAAGTGACTAATGACTAATGACAGATATTCGTTTGCGGCTTTCTCAACACCTGTACCTTTGAAGAAGTCTTGATTAAGACTGGTGTACAACTCTAAAGGATGGATTGAGAGGAAGTAGCGGAGGTCTTCTTCGGTAATGATTTCGTGTTCTGCCATTGAGTAGGCGTTGGCAGTAACAGCAGTGATATCAGGCACATCCCAGTGACCGGAATCGGAACCTAAGAAGGCTTTAATTCTGTCCCCAAAGGGATTAGCGGCACGGTTAAATGCTTGGCTTACACGGGTATCATCTGATTCTGTACCGAAGTAGAAGTAATTCAAGAAGCGATCGCGCACATCTTCTGGCTTCTCTATTCTTGCTAGTTCAAATTCGTCGAGTTCGCCTGGATTTTCTGGTGCTAATAGTTGATGGTGGAATCCTAAGCCGTCACCAATTTGCTGGTTCAAATTCTTAAGTATGTACATCGGTGTCAATGATCGGATAACCAAGTTTTTCTCGAATTTGAGCAGACCTGGTTTTTTGTGGGCGGTCTAGAGCGATCGTCATGATATTTTACCCTCATCAAATGTTTATAGGTATTGGCAAAGACGCGATAAATCGCCGTCTTTACGAGAAACAATCCTTTGTAGAGACGGCGATTCATCGCGTCTCTTACCTTTTGGCAGCCAAAAATTCATCTGCTGCTTTCTCCACAGCCGTACCTTTGAAGAAGTCACGATTCAGGCCGGTGTACAACTCCAAAGGATGAATTGACAGGAAATATTGCAAATCTTCTTCGGTGATAATCTTGCGTTCTACCATTGAATAGGTATTAGCAGCGATCGCAGTAATATCAGGTACGTCCCAGTGACCAGAATCGGAACCTAAGAATGCTTTAACGCAATCGCCATAAGGATTAGCTTTACGGTTAAAGGCTTGAGCAACACGGGTATCATCTGATTCTGTGCCGAAGTAAAAGTGATTCAAGAAGCGATCGCGGATATCCTCTGGCTTTGTAACTCCTGCTAAGGCGAATTCATCCAAATCACCTGGTTCTAAGGGAGATACTAAGTCAGCGTGGAAACCTAAACCACTCCCTAGTTGATCCAAACGACCATGTACTAGTTCACCACCATAGCGGGTATACAATTCTAGTAGTTCTTTATAATTAATATTGGCGGGATTGTTGTTTTCCACCAAATGGTCTTTATTGCGGGTATCCCAGTGCCAAATCAAATCGGTGTACAAACTAGCACCCCAAGCTGCACCTCCTTCTAAAAAGGCAAACTTGAGTGTGGGAAAGCGGTGAGTTACACCACCAAAGAATAAAGATTTACATAGTGCTTCCCCAGCCGATGCAAAGTGACCAATATGGTTGTATTGGTAATTGCTAATCGAACGCCGATTGATCCAGCCCATACCGGAAGAGTGGGTGGTAGGTACAACTTTCAGTTCTACGCACTTCGCCCAGAAGGGATCGTAATCATATTTACTATCCAAGCCAAAGGTATCTATCCAAATGGCTTCGTTGGCTACTTCTTCGCCATACTTCTCGAACGCGGGAATCGGGCGGCGGATATGTCCGGGGATTTGAATTGCTTTGAGTCCCAGCACTTTCACCGCATATTCCAATTCTGCGATCGCTTCTTCGGGCGTATGCATGGGAATAGCAGCAATGGGTGTTAAGCGATCGCTATAAGGACGGAAAATATCAGCGTGGTAAGTATTAGCTGCACGACAAACAGCCCGCCGCATTTCTTCATTACCAATGTGTGGTGCCATTGTTGCCAAGTTAGGATACACAACAGCAAAGTCTGTACCAGCTTCTTGTAAGCGTTCGTGCAACAACTTTGGCAAACTAACGGTAGCTAAATTTAAAGCGTCGTTCGTGGGACGAGTCCAAAACGGAGGGCGAGCGGTGCGGTAAGTACGGCGTTCTTCCCAAGATTGGTTGAACCATTTAGAGCGAGATGCACCGGGTAAGTGTTCTTGAAAACGCTGTGCGATCGCAGTTCCACCAACTTGCTCTAAATAGTCCAAGAATGCTGGGGGAAATTCTTGGGTATGTACATCGGTGTCAATGATCGGATAACCCAGTTTTTGCCGAATTTGAGCAGACTTGGTTTTCTGTGGACGGTTTAGTGCAATAGTCATAGCATTTTACCTGAATTTTTAGATAAATTTTGTCAAAAGGCAGGAGCCGGGAGGAAAACAAAAAGCCTTTGAACCTGAAAGTTGAGCCTTTGAGCTTGGAAGTTGAGCCTTTGAGCTTGGAAGTTGCACCTTTGAGCCTGGAAGTTGAGCCTTTGAGCTTGGAAGTTGCACCTTTGAGCCTGGAAGTTGAGCCTTTGAGCCTGGAAGTTGCACCTTTGAGCCTGGAAGTTGCACCTTTGAGCTTGGAAGTTGCACCTTTGAACTTGGAAGTTGCACCTTTGAGCTTGGAAGTTGCACCTTTGAGCTTGGAAGTTGCACCTTTGAGCTTGGAAGTTGCACCTTTGAGCTTGGAAGTTGCACCTTTGAGCTTGAAAGTTGCACCTTTGAGCTTGAAAGTTGCACCTTTGAAAGACTTAATTACAGAAATTTGTTTTTCTTGTTCAGAAAAGTTACTGATTTCTGCCTCCTTTTCTCCCAATACGGTTCAGTTAAGGCTAAAACTCTTTGTTAAAGTCAATTTTTTTAACGAACCGCCAAGGACGCGAAGGGAAGGCAGCGCGGTCTTGGGGGTCTCCTCCATGAGCGACTGCCGTCGCAAAGATAAGGAAGAAATGCTTAACCCAAGCGTATTGCCTTATCTCCCCCAGTCTCCACTCCTATTTTTCTTCAGCAACCCAGTTTGTTAATTTAAAGTCCGATTTTGCTAACCCCTGCAAGACTAAAAATTTCTTTGTTCCTTCTAAAAGTTTCACTCCCTCGGCTGGTAATGGTTCTTCTGATACCTGTTTGAGGGGGAACGATACTTTGATAATATCGATGGGATATTTAGTAGTTTGGGCATGGTACTGATAATATTCTTCAGAATTGGCTTTTAAATCCTTGGCTGCTTCTGTGAGAATTGCATTAAATTTCTGGGGAAAATCAGGCTGTTTTGCCAGAAAGCTTTCAGTTGCGACAACTAATGATGTCCCTGACAAACCTTGATGATTTGCCGAAGAATCAATCACTGGAAACCCTTGTGATTTCAAATAAGGCCCCAAATCGCTTGAGGTTGCATAAGCTGCTACATCACCACGTTCTAAAGCCGCTTTTGCCTCAGTAGTCATCAAGTGAACAATTTTTACATCCTTGGGAATTTTAGCTTCAGCTAATAGACCCAGGAGGTATCGATGCATATAAGAACCTTTTTGGGTAGCTATTTTCTGACCCTTAAGTTCAGCAAGCGATCGCGGGCCATTCTTTTTCGCTACTAACCAGGCGGTTGTATTAAATTGACTGATCCGCAGCAGTCGCGTTTCGACACCCTTAGCTCTCAAAACTATGGCTGGTGTATCGCCTAAAGAACCAACATCTAATTGTCCGGCAACAAGCGCCTCATTGAGATCCGGTCCGTTAGGAAATCTGGCAAAAGTAATGTTTTTAAATCCCACTTTTTGCAACTCTCGATTTAAAATTCCCTTTTTCTTTGCCCAACCAAGCGATCCTGTAGGTTCTGCACTACCTACATAACCTATTCGTAGGGTAGAAATGTTATTGGAATCAGTGTTATTGACATTAACAGCCTCAATGGATTGAGCAGATTTAGTTTCGCCTTGGCTACATGCTGTAGTTAGTAGCAGTAGGACACAAGCCACTGAAGTTGATAATCTAGAAGTAAATTTATTTTTACTAATAGAACTTGTTCCTACTTTGAACGACAGCATGACTATTTTCTCCGTCGCACTATTTAATCTGCTTCAGAATCTGGAATGTTTGATCGGCTTTTGCTGTTGAAGTGCGTTTATGTCCCCAACCAACGTTTTCCCGATAACTACCCAGTAGTCCAACTTCTGCCAATTCTGCTTCGTTAACTGAAGTCGTTACATCGCTCTCTGGTGCAACGTAAAGCGCATCAACTGGACAATACAATTCGCACATATAACAGGTTTGACAGTCACTCTGTCGGGCAATAGTTGGCGGCGCATCAGGTACTCTGTCAAATACGTTGGTTGGACAAATATTCACGCAGATATTACATTTTATGCACCGCGACTCGCTGACCAACTCAATCACACTGCTGCTCCTATTTTAGATAAAGGCTTTTCTGTAATATTTAGCGGCTGACTCTTCACCCAGACTCGATTTAATCCGCCACTAATTAGGTGATGTTGCTGATTGGCATCTTGTTCTGGATAGTCTTGATGTTTGTGCATCCCACGAGTTTCTTTACGTTCAATGGCACTGCTGTACATCCATCGTGCTGTGGCTACCATCGCCGCAGCTTCTCGCCCCCGGATTAGCTCTTTACCTGATGTTACTTGGCTACTACGAAGTTCTTGCCAAAGATGATTTAGCTTACTCAAAGACTCGGTTAAGCCTTTTTCTGTACGGAAATAGTTCTTTTCGTAGGGAAATACTTCAGCTTGGACTGCCTGAATTACTTCATCAGTCGCTAAGGAGCGATCGCTCCCACTCTGTAATCCTACCTCTCCAACACCCCTAACTTGTCCTTGAGTTTTGTATTCTCTGAGAGTGCGACTATATTCAGCAGCCGATTTCCCCGACCAATAGCCAGAAGATATTGCCCAAGCGGCATTATGACTACCGCCGCCAGTGAATCCGCCACAAATGAGTTCCCGTGTGGCGGCATCTCCCGCCGCATACAGTCCCCGTACAGAACTCGCACAAGTCTCATCGACAATCCGAATTCCTCCCGTACCACGTACAGTTCCTTCTAGGCGCAGAGTTACAGGGAAACGTTGAGTAAATGGATCGATACCTGCACGGTCAAAGGGTAAAAAGAAGTTGGGCTGTGCTAAACGCATAGATGGCCGCATCGATTCTGCTGCTTTGTCGATGATGGCGTAAACTGGCTGTTGCAGTAATGTCTGGGCAATTATTGACCGTCTATGAGAACTTGCCCCCGGAATTACAGTACCGTCTTCGTAGGTGAAAGTTGCCCAATTATAAAACAGGGTTTTGGTAACTGAAGAAAAGGCGGGAGAGATGCCATAAGCATTAGAAAATTCCATACCAGACATCTCGGCTCCTGCTTCTGCCGCCATTAGATAACCATCCCCCGTCAGGACGTTGCATCCTAACGCTTTACTGAGAAACGCACAGCCGCCAGTTGCGATAATTGTGGACTGCGATCGCACTATCCATTTCTCACCAGTCTGACGATTTACACCTGTTGCACCAGCAACAGCACCATCGTCATCTACTAGCAATTCTAAGGCGGGGCTGTTGTCTAAAATCTTGACTCCAGCGCGTTGAATTTGCCGCCGCATCAGCCGCATATACTCCGGCCCTTGCAGCGATCGCCGATAGGGTTTACCTTCATCGTCGGTAGGGAAGGGATAACCCCACTCTGCTAACTGATTAACGTTGATATAGGTCTGATTCAGTACTCGATCCATCCAATTGCGATCGGCTAAAAACCCACCCAACGATTCCCGACTCGCCTTTGCTGTTTCCCGTGCTTCTGGATCGGGTGGCACATACCACACACCATTTCCAGATGCAGCAGCGCATCCAGTTGTGCCGCAATACCCTTTATCTACAAGGATCGCCTTAGCTCCATTTGATGCAGCACTCCATGCCGCCCAAGTTCCAGCTGGCCCACCTCCAATTACAAGCACATCTACTTCTAAGTCGAGTTCAAAATCGTTTGTTAACGTCTTCAGCATCTACCATTTCCCCCTATTTATAAAGTCTTAAGCGTCAAGTCTTTACTCCATCCATGCTGCAAAATAAATATTTAAAAATCTAGAAATTGCGATCCCTTAATACAGGTTCTCACCAGCTTGATACTATTAATTACTTTATCTTTATCGGTAAACCGTAGTTTAAGCATAATAAAGTTTTTCACAGTTTTCGACAAAAAGCAAGCATTTTATCAAACAACTTCAAAGGTAAATTTATGTAAAATCAACTTTGTTGGGGTGAGGCAGGAGGCATGGGTGTCAACTTAAGCTAAAACTCCTTTTCAAACCTCGTTTTCAGCCTCTGGCTGGAAATGCTTGTCAGCCCCTTCCCTACGGGACGCTGGGCGAACGGGGAAGTCATATCATGTCCGGTTAAAGACTTATCGATTAAGGCAGCAGAGGGGCAGGGAGGCTTCAGGAGCAGAGGGGAAGGGTTTTTAGGTTTCTGCATAGATTCGGGAATCATAACTAATTGGTCGGACTTGATATCAAAAGTCAAAAGTCAAAAGTAAGAACCACCAAAATAAATTTCGGGGGCTTGAGTTAGAGGACCGGAGGCAAAGCGGCTCCAGCTTTGCGCTGTATTTCTTACACTGCATGTCTCGAAACACATTTTTTTATTTTCTATAAATAATTTCATGACTTGTACCCAATGGCACTAAGTACAATTTTGCGTAAAAGCGTAGCGTTTTTAATGCAGGGGGATGCATTGGCATTGTATCGGGATGCAATTGCATTGCAGGGGCACGCATTAACATTGTATTGGGATGCAATCGCATTGCAGAAGGACGCATTAATATTGTATTGGGATGCAATGGCATTGCAGGGGCACGCATCAACATTGTATTGGGATGCAATGGCATTGCAAAGTATTGCCTTTCTTTAATTCGCTACAAATTAATGAAATGCTGTACTAAGTTTAGCTCTTTATTAGGGTGAGGCAGGAGTTATAAAATCCTTTGACCACAAGCAAAGGAGTGCATTTTACTTTCATTCCCTTCTGCCTTATCTTAGTGATATTCCCCTTAAGACTCAAGAATCCCCAGACTTTTAATTAAACAGATGTAAGCAAATTTTATTCAGTCCGGGGAGTGCCATTCGGTTAAAACCTAAAGACAGTACGAACCCAAGCAAATAAACTATCAGGATTGCTAGCATCAGAGTCCGGTGCAGTAATCCAGATTAAACCCGGTGTAACCTCAATATTATCTCCAATTTTATATTGGTAGAATGCTTCAACGTGCAGGGAAGTATCTTTGTCCGCTTGTCCTAGACCTTTTCCCAAATCTATATTCCTACTAAGACTGATCAGTTTTGGTTCCATACCAACCAAAATCCCCCCTAAAGCACCTTCACTAAAAAGATCCGGGAATGCCAGTCCTACCGCCCAATCCATAGCTTCGCCATCTCCGCGCCCCAAATAGCGGTGTACCCCATAACTTACCCACGCATTGATTGCAAACTTGGGATTAACTTGATAGAACGCTTGTAGACCATAAAGGTTGCCTAGAGTTGCTACTTCAGGCAGGGTGCTGTTTACCAAGTTACTCCCGACTGCTGGACCGAAATTTGTCCCATTAAAACCTAGTGTCCTTGGTGGGCTGTAGGTATTAACGTAAGTTGCAGCCACTCGAAAATTTCTATTACCGGAGTAATATATTAACTGTGCTAAAGCTAAATACCTGCCTGTAAATAAACCATTATTAGGTGTCGGATTGTTACCGTTTGGTGAGCTGTACGCTATCCCGAATTGAACCTGTTTACCTAATCCCTGGAGTATTGCAATCCCAGGCCCGCTATCTCCATAGTTATAGACCAAAGACCGCCGTGAAAATCGTGAAATTCCATTAGCACCAGTCGCAAAAGACGATTCAAAATATGGGTTAACCGGACCAGAAAGACCTATCTCATTAGCTCCGTCAGACAAGGGATAAATGTTAACTTGGGTATTTGGAAAAGGTAGAAACCGATAGCGAAGACCACTAAGAATAATAGTGTTGCGTGCAAAACTAATATTGGCGTTATCAGCAGTTCTCCCCTCATAAGTTCCCAATAATCCAGCTCTTGTTTGTCCCAATGATTCAATACTTCCACCTCCTATTGTCATAGCTAGTGAATCTTTACCGTTAAAACTGGTGTTTAACCGTAAAGAAGTTAAGCCTTGAAGTGTGGCATTGTGAGGTGCTGGTCTTTTAGTGACGACATTATTACCCGCCAAAAGTTCGCCTAAAACAATCTGAGATCGACCTATAAGTTTGGTTGTGGTCGTAAACTGAGTTGATTCTAACTTCGCACTTCGTGCTTCCAAGCTATCTAAGCGTCCTCGAAGTTGAGCGAGTTCTGGAGAAAATTGTTCTTGTAGTTTTTTGATAGTATCCAAGTCTTCCCGTTTGACTAAATCTCCTGTTGAAGTTGCTATTAGTTCATTGAGGCGATCTAAAGCTGCATTCAACCCAGCTGCAAATTCATAGCGCGTTAAGGAGCGATCGCCTTTAAATGTACCATCTGTATACCCCGCAATTACACCGTAGCGCTCAACTAGAGACTGTAATGCTTGAAATGCCCAATCTGTCGGCTTAACATCTGACAGTTGGGAGACGGATGTTACTTGTCCCGCAGAATTATTTGGAGCTTTTTTGTCAGTTGGTGGTGTAACTTGCAACAATTGCGAGACAGGTGTCACTCGATCTCGAAGATCATTTGGGTCTTTTTTACGAGTGACTGGTGCAATTGAAGTGTCTACTGTTTGATTGACAACTGCTTCTGGAGCTTTGTTCTTTTCTACTTCAGTAGTAGATACATCAGATTTAGGTAGTTCAGCCTGACTTTTGGGTGGATAAAAAATCAGGACAGCTAGAATATCTAGCAACGAAAGCAGGAACACTATGCATCTATAATTCCAGCGAAAATTCGACATTACTCCTTAACTCCTCAACCTTAAAGACGAATAAACTAGCTCTCAATTCGACAGACAAACCAAGTTAACAATTCAAAATCACGCTCCAGAATGAACTAACGCTGCGCTAACAAAATTCAAACATTTTAGACATTTCAGACTCTGACAAATATCGAAACCAGTACTAAGCAATTGAATGTACAACCAAAAACTCACAGTCAATTATGAATTCTGACGCTTGAAAAAATCTTATAAACGTCTTCAATGAGACATTCACTACTTTATAAAAGACTTTTATTTTTTTAAGTAGAATTCAAATATATGCTATATAAACTGATGCTTTTGAGACATTGTAATGGCGTTTTTTTGTTAGGCTGCACAAAGTTAATCAATGGCTGCTGACATTAACCAAGGCTTGATTTGGATGCAAGTTATTATTTGCCAATTAACGTTAACTGAAAACACTAATTTGTAATCAGCTATATTTTGACAGCATCAATTGTTAATTAAGTACAATAGCTTTATCGACTTACCGTACTTTATAAAATTATCTTTGCATAGAGCTTGCTACAATGCAATACCCAGTAATTTTCCATGAGGCGAAAATATGTCAAAATTCTTGGCTAAGTTAACTCCAGCAACTGCGATCGCTGACTGTATCGTAGGTAATAGCCGCAAATAGTCAGTAAAAATGAATGAAAAGCAGTATGACCAAGCTGTAGATAATTCGGGCTACACAGGCGCATTGTTTCCTCTACTGTCTCCAGCAAGAACTACCCGGTTGTTGAGCGTAGTCGAAACACTGCCTTTCTTCGCTCAATACTTGTCTAGATTTTGAGCAGTAGCATCTTCTAAATTATCTAGTTTGCCAGAATTTTTCGTTGAGTTGGAAGATTTGCCATAGAAGCCACCTACCTCTGCCAAAGTATAAAGGGGCCTAGCTTTAACTTCTTCATAGATCCGCCCTATATATTCGCCCAAGATGCCAACACTGACTAACTGCACAGATCCGAGAAAGAAGATTGCCATCAAAATAATCGTAAACCCAGTTAAAGGCGAATGAGGGACAAAAAGCCGCCAATATAAGACTAATAAAGCCATGAAGATGGCCGCCGCCGCCGCTACTAACCCTAAGTAGGTTGATAAACGCAGTGGCACTATTGAAAAGGATACTAGACCATTGATGGCAAGAACCAAGGATTTGCTGAAAGTGTATTTAACTTCCCCAGCAAAGCGGGGGTTGCGCTCGAACCGAATTGCTGTTTGCTCAAAACCAACCCAAGAACGCAGACCACGGATATAACGGTTGCGTTCTGGCATAGAATTGAGAATATCTACGATCTGCCGATCTATTAAACAAAAATCACCAGTGTCAGTAGGAATCTCTACATCTGCAAGCTTCTTGAGGATGCGATAAAAAAAGTAGGCAGTAAAACGCTTAAACCATCTTTCCTTGAGGCGTTGAGTGCGTTGAGCGTAGACGACTTGATAGCCCTGTCGCCATTTTTCAATCATGTCGGGGATTAGTTCTGGTGGATCTTGTAAATCAGCATCAAGGATGATGATAACTTGACCCCGGACAAAATTAAGACCAGCCGTAACTGCAATTTGATGACCAAAGTTTCGAGCAAAGCTTAGATAGCAAATGCGCGGGTCTTTTTGATGGAGTTCTCGCAGTAGTTTTAGGGAGCGATCGCGGCTACCATCATTGATTAAAATTAATTCGACAATACCATCCAGCCGATTCATTACTGCACTCAGTCTGCGGTATAGCTCAGGAATAATTTCTTCTTCATTATAAATTGGAACAATCAATGAATACTTTGGTAGCATCTAAAAATCTTGTTTAATTTTTGAACAGCCATCATTATCAAGGTTGCGTTCTTAGTATACCTAGCAAGATTCAAGTTCCATTCCGATAATTTATTTATTCTTTGGATTTATGTAATCTGAAGAGTCTGATTCTTTAAGGCTTTCTACAGCTTTTTTGGGAAAACTCCGGCGATGACGATACCAAGTAGACCCTGCTACCAGGGTTCCAGTTAAGCTCAAGGCGAATACTAGCGGCAACAAATCGCCTGTTTTGACTGCCTTCAAACCAGAACTACCTAGTAATACAAAAGGTAATACACTAGGAACAGTGCCAAGTGTTGTACCTAGAACATAATCTTTAAAGCTAATTGAAGTCAGTCCAGCCACAAAGTTGACCAAACCATAAGGCATAATTGGTACTAGTCGGATGGCAAACATATAAAAAAGCCCTCCACGACGTACCTGGGCATCCATTGCTTGCCAACGTCCTGCTAGTTGTTTTGCAACTGTTTGCCGTCCAATAGTTCGAGTAAAAATAAAGGCAATTATTGCCGCAATGACTGCTCCAACACTAGTCCAGAAAGTACCCAGCCAAGGGCCAAAAATTGCACCTCCAGTCAAATTTAGCACTGTTGAGGGCAAAACTAACATAGTTGCCACAACGTACAAAGCAACATAAATAACAGGTGCCCAGATACCAGAAGATTTTAGCAAAGGTTGAATTTGTGCTGGTTCAATGCCGCCAATCAGATATACTGCTATACCAGTAGCAATTATGCAACTTAGCGTAAGTACCAAAATACCAGCTTTCAAGTTCCACACTAAAATACTCCTGCTTTTTTTATAACGACAAAACTTGTATTCTTAACGACAGCCATTTTTGCTTCAAAAGTGTAATGATTACCAGTATTATCTGCAAAAAAGTAAATTTTGTGGGCATTTATTCTTTATGAATCATGAATCTACACTGGTTTTTTAAATAATTTCCTGTAAAATGCTGATCATAAACTACGGTAATTTGACAAGTTTACCGTAGTTTGAGTTCCTTATAGCCTGACAAACATGCAAATTCTCTGGTTTATTCCGACTGGATCTCATGACGGACGCTATTTAGGCACAGATATTGGCTCTCGTGTTGCCACACCTGATTATTTGCAGCAAATTGCCCAAGCTGTGGATAATTTAGGGTACACGGGTGCATTGTTACCTACAGGAAGTTCTTGTGAAGATGCTTGGATAACCGCCGCCGCTTTCATCTCTGCCACCAAGCAGATGAAATTTCTTGTAGCAATTCGCCCAGGAATTACTTCCCCAGGTGCTGCTGCTCGGATGGCAGCAACATTTGATCGGATTTCTAAAGGAAGATTGTTGATTAATGTGGTGACAGGTGGAGATCCGATACAACTTGCTGGCGATGGCTTACATCTCAATCATGATGATCGCTATGATTTAACCGATGAATTTCTCACAGTTTGGCGGGGTATAGTCAGTGGGGAAACAGTGGATTTTAAAGGAAACTACCTGGATATCAAAGGTGGTAAACTCCTATTCCCACCAGTTCAAAAACCCTATCCACCCTTGTGGTTTGGTGGTTCATCTGCTGCTGCCAAGCGGGTTGCTGCTAAACATATAGATGTTTACCTGACTTGGGGTGAACCTCCACAACAAGTAGCCCAAAAGATTGCCGAAGTTCAGCGACTGGCGGCTGAACAAGGTAAAACAGTGCGTTTTGGGATTCGCTTGCATGTAATTGTGCGAGAAACTGAATCTGCGGCTTGGGATGCTGCCAATGAGCTAATTAAGTATGTAGATGAGGATGCGATCGCCAAAGCTCAGAAACACTTGGCTAGTTCTGATTCTGAAGGACAGAGGCGCATGAGTCAACTACATAATGGTAGTCGAAAAACCTTAGAGATTAGCCCCAACCTCTGGACAGGAATTGGATTGGTACGGGGTGGTGCTGGTACAGCCCTAGTAGGAGATCCTGACACCATTGTGACTAGGATGCTGGAATATCGCAATTTAGGCATAGAAACTTTCGTGTTTTCTGGATATCCCCATTTAGAAGAAGCGTATCGCACTGCTGAATTATTATTTCCACGCCTACCTTTGCAAAGTGAATCTGCACCTTTAACGCCACCAGTCTTGAGTACTATTAGCGAAATAGTCACGAATGAAAAACTTACTAAACAACTAACTAGTGCTTCATAACCTAATAATTCGTAATTCGTAATGACGCTCGTTCCGACGCTCGTAAGTATTGCGTTAGCGACGTATAAGCGTATCGCTACCGCTTCTCTACAAGACGCTACACGGTTAATGTAATTCGTAATTAAAGAGCAAATTACGAGTTATGTAGGCGATGTTTGTAGATTCATCCTTTGGAACAATCTAAAATCTAAAATTCCATGACTATTACCTTTAAACACACCAAACGCAACAATAATATATCCCTGAGCGAGGTGTTAGACAACCCGCAAATTGAGAAAATAGTTCCTTGGATTGTGCCTGTTCTATTACTAATACTTTGGGAACTTTCTTCCAGAACTGGTTTACTCTCAAGCAGAATTTTACCAGCCCCTAGTGGCGTAATCGCTACAGCGATTAAACTAGCCTCTACCGGAGAACTTTTTCAAAATATAGGAATTAGTGCTGGGCGGGCAATATCTGGTTTTATAGTTGGTGGTAGTATTGGCCTTGGTTTGGGATTACTCAATGGCTTTTCTCATCTGGCAGAAAAGTTATTAGATAGTTCTCTGCAAATGCTTCGCACTATTCCCAATTTAGCATTAATTCCGCTAGTGATCCTCTGGTTTGGTATTGGCGATCAAGCTAGATTATTTCTAGTATCTATTGGTGTATTTTTCCCGATATATCTCAATACATTTCATGGCATCCGCAGTGTTGATCCTGGACTGATTGAAATGGGAAAAGTCTATGGGTTAAAAACACCACAACTTCTGTGGCAAATCATTTTTCCAGGAGCTTTATCTTCGATTCTCGTTGGTGTCCGTTTTTCGTTGGGGATTATGTGGCTGACACTAATTGTGGCAGAAACAATCGCAGCAGATTCCGGCCTTGGTTATATGGCAATGAATGCCCGTGAGTTTATGCAAACTGATGTTGTGGTCTTGAGTATTGTAATCTATGCACTGCTAGGTAAATTGGCAGATGCTGTTGCCAGAAAATTAGAAACAAAATTCTTGGCTTGGAACCCCAATTATCAAAAGTCATAAATGCCAAATTCACCAGAGTGAAAAGCTGAAAACTCTTGATTTTAACTTTTGACTGCGATCTGTTTTCTTCAACGTTCCATCAAATAAGTAAACCCAGCTGATTCTAAAAAAGGAGATTTTGCAAGTGAGTTATAATGTACAAGGTACACAGCTAAGTATTTTGGATTTGACTAAGGCTTTTGGTAAGAAAACTGTTTTAAACTCCTTGAATTTAAAAGTTGAAGCAGGTGAGTTTGTTGCTATTGTCGGACGTAGTGGTTGTGGTAAAAGCACTTTATTGCGTCTTGTGTCAGGGTTAGACAAAGCAACTTCAGGCGGAATACTACTGGATGGAGAACCACTGCATAGACTCAGCCGCTCTGTGACAGTTATGTTTCAAGACCCCCGCTTACTGCCGTGGAAGCATGTTGTTCAGAACGTGGGGTTGGGCTTGGAAGGTAATTGGCGTGAAAAAGCCTTGTGGGCACTTGGTAAAGTCGGACTCAAAGATCGGGCTGATGAGTGGCCGTATGTTTTATCTGGTGGACAACGGCAACGGGTATCATTAGCAAGAGCATTAGTCAGTCAACCGCGTTTGTTGTTGTTAGATGAACCTTTAGGAGCATTAGATGCTCTAACTCGCCAAGACATGCAGTATTTAATTGAGAACATATGGCGAGAGCGGAGATTTACTGCGTTTTTGGTTACTCACGATGTGGAAGAGGCTGTGGCGTTGGCAGATCGAGTAATATTGATTGAAGAAGGACAGATTTCTCTGGATTTGCCTGTGAGACTTTCCCGCCCACGAGATAGAAGTAGCGAAGTGTTTGTCAATATCAGAGAAGCAATTCTCAAGCGAGTAATGAGCCATGAAGGTACTCAGCCAAATAACCAATTGTTGCAGTTGAGTAGTTGAGATTTAGCTTTGGTTAGTTGATTAATATCATGCTTGAGGTAGCTGCGGTAAAATAGGCTACTTCGAGATTAAAACTTCCTTTTAAAAAGCAGCTATAAGAATTGAAAATTATTTATAAATACTTAAAATAACTCTCAACTCTCCTTTCTGCAGTTCTGAGTGATTTTTTCTATATTCACAAACTAGACAAAGTAAAACATAATAATTGTTAACTTATATAGCTTTGGATATTCCGTACCTGTTATGCTGAATCTTTAGTTAAACATCAAAACTTGACTTTAAAATCTAGGTTAGCAGCCTAAATTTAAAGCATAAGTATAAAATCCTAGTAATAACAACTGCTATTGATCCTTAGCAAGGGTTTCATGCTTTTTATGAAACCGATTTAGCATACTAAGTAATGAATATCCATAGCTTTATTTAAAATAAACATCAATTATTTATATTTTATTTAATTATAATTATAAAATTAACAAAGTATGATAAAAAAGATTATAGACAGATCAGATTAGAAGTTTTATATAAAAATCCAGATTCATTTGGCACATCGTATTCTGAAGAGAAAATTAAGACGATAGAACAATTTCGGTATAAAATACCAGAAAATAACAATAACTTTATTTTGGGCTGCTTTGAGGATAAAAAGTTAATTGGAATAGTTGCGTTTTACCAAGAATCAAGAATAAAACTCAGGCATAAAGCATATATTAGCAGTATATATGTTCAACAATAATATCGAAGAAAAGGTATAGGTAAATTATTACTAAATGAATTAATTAAAAGAGCAAAAGCTATCAATGAGGTAGAAATATTATTAATTTATATTATTAAAATTAATTTTTTAAAAAACAAATTTATTTATTGGGATTTCAAATATATAGAATAGAGGAAATGGCATATAAGTTTAATCATCAATATTTTGATTTAGTATGGGTTTAAAGATTAAATAAAAATATCTTAATTTTTACTGAAAATCATAATCGAGATTAATAAAAAAGGGCATTTCATTTTTTTAATCAAACAGAGACAATTTATAAAGATAGCCCTGTAAATAAAGAAGAGGTAATTTACAATGACTTGAGCCTCATCTACCGCCTGATATAGAAGTTGTCAGCGTAGATATTGAAGCAAATTTAGACGGCGATGCTAGCGATGCTGAAGTTTATTTCAGCCGTTACGAAATGTAGTGGACAAAAAAGCAGGATACTAGCGACTGGGGACTAGGGACTAGGAGCTGGGGATTGGGGATTACTTTTCCTAATACGTAATACCCAGTCTCCAGTCCCTTTGAAAATTGAAAATGGAATTAGGAACTAGCAAATGGTGAAACTAATTTTATCCGATCATCTCATTGCTGATATTAAGCCACACCTAGCATCTGATATAGATGTTGTGGAGGTGGATAGTGAAGGTAATCTTGATGGTGATGCCAATGATGCAGAAGTTTATGTCAACGGTTTTTACCTGAAAGCCTCTACCCTTGAGAAAGTACTCACAGCAGCACCCGCGCTACGTTGGCAACAGTCACCGAGTGCTGGGGTGAATCACATCCTTACCCCAACTTTTTTGCAAAAGGACATTATCCTCACTAATAGCGCAGGGGTTCATGCAATTCCAATTTCAGAATTTGTATTAGCATTCATGCTCTATCACGCCAAGAATCTGCGGAAATTGCAAACTTTGCAAGATGAATACACTTGGGTAAGAGGAGTATTTCTCGAAGAATTGGCAGACGCAAATTTATTAATTCTCGGCACTGGAAATATTGGTCAAGCGATCGCATCTCGCGCTAAAGCCTTTGGAGTAACAGTTTGGGGTAGTCGCCGCCATCCCGAACCCCTAGCAAATTTTGACAAAATTGTGGGTGCTGATGAGTGGCGATCACTGCTCCCAGCAGCAGATTATGTAGTTATTGCTACACCATTAACTCCAGAAACCAAAGGCTTGATCGATGAAGCTGCATTGCGCTCTATGCGTCAGTCTGCTTACTTAATTAACATCGCTCGTGGTGCGATCGTAGATGAAGCCGCATTACTCACTGCACTACGTGAGGGATGGATTGCGGGTGCTGGATTAGATACAGTAGCTACAGAACCTCTGCCGCCGGAAAGTCCCTTGTGGTCGTTGCCAAACGCCTTTATCACCCCCCATTGTTCAGCCCTTTCGCCACGCCTCAAAGAGCGAATAGCACAACTATTTATCGAGAATCTCAAACGCTACCAAACTGGTCAGCCCTTGCAGAATGTTGTAGACAAGCAAGCAGGATACTAAAATATGGGGGATTGGGGATTGAGAAACTCTTTCCCAGTCCCCAGTCCCCACATTTGTATAAATAAGACTAAATATCTCTAAAGAAGTAAGCAATTTTGGTGATGGAAAAATTGCCAAGCTGAAACAAAATAATATTAGGAATTTAACATCATCCGCAAAGAGAAGGACTACAATCAAAACGGACAAATGTTTCATGCTCCAATATAAGAGGATTACAAAGCTATGTCCGACTTAAATCGCGGAATTATGAAATTTGATGGTGCAGATTCCCCAAAAGTAGTCACTATCTCTACCGTGTTGCTTCTGGGATCGATCGCTGCTCTCATAATCTGGGCGCTGCAAGCGGCCTATGCGCTAAACTAAAACCATTAGTAGCTTAGAAGGACACTGGCAAAAACGGTTGCCGTCGTAGCCAAGTGTCCATTCAGCAACTAGTAATTGAATAAGAATCCAGAATCTAGAATCCAGAATCCAGAATACTTTTCCTTTGGGGATTCAAATCAACACCTAATTGTAGACTTCTAAATCTATAATTTGGAGCGCTGAAAACCCCTGTGTTCATCTCTTAGGCATACTCTAATCCATTCTGAATTCTGACGACTGGCGCCTTTATTCTTTTTGATAAAAACGCCCTAATTATTATTAAAAATTTAGAAAAACTTTAGATTTTAGATTTAAGGTTTTAGATGGAAAATTTAAATCTAAAGTCCAAAATCCAGAATGTTTGAACCTTGGGGTGTCTTAGTTATTTTAATTGTCTGCCCCCTCTTGGGCGGATTACCCCTGATTGCATGGATCACTTACACGCTAACAGGCAAGCAATTATCACAAGTTGGTACAAAAAACATTAGTGTATCAGCTGCCTTTTATCATGGTGGTAAATTTGTAGGAATTCTGGCAGTCTTGTCAGAAGCTTTTAAAGGAGTTGCGGCAGTTTTACTCAGCCGCGTTTTCTTCCCAGAGGGATCGTCTTGGGAATTGATCGCCCTGATCGCTCTGGTAATAGGTAGATACTGGATAGGTAGAGGGGCAGGTACGACAAATGTAGTCTGGGGATTTGTCGTACATGATCCTCTTGTGGCAATATTTGTATCCTTCTTTGCAGGAATTAGCTTTACAATTCTGCAATCAAGAAAGGTAGTAAAATTTGGAGTTTTGCTTCTCTTTCCTCTGTTTGTGGCACTTCTCCACATTAGTGATATCCCCAGAATGGTTGCTGCTATAGCCTTAGCTGGTTTAATGGGCTGGATTTATACTAAAATTCCTGATGATATGAATCTGCCAACCCAAGAGGCACAAACAGAATCTCTTGCGATGTTGGAATTTTTACGCGGCGATCGCGCGATGGTTTCTCTAGATGAAGAGTTAGATGCTGCCATTGTCGGAGAAAAGGCCGCTATATTATCTCAAATTAAGCGCTGGGGCTATCCAGTCCCTAAGGGATGGGTACTCGCCCCAATCGACGATCCCCAAGTGTTGATAGAATTTCTCCAGCCATCAGAATTATCTCCCTTGGTGGTGCGTTCTTCTGCCATTGGAGAAGATTCATTTCAAGCTTCTGCGGCTGGACAGTATGAAACAGTTTTAAATGTTACCAGTCCAGAGGCATTACAATCAGCGATCGCTCAAGTTCAAGCTTCCTACAATCAACCATCTGCCGTGCAATATCGGCGCAATCGCAGCTTAAATGATACAGCAATGGCTGTGTTGATTCAACAACAAGTCCAGAGTGTATATTCTGGCGTAGCTTTCAGCCGCGATCCCATTACTCAGCAAGGTGATGCGATCGTTATTGAAGCCCTTCCAGGTAGCCCCACGCAAGTCGTTTCGGGAAAAGTCACACCAGAACAATATCGCGCTTTTGTAATTGAAACAGAAAATTCTTCCTCTGTACAACTAGAGGGTCAAGGACGAGTCCCACAAGCATTAATTAAGCAAGTTGCATACTTAGCTTATCGACTCGAAAAACGTTATCATGGCACTCCTCAAGATATCGAATGGAGTTATGACGGTCAAACACTCTGGGTGTTGCAATCTCGACCGATCACCACTCTACTACCCATCTGGACACGCAAAATTGCCGCCGAAGTGATTCCTGGAGTAATTCATCCCTTAACATGGTCGATTAATCGTCCTTTAACTTGTGGAGTTTGGGGAGAATTTTTTACTCTAGTTTTAGGCGAACGCGCTTTAGGATTAGATTTCACAGAAACAGCAACTCTGCATTATTCCAGAGCCTACTTTAATGCATCCCTCTTAGGAGATATTTTTCTCCGCATGGGATTGCCGCCGGAAAGTTTGGAATTTTTAACCAGAGGAGCTAAATTAAGTAAACCATCCTTACAGTCAACTTTGCAGAATTTGCCAGGACTAGGGAAGTTGCTCAGGCAGGAATTAAGTTTAGAAAAAGACTTCAAGCAGGATTATCACAAACGTTTCATTCCTGGATTGTCGCAGTTAGCCGAGGAAGATATAGATAACTGGGAACCAGCCAAGCTGCTAAAAAGAATTGACTTTATTCTAGAGTTGCTACGTCATGGAACATATTACAGTATTTTAGCTCCCTTGAGTGCTGCCCTCCGCCAGGGGATTTTTCGGGTGAAGGATGGGCAAATTGATAATAGCGTTACTCCAGAGGTAGCGGCATTGCGATCGCTAAGTGCTTTAGCAACAGATGCCAAGCAAGTATTGGTTGAGTTTGAGCCACAACAAGTATTTAAGCAATTAAAGCAAACCCCAGAGGGAGAAAAGATCCTGCGAGAATTTGACGAATTGCTTCAGGATTACGGTTATTTAAGTGAAGTGGGAACAGATATTTCCGTTCCTACTTGGCGGGAAAATCCCCAGATGATTAAGCAGATGTTTGTGCAGTTAATGCAAGGGAACGAACCACAATCAGGCGCTAAAGACGCAATTAATAGCATTTTTGCTGGTAAACGCAAACGTGGATTTGTGCAACGGCGTGTGGATATCAAGGGACGAGTTAGCGAAGTTTATTCACGGCTTTTGGCTGAATTGCGGTGGAGTTTTGTAGCTTTAGAGAAGATTTGGTTAAAGTCAGGTTTACTCAAGAAAACAGGAGATATCTTTTTTCTAGAATTTGATCAAGTACGGCGTTTAATTGTGGATGACGATTCTAGGTTAATTGAGGAGTTAGATGAGTTAGTGGAATTGAGGCGATCGCAATTTGCCCAAGATAGTGAGATCATTCAAGTACCCCTTTTAGTCTACGGCAATACACCCCCTCACCCCTTAGCTCCCTCTGAACTTTACTCTGACCAAATATTACAAGGGATTGGAGCCAGCCAGGGACAAGCTGAAGGCAGGATAAAAGTGTTGCGAAATTTACAAAACGTGCCGGAAATTGATCGAGATACGATTCTGGTAGTACCTTACACAGATTCCGGCTGGGCACCTTTGTTATTAAGGGCTGGAGGATTAATTGCCGAAGCTGGTGGACGGCTTTCTCACGGTGCGATCGTTGCTCGTGAGTATGGAATTCCCGCAATAATGGATGTTCGAGGTGCTACATGGCTACTGCAAGATGGTCAACGGGTAAGGATTGATGGCTCTAGAGGTATTGTGGAATTATCTAACGATTTAAGACCCGAATGATTACCACTTCTCTCAAAGACCTACCAGAAGAATTTGTTTCTCACAATGCCGAAATCAAGAAAAAGGTGATGCTACGCTTCGGTGATTTGCCTCACCTAACTAACTTTTCTCAAGCACGTTTTGCTCCTGGACAAACCGCACCAGCACACGCGCATCAAGATATGTGCGAAATATTCTTTGTGGAAGCTGGTTCGGGAGTAATTCATATTGATGGTACACAATATCCCTTGCTTCCAGGGATCTGCGTAGCGATAGAACCGGGAGAAGTACATGAAGTTGTTAATAGTGGCTCAACTGAGCTTGTTTTAACCTACTTTGGTTTGCGAGTGGAAAAATCAGCGTAATTATTTGGAATACAAGATAGAGTGAGGGCACAAAATTGTTATGCTCTCATAAAAGTTTCGGATGTTGCTTATAAACAAAGATAAATTTGTACAATCCTAATATACCAAGGGTGTCGCGCCGCGCATTTGACGTAAAGAATTTATACAAGCAGGACAATCGCAGCCAAATAAGTTGATTGCCACATTGCTTTCTTCATCATTGAACTCCAGCATGGGAGCCTTTATCAGGAATATGCTTCCCCTACCTGCCTCGACCATCAATTTTGGCTTGACATAGTACTAGTTAAACTGATGCGCGTCTAGATTGTACATTGCAATTGTTAAGACTCTCATGCAGTCAATGGTCATCTGTCCTTTTAAATACAAATGACTAATACTTCGACTACGCTACTTCGGCTGCACCTTTCGACTTACTTCGACTACCAAGAGTACAAGTCGCTCAAGACAAGCGAGCGTACAAGTCAGTACAAGTGACTTTTGACTAATGACAACTCTTACGAGTAAATATACAATTTTATTTGCCTAACAGCTTACTTTCTGCGTCGCTCTTGCATTTCTTGCTGACGCATGGGCATAGCATCGATTTCCTTAAAAATTGCTGTCGCCTGCACTGGTGTAGCATCACTGCGCTTAACCCCACCATCTTTACCCACCAAAATCACACGGAAATTTTCTTTGTCAACCCCAAAGCGATCGCGCAACTTGGCAGCAGAAGAGTCATCTATTGGCTGTCTGTTGGCATAACTTTCATCTGTTGCCAAAACCTGAACGAGAACTAAATCCCGATCTGCAAAATCCTTGTTATGCTTTTGCAATAGTTGCATTTGCTGCTGATAGATATGGTTATCAACAGATGGTGCAAAGACTAGTAGCACACGGTTTTTCCATTTTTGGGAACTGAGGTTGAATGAAGACATTTTGATAGCATGATTGGTTGAACCTTGGACAGTATCAGCTTTGCTAACTGGCGACAGGACTATACACACTAATAGGGTCAGGGCAATTAATACTGAATTATTCACAATGCGTTCTTATTTGTTTTCTATCCTCTCAACCTATCATTATCCCCAATTTTTCTCTATCTGTTGATGGTTTAGTATTAGGTAAGTAGGTCGGTGAGAATTACTCAAATTATAGCAGCCTGATAGTTTATCAAAATTACACTTCTTAATCACGCCAAACATTTTGTTAGCTTACTGTTCGGTATAGCGACGCGGCGTATAAACCCAGATATTTCCATCGCTGCGCTTGATGGTTTGGGTTTTTGTGGAACCAACGAGAATAATTGTCCGCATATCAGCGCTTGCTAGTGCTAACTGGTCAAGTGTAATCACTCTTACTGTCTGTCCTGGTCTACCGAGATTCCGGGCCAACACTACTGGGGTATCCGGTGTTCTATGTCGCAGCAAAATATTTCTCGCTTCTGCCAGTTGCCAGGTACGCTCTTTGGAAACAGGATTGTAGAAAGCAATTACGAAATCAGCCTCAGCAGCAGCAGCAATTCGTTGTTCGATCATAGACCAAGGCTTTAAGATGTCAGAGAGGGAAATAGCACAGAAGTCATGTCCAAGGGGCGCACCAATGGCGGCGGCGGCTGCCTGCATGGCTGAAATACCTGGTGCTACATGAATGTCGATAGTGTTCCATTCGGGTAAGGCATAGCGATCGCATACTTCAAAAACTGCTGTTGCCATTGCATAGATACCTGGGTCGCCAGATGAAATTACAGCTACATATCGCCCAGATGCTGCCAAATCAAGGGCCATTTTTGCCCGTGCTTCTTCTTGGCGGTTGTCAGACTCATGCCGTTGCTTACCATCAGCCAGAGAACCGACTAAATCTAAATAAGTTTTATAACCCACTAGGTCAGTTGCCGACTTGAGTATCTCCTTCACTTCTGGAGACATCCACTGCGATCCACCAGGACCCGTGCCAATAATCGCTAACCGTCCGCGTGGTTGACCGATGGTGTTGGGGTCAATTGGTTGGGGGGCAATGGCGATCGCTATATCGGGAGATGAGGAAGTAATGGGGGATGTGCCTGTGGCGGCGATCGCAGCTGCTTGGGCGAGGCTATAACCTTGTGATAACAGACTTTCTAGCTGATTTGGGGTAAAAAAGCGGGCAGGCACTCCCAAGGCGCTAGCTACGGCGTGGATTGCGGGATCGGCTGCGGCGGTGATGGGTGCAAATATCCCGGCGACTGATGCTCTTTCTAGTGCAGCATCAGCTAGTAGCTGCTGTACTAAAGTTACTGCATCATCAATGATGTCACTAATTGCGATCACTATAGTTGCTGGGTGGTAGACAAGGCAGTTGGCTGTAGGAATCACCAAACGTTCCGTAACTTGGATGGTCAAATCTCCCTTTGGATTTATGGGCAGTTTACTATCGCTCAACCAAGATGCTATACCTTCTAGTTTGACTTGTGCCCCGGCTAGCAAATCTGAGATAAATTTCTTAGCATCGTCTGGGTTTGCTAAATGGTATCCGGGGGGAGGAGATAACAGCGTTGTGCCCAAACGTAAATCGCCTGTGGTCGTGATTGCAGGTTTGACATCAAGCGCTTCGGCAATGCGACGGGCCAAATCGTTTACCCCACCAAGTCCGCCCAACAGAGGGACAACAGCACTACCATCTTCAGCCACAGCTAACACTGGTGGTTCCTGTTGTTTATCTGAGAGTATGGGAGCTAGCGTCCTAATTAAAATGCCGGCGGCACAAATCCCAATTAGCGGCGTTCCTTGGGCAAATAACTTGCGCAACGTTTCGCCAAAGTTAGTAAAGCTGACATCAACTCCCGATGTGCGACCCGCTAGACCGTATAATGTCGCCCCTGGTAGGACTGTGATGATTTTGCGTGCTACTGTCACGCTATTTTGACCTAGTATTACAATGGCGGGTGCAACGTTCATCAACATAAGTAGATATCTTGCAAAATTTGATATCCTTCAAATGAAAGCACAGATTTAAATCTGCTCAAAAACCTATTTTGGGTTTATCCCATATTAGGTTTCAGAATTTAACTGAGTTCAGCAATATTTCATAACTCCCATTGAGATCGAATAAACCATCGCCAGAAAAAAGGCAAGTGAAAGTGCCTAAATCAGTTTTCAGCGAAGAGTACAATTGGTTTCGCCAGCTACTTATCGAAGCCCGGAAAGCTGCCAAGCTCACTCAAGCAGAGTTGTCGGCAAAGTTAGAGCTTCCGCAATCCTATGTATCAAAGTATGAACGTGGAGAGCGTCGTCTTGACGTGATTGAATTTTTACAAGTTGCTCAAGTCTTTGAAATAGACCCGCTTGCTTTTATCGAAGAACTGCTGAAATACCAAAAGGAGACATAATAATCATTATTCAATATATTGACTTTAACACAGCAGATACAATCATTAATACCCAATACCAGAACGAATGGCATGAGATTATTACTACTCTCACTAGAATGCCTTTGCACATCAAGGCTTCAGATCAAGCTGGAATTCAGGGTAATGCAATATTCGATCCAGTAGGTACAAACGAATACATTAAAGCTGCCTTTATTCATGATGGTTGGCAATCAAATATACCTATTCCAGTAGCTTACAGATTTTTGGGTACAGAGGTTGATTTTGCCAAAGCTGGCATTATCATTGAAATTCAATTTTCTAATTATCCCTTCCTACTGAATAACACTTTGCGCTCAGAATTGTTCTTCAAAGCTAAAACTGAATTTGTTGGATACCCAACTAATCTGGTAATTCTGGTGACAAAGGCTCTGATGTTTCCTGCTTCCAACAGCACTCTTTATTACGAGCAAGCTGTTAATCAGTTAACAGCTTTGACTAAATACCAAGTTTTTGATGTACCAATCAGACTGGTTGGATTATTTGAACAACAAAATACAATAGTGCCTATCATCTGGACTGAGTATTCGTCTAAAAGATATTCTCGAACGGTGAATACTAGAGTTAATCGCCAATGTCAAATTGTTGCTGGACGTTCAGCCCGTAGTCGTTGTCTACTTAACTTATTGTAAGAATTAATCTATTAACTCCATAATCTCAATTCAATTTGTTCTACATCTTCTACTGGTTTTACTATTTGATTTTGTAAAGAGGTTTTTTTGCCATTCCCATTAAGCTTTGGATCTACTGGAATTTCTTCACCTCTTAGATTAGCTGTAAAAGCAGATTCTTCATAGATTAATCTATCTTCCATTTCTTGCAAGTGATGCTCTTCTGGATAAATTTTTGCTTTGCTGCGTTCTGAAGCTTTATTTCCTACTTGCACATCAAACTTAAATTTATCAATAGATTGACCAGTTTTTTCAACATAATCGCGCAAGGTTTTTAAATTTGGAAAACAACCATTTTTATCTGGATTGCCACTAAGACGATGCAACGCAACTTGATGATATTTTGGTTCAATTTCTGACCCAATAAAATGGCGTTCATGATCTCTCGCAACCACTGCCACAGTACCAGAACCTATAAATGGATCTAAAACAATATCATTTTTGTTAGTTGTAGCTAATATAATTCGAGCTACTAAGTCTTCTGGAAATTGGCAGGGATGTATAGTCTGTTCTTCATGGTTGTGTTTAACATTCCGAAATAGCCAAATATCACCAGGATTTTTCCCTTCTGGATTGCATGAAAGTTCACCTTTCCGATTTCCCTGATAATGTTTCTTATTTTGATACTTCTGCGGAACTCTAATAGCATCTAGATGAAATTTATAGTTATTCGATTTAGTAAACCAAAGAATAGTTTCATGTCTACAAGAAAACTTTTTTTGGGCATGAAGACCATGTTGCCTAGCCCATATAATTCTGTTGCGAGGAATTAATCTGCATAACTCTAAAATCGGAAAAAAGCGAATATCCAGAGGAATCAGCATTCCTCGGTCAGAAAAAGCACCAACTTGCCAAAATAGCGAACCTGTATTTTTGAGAATCCGGCTACATTCAAGCAAAACGGCTGTTTGTTCTGCCAAATAAATCTCAAGAGCCTGCCTTGATTCGTATTCTTTGCCTAGATTATAAGGTGGAGAGGATACAATTAAGTCAACACATTCATCTGGCAGATTACTAAGCAGTTGTAAACTATCCTCTAAGAGAATCTGGTCTAAGGGTAGATTCTCTTTATTAGTCTTCATTACGATACCTACCTTACAAGTAATACTAGAATTAAGTGAGCATAACCTATTTTAGGTTATTGACCAATTATTCAGCAAAATATTAATAGTAAGTAGAGTACAATACCCTCTCTATTTACTTTAATGATCTATCTTGCTGCCGTGGACATATTTCAAGGTGATACCTACGGTGAGCTACGCTAACGCAACACAATTATAAATACAATTATCACACTGTTGGAACGCTTCGGGTTAAAATCTTCATCACTTTGCCTGGTTCAGAAGCAGGTAAAAGTGGACTCCACTCACTAATTTGTGCAAAACCGATTTTATAGAGTGTGTTGATAGTATTGGTTACAGTCTGGCGCAAACCAATAACAAGAAAACTAACAGGTTCTCGGTCTGAATCTATTTGTATGGAAGGTACAGAGCTTTTGTTCATTAGAGTTGACCCAAATTGTTACTAAAAGTTATGTTCGTGATTACAAACATAACTAGCTTACCATCTTGTTCGTAATTACAAACATTTACTTGGTTATAAGCCTCTGACAAAATCGGAGGCATGGCAAAAGCAGGAAAAGCCCTCAAACAGGTTCTAGAAATTTATAGGATCACCCAAAATCGATTGGCTGTAGTTATGAAAGTCAATCGTTCTAGTGTTTTTGGGTGGGTGAATGAGGTTGCAGATCCACCAGGTGATACAGTAGTAAAAATTCGCAAAGCACTACAGGAAATTGAGCCTGCTGCGGCTGAGGAGTTTGTCAAGCTGTTCTGGGGAGATTTAGACGAGGAACAGTCGTAATTTGAGGATGTATATAGCGATCGCCTCTTCAAAAAAAATGCGATCGCTTCTTGTTTCAATTAGCTTTACGCTCTTTAAGGACTTGATCTAGCAAGTTTCTAGCAGATTGTGCTTTAGCCAACGCTATTTGATGGTCATTATAAGCCCGAACAAGGCGAGAAAGACTGCTCACACCTGTCTTGAGTTGCTCAAGTTCTTCACCAGCAACCAGTTCACCATCCAGCATTCGCCCAATTAACGGTTTGATGTCGCCCACTTCCTGGCGGACTTTTTGGAGTTTTTCTAGGCTACTCAGTAAGGTTTTGAGTGAGTTCAAGATGTCATCAATATCCTGCACATCCTCTACTGCTTCCGGTAAATCTTCAATTGTCACTGTATCTTCATCTGATATTGTAGGCAATTCCTGTGCAGACATTTCAGTTTTAACCCCGTTTGACCGTGCCATCAAAGCTTCCTCAAGGAATTTCTCTTAGTGTATCGCTTACTTTTGGCAAAATTACTTATCTTATAACAGCCTGCCTCATTTGTGCCTCTTCTCGAACTGTTAAAAATGGTCCCATCCACAACGGTAAACAAGGGTTCGTAGGAAAAGAAACGTGGCGATTTTCTCGCGTCCATCACTTGCGTAGCTTGCTGTCGTTGCGATCGCACCAATGCCCAAAATCGATGTCAAGGAAAAGGTAGCCATCCATTGGTGAGAATGAGGAGCATTGTAGGCGATTTTGAAAGAGGTAGCAGTGTGGAGAGCATCAGGGGCGATCGCAGTCCACCACACCCCTGATGAGAGCGAAGGAATATCTAACGCCTGTAGACATCGTAGAATAGGAATACTAAAAAGCTTTTGTCAACTTATCAATTAGAAAAACGATGAATTCACAAGATAAAAACTGGGAAAATTTATTTGGACATATCACGACAGAAGGTGGTGCTTGGCACGGAATATGGACGGTGTATTCTCCAGATAAAGAAGTTCTAAATTCATTTAAAGCTATCAGAAAATTTCAAGCTAATCAAGAGAAAACATTGATTACCCAAACTAATAAATACAGCTATTCTGATGGAAGCGAATCAGAAAAAACCTGGCAGATAGAAAAGCAAATTTGTAGTCAACCTGATGGAGTCATTTACCCAACATTTTTGTCTATGAGGGCAGTGTCCTTTGGTGAGGGTAACAGTGCCTGGGTATCAAAAAAACTGGAAGCTGGAAAAAAATTTGCTACAGAGTTATTTTTCCGATATCAAGATTGGCGAACTAGTGTAGCTATTATCTATGCTGAGAGCGGCGATTTAGAGAAAATTACGATAATTAGCGAGCATCTAAATAGCTTTTCCAATAGACCAGCCAAAGCAGAAATAGAAAAGTTGTCTGGAAAATGGAGCGGACAAAAAGAGTATATGAATAGTGATTTACAAATATCGGCTTCAGCAGAAAATCAAGAGCTTGTGTTAGAGCCAACAGAACAAAAAAATAAGACGATATATTTCCCAAATGATATTACTGTCAATGTACCTGAAAAGGTGAATATTGGAAAAGAAATTGAGATAGTATCTGGTAAGCTGGTTACGAAAAACGAGTATAGAAGACTGACAGCTAAATATGATAATTTAGGAGCATTCGCCATGTTGATTTCCGAAATTTTTAGGCTACAAAAACAATAAAACCAAACAAGGGTCAAGCCTCAACTTTCAATCTCAAAGGCTCATCTCCCTACTGCCCTATATTCAGCAATTTCGCCATACCCAACCGTTGCAGTTTGCCGGTAGCACCACGAGGTAGTTGATCCAAAATGTGAATTTGCTTAGGAACTTTGAAGTCTGCCAGCATGGTTGAACAATAAGCTAAAAGTTCTTTTTCGCCGACTTCTGCTTTGAGGACAACAGCAGCATGGATATCTTCTCCTAAAGATTTGTGGGGGACGGCAAAGGCTAAGGCTTCGGCGACGGCGGGATGGCGCAGCAAAACATCATCTACTTCTAAAGGAGAAATTTTTTCCCCGCCCCGGTTAATCAATTCTTTAATGCGTCCAGTCAAGCGGAGGTAGCTGTCTGCATCCAGTGTACCCTGATCGCCTGTGCGGAACCAACCGTTTACAAAAGCTGTGGCGTTAGCTTCTGGGTTGTTTTCGTAGCCATCTATGACATTGGGTGCTTTTACCACCACCTCGCCCAAGCTTCCTTGAGATAATAAGTTGCCTTCAGAGTCCATAATGCCGACTTCCACACCAAAGCCATAACCTACAGTACCTGGTTTCCGCACTTTTGGCGGTAGGGGGTTGGTGGTCATTAAGTGAGATGCTTCAGTCATGCTGTAAGATTCCACCACGGGAGCATTAAGAGTTGCCTCTAGTTGTTCAATAATAATTGGGGGCAAGGGAGCGCTACTAGAACGAATGAAGCGAAAGCGATTAGCTTTGACAATTTCTGTGTTGCGGCTAGCGCGGGCCAAAATTGTCTGGTGCATGGTTGGCGCTGCGGAGTACCAGGTAGGTTTGTAAGTATCTACCAGTTTCCAAAACTCCAGGGCATTAAAACCATTGGGACAAATTAATGTGCCGCCGGATGCTAGAGTTGCCAGCAGACAGCCCACCAATCCGTGAATGTGGAACAGGGGCATTAGGCAAAGTGTAGTGTCAGCTGCTGTGAGTGAGTAAGCACCAATGATGTTGTTGGCTGAGGCGATTAAGTTGCGATGACGAATCGGCACACGTTTGGGACGGCTGGTAGTGCCGCTAGTGTGGAGAATCATCGCCAGATTATCGGCATTGGGGGCTATGGGATTCGAGGATTCTGCTGGTTCTGAGCCTGTTTTAACTAATTCAAAGCTCAGTGTACCGTCAGTGTTTACCTTGACATTAATCAGCATCATGTCGAGTGTGATGGCGGCAATGGCTGCTTTTGGCGACTCAGACAACGTAATCAGTGCTTTTGCTTGGATATCTTCGTAGTAGAAGGCAAATTCTTCTTGTTTGTATTTGGGATTTAAGGGTGCAGCAGTGCCACACAGGGCGACAGCCAAAAAAGTAATAGCCATTGGTGAACCGTTAGTCATGGCAATGGCAATGCGTTCGCCCCGTTTCAATCCAAAGCTATTGAGTTGGGATACCAGTCCAACAATATTCTCGCGCAATTGCTTATAGGTTAGCGATCGCCCCTCAGGTGTAACAAGGGCTAAATGATTGTCTTCCCCTGCTAAAAGCTCAAATATGTTCATTAGTTTTTTCGGTCTGTCAACAAATGATTCAATCAGTTTTAAGAATAAAGTACACGCCACGGGTAAACAACGTTTAGCCCGTCCTTTGCAACATGGTAATCTTTATTACATTAAAACTTTTAATTACTATCATTGACAAATACATAACTTAATCATAGTTTAAATAGGGTGTGCGGCACATAAATATTTGATAAATTTATCTACCCTAAATAAGCTCTTTTGTTATGAGTCCTATAAAGATTACTATGTTAGGCGAAGGCTTGGAGCGGCAAGGTGGAATAGTTTCCGTGCAAAAGCTCATCCTTGAAGAAGCTACTGAAGCTACTTCTGATATTAAATTTACACATATAACTACTTTACCGAATGGCTCTGCCCTCCAGAAAATATTGGTGTTTGTGCAGGCAATAGGGGAGTTATTTTGGAATTTATTAAATAAAAAAGCCGACTTAATCCACGTTCATGTTTCAGAGAGAGGTAGTGCTTTTCGTCACTCAATCACTAGTCTTGTTAGTTGGCTATTTCAAAAACCGCTAATTATTCATGCTCATAGTGCTGACTTTCATCTTTTTTACTCTGAGCTTCCTCAATTGCTTAAGCAATGGCTCAGTTGGTCTTTTAGTAAATGTACCCGTTTTATCGTTTTATCAGATAGCTGGAAAAAATTCTATATTGAAAATCTTGGTTTAAAGCCAGAGCAAGTTATTGTTCTTCCTAACGCGGTAAGAATTCCTGCCCAAATTCCACAACGTATAGATTCAGACCAAGTATTTTTCTTATTTCTAGGGCGTATTGGTCAGCGCAAAGGTGCATTTGATTTAATTAACGCATTCGCTTCTATACCTGCCCAAGAGAAAAGTAAAGCAAAGTTGGTTATGGCAGGGGATGGAGAGGTAGAAAAAGCTCGTAGTTTGATTCAAAGTCTAAATCTTGTTGACTACATCACTATCCTTGACTGGGTAGACAAAGAAAAACGCGACGAGCTTTTAGCTAAAGCTGATGTATTTGTTTTACCTTCTTACAACGAAGGTTTACCAATGGCACTACTAGAAGCAATGAGCTGGGGTTTAGCTGTCATAACTACTAAAGTAGGAGGAATACCGGAAGTAGTGACTCAAAATCAGAATGGTTTATTACTTAATCCGGGTGATATTCAACAGTTGTCAGAGGCAATACAATCTTTAATTGCCGATAAAAATTTGAGAATATCTCTAGGAAATAATGCACGGATAAGTGTTAAACATTTGGATATAAACAATTATCTTGCATCCTTAAAATATATTTATGCATCAGTCGTAGGTTAAGAGCCATATTCTGAAAAAAGCTTGTCTAAATTAAACAAAAAGGAAATAACAATGCATACTAAAACTTTCCCTGAAATAAAGTTGTTTGATACAAGATTCCATAAAGTTAAAGTACAAGAATTAATCGATTATTTAGTAGAAGCAGTCAAAAGTCCTAAGAAGACAATTGTCGAAAATGTGAATATTAGAGCGATGAATTTCGCTTATGAAAAATCTTGGTATCGAGATTTTTTAAATAATGCAGATTTAGTATTTTGCGATGGATTTGGTGTATTGTTAGCAGCTAACTTAAGCGGTTATTCGCTGAATTCTGCACATCGGATGACAGCACCAGATTATATAGAAGATTTAGCATTAAAATGTGAAAAAGAAAATGTTTCTTTATTTTTATTAGCTGGAAAACCCGGCGTAGTGGATGAAGCAATTACAAAGTTAGGATCAATTGCACCAAACCTTCGGATAGGTGGGCATCATGGTTACTTTGAGAAATCAGGAAAAGAAAATGATTTAATTATAGAAAAAATTAATAATTTTCGACCCGATATTTTATATATTGGTTTTGGTATGCCATTACAGGAGCGGTGGATTTTAGATAACTTCAATAAAATTGAAGCTCGTGTATTTTTACCCTTAGGCGCATGTCTAGATTTTTATACTAATTCTACATATCGTGGTCCAGAATGGCTAACGAATAGTGGCTTCGAGTGGTTAACACGCTTAGTTACCGAACCGACTCGTCTATGGGATCGTTATATTATAGGTAATCCATTGTTTTTTTATCGTCTATTTAAGCAAAAAATCGCTCAAAAATTGGTAGCAAATCGCTAAAAAAAATATAATTCATAATTGATAATTGAGTGTAGACTGCGCTACCCATTTATTAATTATGAATTAATAATTATTTGCTCAGGGTATAAGTAATATCAAGTTCGGATAATCACTTATAATTAAGATGCCCTTGTTTTTGGCCACTAGCGGTAGTAAGTTAGACCAGAGATAAAATCATGCTGTGTCATCAGTTTCTGACAACGAAGCACTAATAGAGCTTTCAGACAAAAGATATGATTTTAGCCATAATGTTAGAAAATAAAGCGACAAACCCAGTTTCTGTGCCTTGTTTAAAAGTTGGCTGAAATTTTTCTTTGACCAGAGTGATGAAAGAGCGATAAGACAGTCAAGTATTCCAAACCCTTAATTTTAGGGTCTGTTATCCACTTCTACCTTAATCTTCTGGCGAGGACAGCGCCAACTCGCACCACCAAGACCAATGTTAGTGCAAACTTCAGCTTGCATTGCATCCTCTGAGACATGATCAGGCTTGTAGAATCGCCAACGACCTTGATTATCCGGTCCTGACTCTGCTCTGAGTTAGCTTTAGTTATTTCTACAACCCAATTGCTAAGAACTTGCATCAACCGAAGAACATTTTTTGTGCAATAGTCTTTGGAAACAGTTTATTGCTGCTCTCTCCCTTTTTTATTCACTTTTGCTTGTCAGCCAATCAAACTTTATCGGTCTGCGATCGCGGTTTTATCAAAAACCTGGCTTTAAATATCCGCTTTATGAAAAATGTAGTGAGTATCTAGTATAACATATCATTAATCGCCTTTTTTCTCAAGTAAGTTGACGACAGAAATAAAAAACTCCATTCCGCAAGTGGCGTGGAGTTTTTGGGCATGGGGAAGATCGTACTGCCACTATACCCTGCTTGGCCTAAGCGACGGGGAGAACAACCTCGTCCACCCACGGAGTGCGTAGCAAGATGAAGTCCGGGGATGGAGTTTCCCGTCGCTTTCAATAAAAAGTTAAAATTAAGTAAATAGCTAATCTAAACCATGTTTGCCATTATCAGCAATCATAAAAATCTTATTAACAGGTAAACCTATTAATAAAATATGGATCGTCGGAATTTTCTAAAGTATGTCACTTTAGCAGGATCTAGCTTTACCTTAACTAGTTGTTCTCAAGGCAAAAATTCCAGAGCGCAGAGTGAAGTATTTCCCTCAGCATCGCCTGTTGCGGTAAATGAACCTCTTAAGGTGGGATTTGTTTATGCCGGCCCTGTGGGTGATTTTGGCTGGACTTATGCCCATGATTTAGGTCGCAGAGACATGGAAGCTAATCTTCAAGATAAGGTAAAAACTACCTTTGTAGAAAATGTCAACGAAGGTACTGACGCCCAAAGAGTGATTCGCCAACTTGCATTAGATGGTAATAAATTGATTTTTACAACTTCCTTCGGGTACATGAACCCAACAATTAAAGTTGCCAAAGACTTCAATGATGTTGTATTTGAACACTGTAGAGGATACAAACGTGCTGCCAATGTCGGCACTTATCTGGGACGCTTTGAAGAACCGCGTTACTTAACCGGCATGATTGCTGGCAAAATGACAAAATCAAATATAGTTGGTTTTATTGGCGCATACCCAATACCAGAAGTAATTCGGGGAATCAGTGCATTCACCCAAGGAGTAAGGTTAACAAATCCTCAAGCAAAAGTTAAGGTACTTTGGGTACAAAGTTGGTACGATCCAGCTAGAGAAAAAGAAGCGGCTCAAGCTTTGGTGAATTTAGGTGCAGATGTACTGACACAGCATACCGACTCTAGTGCTGTTGTCCAACTGGCACAAGAAAAAGGTATTTATGCTTTTGGCTACAACACTGATATGAGTAAGTTTGGTCAAAAAGCCCACCTGACATCAGCTATTAACAAATGGGGCAAATTCTATACAGATAAAGCCTTGGCTGTAATGACTAATACTTGGAAGTCACAAGAGGTTTGGGATGGTATTGGTCAAGGAATGGTGGATATTTCCCCAATGAATCAGGAAATTCCAGAGGATGTGCAACAACTTGTGAATGCGAAGCGCGATGAGTTTATTCAGGGTACTGCACATCCTTTTGATGGCCCAGTGAAAGATCAAAATGGGGTGGTGCGAGTGCCAAAAGGTAAAGTTTTGGAGGACCAGAGACAACTGGCGATGGATTGGTATGTTGAGGGAATTGAAGGGTCAATTCCAAAAGGAAAATCTTAGTACTGCTTTGAATTCCCCATTTGTGTAGCGTCTCCAAGAGTTGGGGTTGACTTTTGCCTTACCTCACTAGTGGTGCAACTTGTCAAATAGCCATGCCAAAGCACCATTAACATCAGTAACCTGCTCTCCTGGTGGTATGGCTGGACGATTTACCATAACAACGTTTACGCCGAGTTCTCGCGCTGCAATAATCTTGGCTTTTGTTGCATCGCCACCGCTATTTTTACTTACTATGGTATCAATCTTGTTATGAATCAGGATTTGCCTTTCATTATTGAGGGTAAAGGGTCCGCGATCGCACAATATCATTCCTAGTGGCACTAAAGCATCATCACTAGGAGGGTCAATCATCCGCATCAGAAACCAAATTTTATCTAGGTGAGCAAAGGCGGCGAGTTCTTGCCTGCCAACTGTCAAAAATACTCGCTGTGCATGGTTTTGCACAGATGCGGCTGCGGCTTCAACACTGTTAACTTCAATCCAGCGATCGCCACTTCCTTTTTCCCAAGGGCGGCGTATTAACATCAGACGGGGTACTCCGACTTCGGTTGCAGCATCTGCCGCATTGAAAGAAATCTGAGTAGCAAAAGGATGGGTTGCATCAATTAATAAGTCGATTTGCATTTGACGCAAATAGCTAGCCAATCCAGCCACACCACCGAAGCCTCCAACCCGTAAATCGCCTAACGGTACTGATGGTTCACGGGTGCGCCCAGCTAGAGACGTGATTGCTTCTAACCTTTGGATAGTCGCCACTTTAGCAGCTAGTTCTGCGGCATCTCCCGTTCCACCCAGAATCAAAACGCGCATCATTAAGATAAAGGTGGAATTTTTGCCAAAATGCCCTTTTTCAGCGCTTCAGGACGCTCTGACCAAGGCAGTAAACCATTTGCTTTGGCATAGTATTGACTAGCACATTCTAGTATCGCAGATGCACTGTCATCGACAGCTAAATCACCAAATAAATATGTTAATTTGCCCTTGGCAGCAAAAGCAACTACACAGGAACGATTACAAGCACTCATGCATTCAACTTCCTGAATTGGAAATTGATCTCGTAAGTCCCAATCTTGTGCAAGCTGCTGAAGTTGAGATAGAAGTTTTTGACCGCCACTTTCACCTAAGCGTTTTCTATCTTGCCAAACGCTAGCACAAGTTTTGCAAACAAATAAAGTATGGTCAGCAACACCCAAGGGACTAGTCGGGGAAATATTTACAGTAGTAGTCATCTGTACCTCGCAGATATGTGGAACTGATAAATCTATCTCGGCAGGCATCCTGACTTACTCAATTTGGGATTTTAGATGGCATCTCAAATGGGTTTACAGTTGCGGGACAGCGCCGGATTTACACCGAACTTTAAGGGTTACCTCTGGTAGCTGCTCCCCACCAGAACCGAATAACCTTATCGATCATACACCCTAGTCGAATGGTACTTCTCTTATAAGATGGATTTACACACTTTATCTTGCTTTATCAAGAAAGTATGTGTTATTATAGATAATTGTGTGGTTAAGGACGTATAGCTCAGTTGGTTAGAGCGCTACGTTGACATCGTAGAGGTCACTGGTTCGAATCCAGTTACGTCCATTTTTGCTGTAGAGTGCTAATTATTTGTCATTGTGACTTTGCCCGTAACTTTGCCGCCCCTTATTGTTCCAATAAGGGGCGGCAAAGTTATGCTTCTAATTCTACATCTGTAGAGAAAGAAGCTAACTAAGTCTGCCCTTTTAAGTTTAATGGCTTTACACTCCAATTTCACGTCGTGTTTCATTTAAAGCGGCACGAACTTGTTTGTAACGGAGATATCCAGGATGAGCCATTATTTCAGACACACGAGCTTCTAAAAGGTATTCCTGCATTTCTCACAAGCTTGAGGGGAAAAAGAACTTGTACAATAACTCTCCCCTGCTGAAGAGCATAAGCGCAGACTTTGAGAGATGTGGTGAGAAATCTGGACCAGATGTTGGGTTTTAAGAGCTATATTCTCCATAAGAGCTTTATCAACGCAAGGATAATTAATCGCAAAATCATAGCTACAAAGCGGTCTTTGCTAGCAACGCCGCTTTAAAAGTTGAACTTTGGAGCGATCGCATGGCTTTGTTTCCTCCTCACGAATGGCGTAGACCGTAAAGGCTTGTCGTAGACATCACCTTACAAATAGAGATGTAAGTTATATGCGATGATATTACCAATAATATTGGCTAGTTTGTCCTGTCCTTGGTAAAGATACTCTGACAAAGCACTTGCTCCTATCAAATAGTAGTTGACTTGATGAAAATCATTGCAAGTAGCTTGATTCCGTGATTTTAGCAAGTACATAAACAGTTATCGTCTGTGTAGCCAGAAGATTTGTTGAGATTGAAAGCAAAAATCTTTTTTAGATTTTTCTCAACTTTGTTGGTAATATTCAATCTAAGTTCAATAATGTACCTGATGTCACAACCCCAATTAAAGAAACATTTATCTTGAAGTGAGATTGTTACAGAGTTTTGGATAAAGGGTGATAGGTTTTTCACTTATCTTTTATACCTTGACTCAAAGCGCGTAGTCAGTAATAGATGAGCAAGTGTGTGTGAGGAAGTTTCAATGAAGCCGCAGAGATTAAACTATTTTTTTCGATATATTGTATTATTAATTACTTCGGTAATGGGAATGTTTATAGGGAAACTTCCACCTGCGATCGCTGGATCGATTAGAACGGCAGAAATATCAGATTATCAGCAGCAACTATTACCTCAAGAAACAATCACAAACTCAGTTGTACCTATCAGAAAAATTCGCAGTTTCAAGCAAATAGAGCATCTGTTTACCGATGCCCAAAAGTTAGTACAGTCGTCACCTATACCCTCCGAACAAGCACAAGTTATACCAGTAACGGCAGTGAAGTTCAATAGTACAAGTAAGGGTTTAGAGGTGATTTTACAGACCGATGTCAACAGCCAACGCTTGCAGCTAACTCCAAAAACTGAGGGTAATTCCTATGTTGCAGACATCCCTAATGCTCAGTTGCGCTTGACTAGTGGTAATACATTTCGGCAATCAAAGCCAGCACCAGGAATTACCGAGGTGATTGTTACTAACATTAATGTTAATACCATACGGGTGACAGTTACAGGTGAAGTGGGTGTACCAGCAGTAGAGTTGTTTGACAGTCCTGAAGGATTAGTTATTGGGGTGACAAGTACCACATCCACAGCACAGCAACCAATACCTTCACAGCAAAAACCGCCAAATAGTGAAAACCAAGCACCGATTGAACTAGAGGTGATAGGATCGCCGGATACAGGCTACAACCCTACTGATGCAAATGTGGGAACTCGAACTAATGCACCGCTACGCGACATTCCTCAGACAATTAATGTTGTTCCTCAACAGGTTATCAAAGACCAACGCGCTCTCACCATTGGGGAAGCGTTAAGAAATGCTGGTGTAGTAGGCGGAGGTACTTTTGCTCAGTCAGACAGATTAATTCTTCGAGGCTCTGGTACTACTAATATTCTTACCGACGGTTTGAGGAATTATTTTGCTGGGGCCAGAGACCTAACTAGCATTGGCAATGTTGAGCGAATTGAGGTGCTGCGAGGCCCGGCTTCTGTACTTTACGGACAAGGAGACCTAAGCGGAACAATTAATTTAGTCACCAAGCAGCCTTTAATAGATCCTTTTTATGCAGCTTCTTTTTCTGTGGGTAATTACGACACTTATCAAGGCACACTTGATTTATCTGGACCGCTGACAACCGATAAAAGTGTTTTGTATCGCCTCAATGGTTCCTACCTAAGTTCCAACGGTTTTGTTGATTTTTATAGCCAGCAGCGATCGCAGATTGCCGGGGCGCTAGCATGGAATATTGGCACTAACACGAAACTGACTTTCTATACAAGCTATGCCGATTTTAGTCGTAGCGCTTACTATCAAGGGATAGCTACAAAAGGAACTTTGTTTTTTAATCCCTTGGGTAAACTCCCTCGAACTCGATTTTTGGGTGAACCAGACAAAGAAAACCAAGACACTTCAGACACTCGATTGAGTTACAGACTAGAGCATCGCTTCAATGATAACTGGTCTTTGCAGAATGCTTTCCAAGCAATTTTTACCAAATATAGTAATGATTTGAAAACACGTCCCATAGAGCTATTACCAGACAACAGAACCTTAAGACGAGATGTATTTACTAATCCAGGAGGTGTCAACTACTATGTTTATGATTTAGATACTCACGTTGCAGGGCGGTTTAAAACTGGAAATATTGAACATCAAGTTGTTTTCGGGACAGAGTATGCTTGGAACCAGTTTTATGGTGTTCAAAACAGGTATGATTTCGCTTCTATTGATATTTTCAATCCTGTTTATGGGAATACAACACTTGGTAAACTTCTTAGTTCCAATGGAAGTGGAACCAAAGTGGATAACTTGGGTGTATACGCTCAGGATTTGATTGCCTTGTCTGAAAACCTGAAACTAGTTTTAGGCGGTCGTTATGACTGGTCATCGCAAACAAGCTATACGGTCTTTGACTTATTTGGTTCTCCCTCTTCAAATTCATCAGCGAGCGAAGCTTTTAGTCCTCACCTTGGTATAGTCTATCAACCGATTAAACCGCTTTCGCTCTATGCTAGCTACAGCCGCTCTTTTATTCCCCAGACTAGTCGCACTGCTAATAACGAGTTGTTTAAACCCGATCGCGGAACTCAATACGAAGTCGGTGTCAAAGCTGATTTGCTCGGTGATAAACTTTCAGCTAACTTAGCTCTTTTTCAGCTAACTGAATCTAACGTTCCTACGGTCGATCTAAACAATCCTGATTATTATATCCCCGTAGGAGAGGTCAACACTCAGGGTGTGGAGTTGTTTGTTACAGGTGAGATTTTACCAGGCTGGAATGTCATTGGTTCCTATGCATACGCCGATCCTCGAATTACAAAAAATAATAGTACTCCTTCGCCTGTCGGCAAAGCACAAACCGAAGTGCCATTGAATCAAGCTAGTCTCTGGACGACATACACGATTCCCCAGGGTAATCTGCAAGGGTTAGGGGGTGGTATTGGGGTGTTTTATGTTGGCGATCGCTTTATCGATACCCTTAATACTTTGAAAGTACCCAGTTATGTCAGAACTGATGCTGCTTTGTTCTACCGTCATTCTAAATTTGATGCAACCCTCAACTTCGAGAATTTATTTGACCTTGCATATTTTGAAAGTGGTAATAACACATCAGTGACTTATGGTAGTCCATTCACTGTTACTCTGACATTGGGATGGAAATTTTGATTGACCATTGACAATTAACGGTCAGCCGCTACCAATAGTTATGCTTATCCGCGTTATTTCTGTTTTTTGCCTTTTGTCATTGTGTGCTTGCAGCTTGTTTTCACACCTACACAACCCCTTACTTAAATTACCATCCCAAGCAGATGTTCACATAGTCAAACATACAATGGGTGAAACAGCAGTTCCCCTGCACCCCCAAAAGATTATTTCACTAGATCCCCAATCGACGGAAGTAGCTATTAGCTTGGGAGTAAAACTCTTCGGCTATCCTCAAAGAGAAATACCAGCATCATTGCGGCGTTCTGATGCTGTAGACATTGGCTTGCCACCTAACTTTGAGAAAGTTCTCTCTTTAAAGCCCGATTTGATCGTAAGCATCGATTTCGGTTTTTTAGAAAGCTACAGTTTATGGTCGCATATTGCGCCTACTGTTGTATACCAAATTACCAAAGATGTAGCAGGCTGGAAAAGATTATTTATGCAACTAGCCCAAGCATTAGGTCAAACACAAAAAGCAAAACAAATAGCAGCGCTTTACAATGCGCGAATAGCCCAATTTAAAGCAAGTATGGGCGAAAAACTTAAACGAATTCAAGTATCCGTTGTACATATTTTTCCAGGTAGGATAATTATCCGCACTGAAAACTCGTTTTCTGGTTCAATCTTACAGGAGCTTGGTTTAGACCGTCCACTCTCGCAAAAACCGAGTGCTGTACCAGATTTTACTAAGATATTTGGTAATACTAGTTGGTACTTTATATCCCCTGAACTTCTGAGTTTGATAGATGCAGATGTTTTATTTGTTATAACTTCTAACTTTTCTCAACCCAACGATGCAAAGCTGGCAGTTCAACAGTTAACAACACAACCTTTATGGTCAAAACTCAATGTAGTCAAGCAAGGTAAAGTTCATATAGTAGGGCAACATTGGCTGGTTGGTTATTATTTATCTGCAAATCAAGTGATAGATGATATGTTTAAGTATTTAGTGGAGAACAATTGATTGAGTTTTTGTTAATTTAAACAAATTAGCATTGACTACGGCAGAGTTATTGTGTATTAGTTAGTTTCATTGGTTTTGTCAAATATTGCACTAAATCATCTATAATTCGATTTGCAGAG